>NZ_JBNGZQ010000002.1:0-533347 GCF_052049575.1 Candidatus Pelagibacter sp. | reverse complement strand
AATTTTTTTTAGTAAATTACTTATTAAAAAAATTGAAAAAATTAATTTCTTACTATTCAACTCATAGACTGTAATATTATTTTTTTTAAAAATTTTACTGTATCCACACTTACCTATACAGATGATTGAAATTTTATAATTTTTTTTTGATAAATTTAAACAAAGTTTAGAAATTGAATTTCCTGCTCCTCCAAATGCAAAATCAGACATAAAAAATATAAGATTTTTTTTCATAAGGTCATAATTTCTTTATAGTATTTTTCTAAATTTGTTTTTTCTTCGAATCTATATAGATTTTTGTAACCAATTTTAATTTTATTTTTAATATCGACAGAATTTTTATTTTGAATGAATCTGATTATATTTTTTTTTAAGTCTTTGTAATTATTGTTCTTAAATAAATAACCAGCATCACCATTCATCAGAATTTCTTTGGGTCCAGTTGGACAATTTGATGAAATTATAAATTTTTTCATCATTTGTGCTTCAATTAACACATTAGGCAAACCCTCAAATTTAGAAGTCAAAATGAATGCATCGCATTTTTTTAGATATTTTATAGAGTTTGAAATATTTTTTATTATTTGAATATTATTTTGTAAATTATTTCTTAGTATGTAACTTTTTAAATTATTTTCTTCTAAACCATTGCCTATAATTTTAAGTTTATAATTTATATGTTTAATTTCTTTAAAAGCCTTTAACATAATTATATGGTTTTTCTGATCAGTAAGTCTAGCTACATTTAGAAAATAAATAATATCTTTTTTTACAACATTTTTAAATTTAAATTGATCTTTTTTATTATAAGCGGGATTATAAATTACAATTGGATTTACTTTAAAAGTTTTGATAAATATTTTTTTAAATTCTTTACTATTAACAATTATTTTATCAGCCATTTTGTATATAATTTGAAATATTTTTTTTTTAAATCTATTTGATATATAATAATTTGGAGCAGCATTAGATCTTGCTATAATCTTATTCTGCGTAAATTTAGCTAATAAAATAAAATATAAATTAGATTGGAAAGACACAAACAACAAATTTTTCTTAAATCCAAACTTCCAAAAATAGTTTAGAAAGCAAAATAAAATTTTTAAAAAATTTGGTAAAGGAAAATTCCCAAAAAAAGTGCTATCAATAATTTTAACATTTTTATGAAATTTTTTTTGAATATTATTCTTTCGAAAAGTAATCAAATATACAATTTGGTTTTTAATTGCAAAAAAATTTACTATTTTATATAAGTTTTTTTCAACACCCCCTATTCCAATAGATGGACAAAAAAAAATAATTTTTTTTTTCATATCAAATAATAGACATATTTTTAATGTTATTTCTTCAGTATATTATAAATACTTATCTTAATTTTGAATAAATAACTTATGTATCTATCAATAATTCTTCCTTATTTTAAAAAGAAAAAATATATTAAACAAACTTTGGAATCGATTATAAATCAAAGTTTCAAAAACCATGAGTTAATAATTATATATGATCAAACAGATAAGTCTGATATTTCATATATTAAAAGAATTATTAAAAACAAAATTAAATACAAAATAATCATTAATAAAAAAAATTTAGGTGTAGGCAAATCAAGAAATATTGGTATTAAAAATTCAAAATCAAAATATATAGCTTTTTGTGATGCTGATGATGTATGGCATAAAAAAAAATCTGAAATTCAATTAAATCTAATGAGAAAAAAAAATTTTTATTTTTCTCACACAGATTACAATTTGATAAATACCCGAAACAAAATTATAGGTGAGATGGTTGTAAAAAAAACTTTAACTTATAATGATTTACTAAGGTCATGTGATATAGCATTATCATCTGTAATACTTAAACGCTCATTACTAAAAGGATCCTTAAAATTTGGAAATACAAAAACAAAAGAGGATTTTTTACTCTGGTTAAAAATTTCAAAAAGAGTAGTGATTTATGGGATTAATAATAAGCTCTTAAAATGGAGAAAAACAGAAAACTCTTTATCAAGCGATATTATACAAAAACTAACTGACGCCTTCATAGTTTTTAACAAAGCTGAAAAACAAAATTTTTTAATTACATTTTTTTATGTAATAAGACTTTCAATTTATTATATTTTAAAAAAGATTAAGCAAAAAAAATATTTATGATATTAGCTAAGTTTTTCATTGGCATAATAGCACATCATTTGATTAATAAAATTTTATTAAAAAAAAAATTACTTCTTGATGATCCTAAATACTCTTCTCATAAAAATTTTGTCAATATAAATAACAATATCGTACTATCTGGTGGAACAGTTTTCTTATTATTGTTTATTTTTTTTTGTGATGCCAGTATTGGTTTATTATTATTTATTTTTTTAATCTTTTTTATTGGAATAATTTCAGATTTGAAAATTTTAAATTTACCATCATTAAGATTTCTATTACAATTTTTAATAATTTCTTTTTTTGTTTATACCTTAGATTTAGGTGTAAGTTCTACTGATTTAAAATATTTAGATATATTCTTAAAAAATAAATATATAAGTCTTTTATTTTCAGTACTTTGCATTTTAGTTTTAATAAATGGATCGAATTTTTTTGATGGGTTGAATACACTTACGATTGGTTATTATGTTTTGGTTTTTTCAAGTATTATTATTTTAATAAAAATTTTTAATATTAGTTATGATGTAGAATTTTTAATTAGTATAATATTGATACTTTCTGTAATTTTATTATTTAACTTTTTCAACAAAAGTTTTTTAGGTGATTCCGGTGCCTACGCTGTTTCTTGTTTGGCTGGATATGTATGTATTGATTTTTATAATTATATAAAAGATCTATCTGTTTTGTTTATAGTTGTAATTTTGTGGTACCCAGCATTTGAAACTTTATTTTCAATCATTAGAAAACTGCAATTAAAGTATAATCCAACTAAGCCAGACAATAATCACCTACATCATTATTTTTATATTTTTTTAAAAAAAAAAATTAAAAATAACTATCAAGCAAATTTAATTGCTGCTAATTTAATAAATTTATTCAATCTTATTATTTTTGGATTTTCAATCTTTTTTTACAAAAATTCTTTTATGTTATCAATTATTCTACTTATTAATTTAATAGTTTATTTATCATCATATAAAATCTTAAAAAAATGAGAGATAAAATAATTTTTTGTATTTGTACCAAGAATAGAAAAAAAAAATTAGTTGAAACATTGTCCTCAATTTCTAATTTAAGTAACTTATTAGACTTTAAAATAGAGACTTTAATCATATCTAGCGATGACAAGAATTATAATGAGATTCTAAAAAAATTTAAAAAACAACTAAACATTAGATTTTATCAAGAAAAACTCGTGGGAATATCTGACTCAAGAAACAAAGTTCTTGAGATCTTAAGAAATAAAAAATTCAGTTACGCCTCTTTCTTTGATGATGATTGTTATGTTGATAAGAAATGGTTGAAATCAATGATTGAACTAATCAGAGAAAAAAAAATTGATATTGTTTCAGGTCCCCAAATTTCGGTTTCAAATAATATATACATGAAAGTTCTAGAAAGACATGAGACACACAAATTACAAATTAGATGGGCTTCAACTAATAATATTATTTTCAGGAAAAAAGCTATAGAAAATTCATTTATATTCGAAAAAGAACTAAACCAAATAGGAGGTGAAGATCAATTATTTTTTTTACAATTAAATAAAATTGGTAAAAGAATTATTTGGAACAAGAAAGCATTAGTCTATGAGTTGAGAGATAAAAAGAGAGAAAACTTTAATTGGTTTTTTAAAAGAAATTTAAGATATGGAGCATCATCAAATATTATATATAAAAAATTATATGGTTTTGCTGTAGGAAATTTTTTTATTTTTTTTAAAATTTTGAGAGATTTTACCTATTCTTTTATACATTTGATTAAAGCAATATCTTTAAATAAAAAAGATTTTTTTAAATCTATTATGTACATGACAAGAGTGATAGGTTGTTTGATGGGTATCTTAAGAATACAGATTAAAGAATACAATTAATGATGATCAATGAAGATAAAATAAATTTTAATAAGAAAAAAATTATTATAAAAAAGACTTGTGTTTTATGTTCATCCAAAAATATTAAACAAGTTATAAATTTTAATAAGACACCATTAGCAAATTCATATCCTAAGACCAAACTAGAAAAAGAAATATATTTTAATTTAAGTTGTGTTCTTTGTAAAAATTGTGGTCATTTACAATTAAAAGAATTAATAAATCCAAAACTTATGTTTGACAATTATCTTTATGTTTCAGGGACTTCTAACGTTTTAGTAAATCATTTTAAAACATATGCTGATAGAGTTATTAAAAAATTAAATTTAAATTATAAATCATCAATTTTAGATATTGCTTGCAATGATGGAACATTTCTAAATTTTTTTATTAAAAAAAACTTTAAAACAGTTGTGGGAGTAGACCCTGCTAAAAATTTAAAAAAATTTAACATAGATAAAAAAATTGATTTTAATACGGGTTATTTTTCAAATACTTTTAGCAAAAAACTAAAAAAAAAATATGGAAAATTTGATTTAATAACTGCAAATAATGTATTTGCTCACTCACCAAATTTACAAAATTTTACTGCTGGTATAAAAAATTTATTATCTCAAAAAGGTGTTTTTATTATTGAAGTTTCATATTTGTTAACTGTTCTTAAGAAAAAAACATTTGATACAATTTATCATGAACATATGAGTTATCATAGTCTAAACCCATTAATTAAATTTTTTCAAAAATTTGGATTAGAGATTTTTGATTTCGATTTGATAGATGCTCAGGGAGGATCAATAAGAATTTACATTAGTCATAAAAATTCAAAAAAAGTAAATAAAAAAAAAATATCCTTACAGATTAAAAAAGAATTAGATAATAAGGTTTTTAGTGTAAAGACTTATATTCAATTTTATAAGGATATATTAAACCAAAAAAAAAGATTAAGAATAATTTTAGATAAGTTAAAAAATAAGGGCTTAGATATAATTGGATATGGTGCACCAGCGAAATTAACGACTTTAAGTCATGTTTTGGATTTAACCAATAAAGATCTTAAAGTCGTAATTGATGATAATCAATTAAAACAACACAGATTTGTTCCCGGGAAAAGAATTATTATCAAAAATTCAACTTATTTAAAAAACTTAAAAAGTGCTTACATTATAATTTTAGCTTGGAATTTCTTTGATAGTATTAAGATTAAGTGTAAAAAAATAAATAAAAAATTTATTTTTATTAGGCCTTTTCCAATTCCAAAAATAGTTAAATATTAGCGATATCTTTTTTTGAACAAATAATTTGTTGATAGATTTTTTTTTTAAAAAAATTTATTCTTTTTAATTTAACATCTACATAGGGTTTTATAAAAAAAATTATTTCTAGTAGTTTAAAAAATTTTGAAAAATAGGGATATTCAAACCTCCATTCTTTAATTTCAATTTCATAAAAAAAATTAAATCCTTTCTTTTTTAAGAACTCTAAACATTTAGATGTATAGATATTTTTTTTTATAAAAAACTCTTCTTTTAATTGTTCAACTCCAATTACCAAATTTTTTGAATTTAAAGTTTTATTCATTCCTTTTAAAACTAAAATTTCACTTCCCTCTGTATCAATTTTTACAAAAGAATTATTTAAAGTTTGTTTTTTGATTAATTTATCAAGAGTATTTGATTTAACTTGAATAGTTTTATTGAACCTCTTTTTTATTAAAGAATTCGCTCCAAAATTTTTAAAGTCTATATAAAATTTTTTTGAACCTTTGCTATCTGATACTGCATAATTTAAACAATGTATGTTAGAAAAATTTTCAGTATTAAAATCTAATAATTTATATATTCTTGGATCCGCTTCAAATGCTATAACCTTCTTAAAATATTTTGAGAGATAGACACTATAAGTTCCATAATTTGCACCAACATCTAGAAATACATTAGTGATATTATTTCTTTTGAAAATCTTACTTAAAATATTTATTATTTCATTTTCATAGAAACCGTAAATATTAGTATAATTAGCTATGCCATCGTATGAGATTGTAGCTAATCTAATATATCTCTCTTTAATGTATTTTTTTGCTAGTTGATTAATTTCTCTCTCAAGAAATTTTTTTTTAAGGAAGCTCAAATAGAATTTTGATTTATTTTTCATTATTTATAAGTTATAAAATTAGTTATCTTAACTAATAAATTCAATGAAAAAAATATTAATAGTAGGTGGAGCAGGCTATGTTGGCACTGAACTCACACAAATATTATTAAAAAATTTTCATGTAACAATTTATGATTTATTTTATTTTGATTGGATTCTAAAGAATAGAAAAAAAATTAAGAATAATGACAGACTTATATTTAAAAAAAAAAATATTTTAGATGTTAAAAAAGAAGATTTTAAAAATATAGATACTATATGTGATGTTGTTGGTATCGCAAATGACCCTTCTTCAGATTTAAACAAAAATTATTCAACAAAAATAAATTACAGTGCAAGATATAAGTTTGCAATGCTTGCTAAAAAATCAGGTGTTAAAAGATATATTTTTAATTCCTCTTGTTCAATTTATGGTTTTAATAAAAAAAAGGTTTACGAAAAATCCAAGATAAATCCTTTGAGCTGCTATGCTAAAGCTGTGTATAGCGCTGAGAAAAAAATTTATAAACTTAGATCGAATAATTTTAGAGTCAATATTCTTAGAAACGCAACTCTATATGGATTTTCTAATGCTATGAGACTTGACCTGGTAATAAATGTTTTTTCTTATCTTCTTTTAAATAACAAAAAAATTACAATTGATGGTGATGGGAAACAGTCTAGACCATTTTTGTCAGTAAATGATGTTTCAAGAATGTACGAATACATAATAAAGAAGAATACTGGCTCATTTATTGTTAATGCTTTAGCTTTCAGTACAAATATAGATATTTTATCAAAAAAAATTATTAAAGTACTTAATAAATCTAAAAGTTTAATTAAATTTAATCCAAGCAATAAAGACCATCGTAATTACGATGTAGGAAGTAAAAATTTTAAAAGATATTTCAAGAATTTTAAATTTACAAAAATAGAAAAAGATCTTAAAAAATTAATTAAACAAATACGAATTAAAGGATTCAAACCTAACGCTAAAACCGTTAGAGTTAAGTTCTATAAAAAAAAATTAAAGGCTTTAAAATAATTTTAATTTTTTTAAAAATCCTAATTACCAAGTTTGGTCTATTATAAAATGACTTATATAAATACTCATCATATTTAATACAAATTTTCTCGGTATTATTTTCTTTAATAGGAAAAATTATATTTCTGGTTGCTAGATTTCTGAATTTTTTTGCACCTTTACCTGTGGGTGAACTATAAAAACCAATATTTTTGATTAAGTTTACAGTTGGCACAATTGTTTTGAGGTTGTTCAAAATATTATAATAAAGCCACTGAGTATCCCATGCAATTTGCTTCCCATCATATATTTTATCTAAATAGTATGAAAAATATCTTTTCTCTCCCTCTCTTAATTTACAATTATTTAAAAAATATTTTTTCTTAGATGGCCAGTCTTTGATATTGGGGTCATAATATTTTTTCCACCTATCTTTCCATGTTGCCCATCCCATAAAATGAGGATATTTAGAAAATAAATAATCTCCTTTAGTTATTTTTCTTATTGAAGTTCCATAGTAAAGATTACATCCGGAGATATGAGCAATATTTTTTCTAGAGTGATACTTTTTTAACATTAAATCACAGAATCTAAAAAAACCAAATTCAGGTATACAATCATCCTCAAGTATAATTGCCTTTTCTTCATATTTAAAAACTTTGTTTAAAATTTTAAAGCCAATATATTTTTGACCTATATTTTTTGAAAAAAAAAACTTTTTTGCTTTTATTTTGGAAAAATTTTGTATTATTTTTGAGGTTTGTTTATGGTTATTTTTTTCGTTTTTATTAAAATCTGATTTTTGACCATCTTGAAAAATATATAATTTTTTTGGCTTAATCTCTAAAAAAATTTCCAAAATTTTTTTTGTTTCCTCAGGTCTTTTATATGTTAAAAATATGATCGGAGTTTTGTACATACTATAATGATAGACTATAACGATATCAAAAAAAAATTTGAAAATCTAGGTTTTATTAAAATTAATAGATTTATCGATGATGATAATTTTTTTGAATTATGTAAAGAACTTAACGATCAAATTAATGAAAAATTTTTTCTTGAAAAAAAAAGAATTAAAAATTTAGGAGGAAATTTAATTGGTAACATAAATATTAATCTAGGTCATAAAGGTGATAAAATTTGGTCTTACCTAAAAAAAAAAAATATAAACAAACTAATTTCTGATCTAACTGATTTTAAAGATAACGAGTACAGTGTATTTTGTGGGGGAAATTTATTGTTTGCACATCCAAATAGTTATAATCAGTTATTTCACACTGATGGAAAAAAAAAACCAAGAAAAATAATAATTTCATTATGCTTGGATAATATTGATAAAGATAATGGACCAACTGAACTTTATGAGAAATCTCATATTGAAGAATTACCGTATTGGAAATTTCTTTTTAAATACTTTCTTAAAAAGAAATATCAATTATCTCTTAACAAAGGAGATATATTTGTTAGAGAAGCATTTATTTGGCACAGAGGGACAAAAAATAATTCTCTCAAAAATAGAATACTGATAAATTTTATTATCTCAGAGGAAAAGAATAAAGACTTAAATTATGAGTCAAATAAGGAAATTTATTTTTTTGATAATATGTTTGAGTCTAATTTTTTTGGTAAAATAAAAGAGTTTGCCAATGTTAGACTAAAAGTTTTGTATTTTATTTATAAATTTTTTAGATCTTTTGTTTAGTAATTAAAAAATTTTAGTCTTTAGAAACCGGATCAATACTATTATAATAAACATAATATAACGCATAATTTAAAAAAAATTGAAAAAGATTTAAACTTGAAAAGAAGTTTCCAGTTGGGATTATTGGGAGTAATGAAATAATAATATAAATTTTGAATATAAAAAGTTTACGCTGCTTTTCTTTATCAATAACTTTGCTTTTATTTGTAAAAAAAAGGCTTAAAATTAATGATAAAATAATTATGGTTCCCAAAACACCATGTTCTGAAATGAATTCATAATAAAATTGATGTGGGTGAGTATAACAGTAAACAACTTTTTCTTTTATAATTTCTCTATCAGATGTTATTTTCAATTCGTTGCAGGCTTTTAAATAATTTTTGGTTCCAACACCAAAAAAAATTCTTTGTTTAAGTATTTCATAAGAAAATAAAGATTGATTAATATATTTTGTTTCTAAAATATTTAGATATAAATTCTGATTAACAAAACTTTTATTTATACTCTGAAATGTATTTTTGTATCTATTGCTCAATTTACCAGTAGATACTGTAAAAATGATTAATAAAATTAAGGATATTAAAGCCAATATCTTTAATTTATGTTTATTTAAAACAAAAAAAATAATTAAAAATACTGAGAATAAAAGTTTTAGTGAAATAGATCTTTCCCCAGTAACTAATATAGAAATAAAAAAAATTAAAAATAAGATAATCGACAAATTCTTTTTTTCATCGAAATAAAATCTGCCTACTATAATAAATAAAAATGTTGATAAATAACTTCCAACGATTAATTCATCTTGAAAAAAACTTACAATTCTCTCATTTTTCATTGGGCTTTCAAACCCAAGAATATTTTTTCCATAAATAAATTCAAAAAATATATCAAACGAAACTATTAATAAAATTAAAGTCCAAAAATTAATTACTTTGTTTCTTAACGCTTCGTTTTTTAAAAAGTATATCAATGCAAAAACAAGAAAAATATATCTAAAAAAAAATGCACCTCTCCTTAAAGAATTTTCATAATTGATACCAATTAGAGAATTAAAAATTAAATATATCCATAAAATTGATAATATAAGAAATAATCTACTCTTTAGAAATTGATATAAGTACTTTTGGTCTCTAAGTATTTCGTTGAGAAAAAAAAGAGTAATTAAAATTATATTAAGTTCTAAAATTGCATTACCAATGATAAATGAAACAGGTAATAACGAAAAAAATAATAAAATAAAATTATCTTTATTTATTAATTTTTTTTCATTCATAACTTTGAATTACTGCTTATATAATTTTCTAATAATTTAAAGTGTCTAAATAAAGAATATTTTTTAATATTCTTTTTTGAAATAATTTTTTTCTTATTGATTTCTCTCTCACTTAAATTTAAAAATTTAATCATTTTATTTCTTAAATCATCTATATTGTTATTTTCAAATAAAATACCTCCATCATTTCCTTTAAGTATTTCATTTGGACCATTTTTACAATTACTTGAAATTATTGGTAAGTCATTAAGGATTGCTTCGATTAAAACAAATCCTGGATCTTCCCACAACGAAGTTAAGATGAATAGCTTGCTTTGCGAATAGTACTTGTGGATATTTTTTTTACTACCCATTAAAAAAATTTTTTTTTCAAGTTGAAGTTTTTTTATTAATTCTTCTAATTTTTCTTTATCTTCACCATGACCAAAAATATAAGTATTAAATTTTAGTAAGTCTTTTTTATATAATTGTTCAGAAGCTTTAATGAAAATTTCAAAATTTTTTTGTTTAGTTAATCTACCTACCATTATGATATTATTTTTTTTAAAATTACTATCAAGCAAACCTAATCTCCTTTGCCTTAATACATTTTCAATTGAGTAAACTGGATCATATAAAACTTTAACTTTATTTTCAGGAAAAATATTTTTTGATATTAACTCTTTTTTTTGCTCGGCGGTATTACAAAAAACCATAGCAATATTTTTATTAGAAATTTTCCATAAAAATTTTCTTAAAAAATTTAATTTGGGTCTACCAGAAACTCTAAACAATATTTTAGTTTTAAAATCAAAAATTAGAAATAATACAAATGGAATGCTTGTCATCAAATGAATTATTAGATATTTGGGTTTTTTTTCATTTAATAACTTTTTAAGTTGCCAAAAACATTTAAAAAAAATTATCGAAAAAGATACCCTACTTTTTACAAAACTATATTTTGGTAATTTTTCAAAAATTTTGTTATTAAGGTTGATGTATTTTACCAAATTATTTTTTTCCTCATTATCCCACTCGCCAATTGTATTAATAATTTTTGAATTAAATTTCTTTGAATATTTGTTAATTGATAAGGCAGAATTAAAAATTGCTTTTTTAGTCCCGATATCTCTATCTAAAAAAGGCCCCCAATAAAATAAATTTTCTTTCATTTTTTTAAATATAGCTATGATTATGATGTTTTTTAGTCATTTACATTTTTTTTTAAATAAGTATAAACCATCTGCCGGTGATTATTGCTAGAGTGTTATACCCGATCCCATTCCGAACTCGGAAGTCAAGCCTTTATGCGCCGATGGTACTTTGTCTTAAGACATGGAAGAGTAGGACATTGCCGGCATTAAATAATCGTATGAAAATAAAAAGCTCATTAAAATCACTCAAAAAAAGAGACCTTGGTTCGAAACTTGTTAGAAGAAGAGGTAGAGTCTATATAATCAATAAGAATAACCCAAAATTTAAAGCAAGACAAAAATAGCTTTTATGGATAATGAAAACCATAAAAAAACTTGGAATAATTTTACTAAATTTGTTCTTTGGGGAACTGTTGTAGTTGTAGCTGTGTTGGTTTTGATGGCCATTTTTTTATTATAGATCTTATGAAAATCAGCTCAATATCAGAAAATACTACTGACGAAAAAAGAGTTTCAATAACCCCAGAAATTGCAAGAAAATATATATCGAGCGGTTTTGAAGTAATCTTATCTGAAAATTACGGGACTCATTTAGGTTTTAAAGATGAAGATTATAAAGATTTAGGTGTTAAAATATCTAATGATGAAAAAGATATAATAGGTAATTCAGACATTATTGTTCAGTTGAATCTTCCGGATGAGAAAAAACTTTCCTACTTCAAAGAAAATCAAAACTTAATTGGGATATTAGATTCTATTGCAAATACTGAAAAACTAAAAATGCTTACCGCTAAAAAAGTAAATTGTTTTTCTTTAGAACTTTTACCAAGGATAACTAGGGCGCAATCTATGGATATTCTTTCTTCTCAGGCAAATTTAGCTGGTTATAAAGCTGTTTTAGAAGCATTTGCATATTTTGAAAAAGCAATTCCAATGATGATGACAGCGGCTGGCACTATACCAGCTGCAAAAGTTTTAGTGGTTGGTGCTGGTGTTGCAGGCTTGCAAGCGATTGCAACAGCAAAAAGAATGGGGGCAATAGTTTTTGCAACAGATGTAAGAATGGCTTCAAAGGAACAAGTTGAAAGTTTGGGTGGAAAATTTTTAACAGTTGAAGGATCAGAAAATTTAGAGACAGAAGGTGGTTATGCAAAAGAAACATCTGGTGAATTTAAAAAAAAACAAGAGGAACTCTTAGCCGAAACATTAAAAAAAATTGATATAGTAATTTGCACCGCATTGATACCAGGAAAAAAAGCGCCAGTTATTATATCTGATTATATGCTAAATAATATGCGACCCGGGTCAATAATATATGACCTTGCAGCTATACAAGGTGGAAATACCTCTGCTTCAAAAGTCAACCAGATGGTAGATTATAATGGTGTAAAAATTTTAGGGGAGGCGAATATTTTAAACAAATTGCCAACTTCAGCATCAAATTTATATGCAAAAAATTTATATAACTTTGTATTAAATTTGTACGATAATGAGAAAAAAGATATAAATATTAACTTAGACGATGAAATTATTAATAAAACCTTATTAAAGTATTAGTTATGGAAATTGACCCTTTTATATTTAGATTGAGTATATTCATATTATCAATTTTTGTTGGTTATTATGTTGTGTGGAGTGTAACTCCATCTCTTCACACTCCACTAATGTCAGTTACAAATGCCATTTCATCTGTGATAATTGTTGGCGCTATAATTGCAGCCTTGGCAAATACTGATGATCAAATTTTTAATTCCTCTAGCATTTATGGATTTATTGCAATTACTTTAGCTGCAGTAAATATTTTTGGTGGTTTCCTGGTAACCCAGAGAATGTTGGCAATGTACAAAAAGAAAAAAAAGGATAAATAAAAATGTCAGCAAATTTATCTGCAATTTTCTACTTGATTTCTGGAGTTCTATTTATTTTAGCTCTTAGAGGCCTTTCATCACCTGAAACATCGAGACAAGGAAATTTATTTGGTATTATAGGTATGTTTATAGCTATTACTGTTACATTCATATCATTAGGAAATTTCTCATCTGGTTTTTTATATGTTTTGATATTTTTATTAGTTGGTGGATCTATTGGGGCATTTATTGCCTACAAAATCCCAATGACCGCTATGCCTGAGTTGGTTGCAGGTTTTCACAGCTTAGTTGGTTTGGCTGCAGTTTTTGTTGCTATTTCAGCTTTTATAAATCCTCAAGCTTTTAATTTAGGCACTTCAGGTAATATATATTTAGCAAGCTTGATCGAAATGTCTATTGGAGCTGCAGTTGGAGCAATAACATTTTCAGGTTCAATTATTGCTTTCTTAAAACTTCAGGGCATTATGTCTGGGGCTCCAATTACTTTTAAAGGCCAACATTACCTAAACGCTCTAATTTTATTATCTATAGTAATTTTAATTTACTTTTTGTGTTCTACCCAAGCATCTAATTTATTTTGGATTTTAATACTTGTATCTTTTTTGATTGGTTTTTTAATAATAATACCTATCGGCGGCGCAGATATGCCTGTTGTAATTTCAATGTTGAATTCTTATTCAGGCTGGGCTGCTGCTGGGATAGGATTTACATTAGAAAATACTGCATTAATTATTACAGGAGCAATAGTTGGATCTTCTGGGGCAATACTTTCTTACATTATGTGTAAAGGCATGAATAGATCATTCTTTAATGTAATATTAGGTGGCTTTGGCGGGACAGAACAAATTTCTGGCAACAAGAATAAAGAACAAAGACCTGTTAAAAGCGGTAACGCAGATGATGCAGCATTTTTAATGAAGAACGCCTCTTCTGTAATCATTGTGCCTGGATATGGTATGGCTGTAGCTCAAGCTCAGCATGCACTAAGAGAAATGGTCGATACATTAAAAAAAAATGATATTAAAGTTTCTTATGCCATCCATCCTGTGGCTGGAAGAATGCCTGGACATATGAATGTTTTACTAGCTGAGGCGAATGTTCCTTATGATGAGGTTTTTGAATTAGAGGAAATTAATAATGATTTTGCTAATGCAGATGTAGCTTTTGTTATTGGAGCAAATGATGTTACTAATCCAGTTGCTAAAACTGATCCTCAAAGTCCAATTTATGGGATGCCAGTTTTAGATGTAGAGAAATGTAAATCTGTTCTTTTTGTTAAAAGAAGTCTTTCCCCAGGATATGCTGGCATTGATAACGACTTATTTTATAAAGATAACACTCTAATGTTATTTGCTGATGCAAAAAAAATGACAGAGGATATAATTAAGAGTTTGTAAATACTTATCTTAGTATTATTATAATTTTAGTTATGGAAAAAAACATTAATTCAAGTTTTGATGAGTTAACTTCCTTAATTTCAAAAAATAAAAAATATTTGAATGAAAAAATAAATGATATTTTGAAGTTATTTTTTAACACTATTAAGAAAAATAGGACTATCTTTTGGGCTGGAAATGGTGGAAGTGCTGCAGAGAGCCAGCATATGTCAGCAGAGCTTATAGGTAGATTTAAATTTAACAGAAAACCTGTGAGTTCTATAGCGCTCAGTGCTGACATATCATCAACAACTGCAATTAGTAACGATTATGGTTTTGAAAATATCTTTTCTAGACAGCTAGATGGATTAGGCAGAGCAGGAGATTTATTAATTGTAATGTCTACATCAGGGAATAGTAAAAATATAATTAAAGTTTTAAAAGTTGCGAAATCTAAGGGAATTAAATCCATAGCTTTTTTAGGAAATGATGGTGGAAAATGCAAGTCTTACTCAGATTTAAGCTTAATAATAAAGTCTAAAAATACCGCTAGAATTCAAGAAATGCATCAAATTATTTCACATATAATTTGTGAAAATGTAGAGAATCAAATGTTAAATGACTAAAATTTTTTGTGATATTGCTGATTTAAAACTTATAAAAAAATTTTCAAAAAAAAAAATTGTTAAGGGCTTTACAACAAATCCAAGCTTGATGAGAAAAGCAGGCGCAAAAGATTATCAAAAATACAGTAAAAAAATTCTTAAAATAACTAAAAAACCAGTTTCACTAGAAGTTTTTGCCGATAAATCGAATGAAATGATTTTTCAAGGCCTTGAAATAAATAAATGGGGCAAAAATGTATTTGTTAAGGTCCCAGTGACAAATTCTAAAAGTAAGTTTATGGGCGATGTAATTGAGAAACTAAACTCAAAGAATATTAAATTAAATATAACTGCTGTATATTCAGCAAACCAAGTAAAAAAGATATTAAGAAAAATTAATAAAAAAACAAAGGTAATAATTTCAATATTTGCAGGAAGAATGGGTGATGTTGGGAAAGACCCATTACCCGAAATAAAAAAAAGCATTAAGTTTGCAAAAAATTTTAAAAACGTTGAAATTCTTTGGGCAAGCACTAGAGAGCCTTATAATTATACACAAGCTAAACAGATGAAGTGCCATATAATTACTTCACCACCATCTATAATTGAAAAAATTGAGAAATTTGGCAAATCATTTGATAAGCTCACAGCAGATACAGTCAATGGTTTTTTAGAAGACAGTAGAAAATCGAAATTCAGTATTTGATTAAATGAATTTGATTTTATTTATAAAATTTATTTTTAGAATCCTTAAATACAATTTTAGCTCTACAAAACGTTATGCTTATCTTTTAAAGGCTATCTATATTAGTAAAGCAAAATCAATATTAGAAATTGGGGTATACAATGGAAATAGGGCTAAAGAGATGATTGAAACGGCCAAGATATTTAATAAAGAAATAGACTATTATGGTTTTGATCTTTTTGAGGATTTCTATAAAAAAAAAAATATAATTAAAAAAGAGTTAAGCAAAAAACCTTTATCAAAAAAAAAAATTTCAAAAAAATTAAATAATTATAATAGAGTTAGATTATTTAAGGGGGATACAAAAGTCACTTTACCAAAGTTTGTAAAAGAAAAAATCAAGATCGATTTCGCTTTTATAGATGGTGGACATTCATTCAATACTATAAATAGTGATTGGAAAAATGTAAATCAGATTATTACAAAAAACTCCACAGTTATTTTTGATGATTTTTATGAATATAGTGGAAAAGTAAAATTAGATGTTGGATGTAATAAGATTATTAACTCATTACCTAAAAAAAAATATTTTTCATATATTTATCCTGTAGCTGATACTTTTTTTGATAAATATAATAAAATATATAAAAACATTTTTATGGTAAGAGTAAAAAAAAATGATTAGTAAAATAAAATCAATTATGTCTTATCTTTGCTTTTTTATAAGCGAATATAAATCCAAAAAAAAATATAAAAAATATTTTGATAACGAATATCTCATTCATAATTTAGAAAAACTAAATGAAAAAGATTTATTTATTTTTTCAAAATTTATTTACAATAAACAATTTCGTTTACTAAAACACCGTTTTGAAAGATATTTAAATATTAGAAATTTGATTGAAGAAATTCAAAGAGAAAAAAAAAATATTAATGTATTGGAATTTGGTGTTTTTAGAGGCGATAGTTACTTGTTTTTTTCAAAAAATTTAAATGATGAAAAGAGTAAAATAATTGGAATAGATACATTTTCAGATTTTCCAGTGTCTAATAGTAAATGGAAAAGGGGTAAATTTTTAAACACATCTAAAAAGTATGTGTTAGAGTTACTTGAAAAGTATAATTTGAAATCTCAAAATTTACTAATTCAAAGTTCATTTGATAATAAAGATCTAAGAAAAAAAATATCAGATACATTAAACCACATAGATATTTTTCATTACGATTGTGATCAATATGAGAGTACAGTTCAAGCTTTAGAGATTTCAAAAAATTTTATACTTAATCAAAAAGTTTCTTATTTATTATTTGATGATTGGGGCTGTTTTAGTGATCAAGTTCCAAAAGCATTTAATGAATTTTATGAAGAAAATAGCAAAAAAATAAGATATGAAATAATCTCTAGTACTTTTTACACAATGTATTTAAAGGTAACTCTTGTCCAATGATTTTAGTAATTGGTGACATAATTTTGGATAATTCCGTTGAATACAAGTCAAATAGAATTAGCCCTGAGGCGCCTGTACCAATTTTAAATTATACAAAAAAAAAGTTTTTTTTAGGAGGAGCAGCAAATGTTGCAAATAATATCAAAAAAATTGGCTCTCCAGTTTATTTAATAAGTAAAACAGGGAACGATACAAATTCTAAAATCTTACAATCACTAATAAGAAAAAACAAAATAAAAAGTAAAATATTTACTTCAAACGGAAAATGCACAGTTAAGAAAAGATTATTCAATAATGAAAAAATGATTGCAAGAATAGACAATGATATAAAAATTGATCTCTCTAATCTAGAACTTAATAACGTGATTAAATTTATAAAAAAAAATATAAAAAAGTTTTCTTTATTAATCATATCAGACTATAATAAAGGTATTATTAAAAATAATTTTTTACAAAAGATATTTAAAATATTTAATTTTCACAATAAATTAATAATAGTAAATCCAAAAAAGCCTAAATTAAAGATCTATGACGGATGTCAATTAATTGTTCCAAACTTAAAAGAATTTAATAATTTTTTTTCTGGGAAGATTTCATTGAAACAAAAATTTGATAAAATTTTTAAAACATTGAGTTCTCTTGAAAGTATAATAGTCACTAGAGGTGAAAAAAATTTAATTTTTAAGAAAAAAAATGAAAATTTAAAATATTTTAAAGTAAAAAAAGTTAAACCTATAGATGTAACTGGTGCTAGTGATACATTTATAGCTATATTATCAGTATTTTTATCAAGGAATTTTAGTATCGAGGCCTCGATTAACAAGGCAATCATAGCCGCAAGAAAAGTCGTGAGTAAAAAATATACTTCTTTCGTTAATTACAAAGAAATTTTTAAGTATGCTAAAAAAAAATAAATTTCCAACATATTTACAAAAAATAAAAGTATGGAAAAAGGATAAAAAAAAAATTGTCGTAACTAATGGATGCTTTGATTTATTACACCCAGGTCATAAATATCTTTTTAGAAAATCAAAAAAAAAGAATCATAAATTAGTTGTTTTAATAAATTCTGATCTATCTGTAAAAAGATTAAAAGGAAAAAATAGACCAATTCAAAATGAGAAAATAAGAAAAAAAAAAGTAGATTTGAATAAATTTGTAAATTTATCGATAATTTTTAGAGAAAAAACACCCTTAAAGCTAATTAAGAAAATTAAACCAGACTATATTGTAAAAGGAGCTGATTATAAAAATAAAAAAATCTCCGGGTCAGGTTATATCAAAAATTATGGAGGAAAAATTAAAATTATTGAACTTTATAAGAAATACAGCACGACTAATATTATAAAAAACAAATTATGAAAATAATAAATTGTAACATTTGCAATTATGGAAATAAACAAGAAAAAAAAAATCAGATATCTATTATTTGTAAAAATTGTCTCGCAATGACAAATTTAACTGCAACAGAATTCAATTATTATGAGGCTGGTGGTCAAGATATTCCATCGAATAAAAAAAAAATTGAGAGAAAAAAAAATTCAGAAGCTAGATTTGAGATTATTAAAAAACATATTTTTTCTAAAAATTTATTTATTGATATTGGATGTGGATCGGGAGAGATGCTTGAAGTATCAAAAGATTATTTTAACAGCAGTTTAGGCTATGAACATGATGTTGATTTATTTAAATACTCTTTATCAGAAAATTTAAATGTAATAAATGGTGATCTTCAGAGAGAACATTTAAACGATTTTAAACTTTCAAAAGACGATGAAATTTTGCTAACTTTAAGTCACGTTATTGAACACACAAAAGATCCAATAAATCTACTAAAAAATATTTTCGAAAAAATATCATTTAAAAAACTTATTTATTTAGAGGTACCTCTATATACGGGTTTTAGTTTTCAATCAAAAGGTTATGAAAGTAGTTTATGGTATGATCAACACCTAAATTTATATCATCAAAAAACGTTTAAGTATTTTGCAAAGCAACTAAATTTTAGGATTATAGAAAATGGATATAGAAATTTTTATGCTGACAAATTTCAAAAAAAAAACTTAATAAAAGCTTTTTTTAAAAAACCTTTTTCATCGATGATTAGTTTGATAACTAAAAAAAAAAGTAATTCTCTCGCTGATGTTTTATTTAAAGATTATGGATATATCATAGCGAGAAAAAATTAGAAATAATGATAAAAAAATTAATATCAATATTTATTAAAAATTTTTTTTCCAATTTTATAAACAAAATACTTGAAAAAAAAAATTTTGTCATAATTTTTAGAAATGGAACAGCTATTGGTGATCATGTTTATATGAGTAGTATTTTGAGAGAAATTTTTCTTAATCACAAAAAAAAAATAATACTTTTTACAAACTATTATGAATTTTATCTTTTTAACCCTAGAATTTACAAATTATTTAAAATGAAAAAAAAAAGTCCTATTTGGTTCTTTTTGAGAAATCTTATGGGCAACTCTATTCTTGAATTTCGAAGTATACATGACTCAAAAAATGAAAAACATTTTTTATATTATCATAAAAAGAATATACACTTAGCACATGCTAATTCTGAACATTTTCCTTTAGACCTGAAATATGATGATATCAAAAATGAAATTTTCTTTTCTAAAAACGAAATTAATGAATTTCAACTAACACTGAATTTGCCAACAAATTTTTCATTAATACACTCGACTTCAAAAAAGTCTTTTACAAAAAATAAAGAATGGTCTGTTGAGGGCATGCAATCAATAGTAAATTATTTTGATAAAATCAAATGGATTCAAATAGGAAAAAAAGGTGAACCAGAATTAAAAAATTGTAAAAAAATGTTTGATCTTAATTATAGAAAATTATGTTATGTAATAAGTAAATGCAATTTTCTAGTCACATACGAGGGATTATTTAATCATTTAGCATCTTGTTTTGATAAAAAAAATTTTATTATTCACCTAGGTTTTTTACCTATAGAGTCTTTTAAATACAGAAATAATATTATTATAGAAAAAAATAATCATTTGAAATGCTATCCATGTTATAAACTTAATTGTGGATTACATCAAGATTTTGCAAAAAGTCAAATTAATAAAAATTTTGTGATTAACTCAATTGAAGATCAAATTTAAAAAGTATGAAAAAAAAAATATTTATTTTTGATTTAGATAATACTATATGCAAAACAACAAAATCTGACTATAAAAATTCTAAACCAATCAAAAAAACAATTAACTTGATAAATAAATTAAAAAAAAATCAGCACGAGGTAATAATTTATACAGCAAGGTATATGAATAGTTACAAAGGTAACAAAGAAAAAATAAAAAAAAAATATTATAAAAAAACTTACAACTACTTACTAAAAATCGGTTTAACGTTTGATAAACTTTTGATGGGGAAACCAAAGTATGATTTTTTTGTTGATGACAAGTCATTTAATCCAAAAACTATAAATTTAGAAAAAGTTTTTAAAAAATATTTGAATTAATAGAAATTGGTTGCGGGGGACGGATTTGAACCGCCGACCTTCAGGTTATGAGCCTGACGAGCTACCAGACTGCTCCACCCCGCGATAAATTTAAATTCTATTTTTAAGTTTATTAAGCTTTTTAACTCTTTTAATATTTTCTTGAAGAATTCTTTTCTTTTTTTCAGACGGTTTTTCATATGTGTTTTTAAGTTTTATAACTTTAAAAAAACCATCTCTCTGAAGTTTTCTCTTTAAAACTCTCAGAGCTTGTTCAACATTGTTATCTTTAACTTCGATCTTAATAAAAACCTCCAAAAGAGACTTTAGTTATCATTTTTATTTTTTTATGTCTAACTAAATTAATCATATTTTAGTTCTTATTCTCCTTATTTTGTTTTTCTTTCTCTCTTTTTTCTCTTTTAATTCTTCTTTCTGCTTTCTCAATTGCTTCAACTAGATCTTTTTGAGTAATCAAATTTAATGCAACAGGATCTTTAGGATTTAAATTATTATAATTCCAATGACTTTTATTTCTGATTGATGTTACAGAATTTTTTGTTATTCCAACTAACCTTGCGACTTGAGAGTCCTTTAAAATATTATGTTGTTTTATCAACCACAAAGCTGAGTCTGGTTTATCTTGTCGTTTTGATAATGGAACATATCTTTTTATTTTTTTTTCATCATTAGATATTTTAATATCAAAGTTGTTTATTTTAAGTGGTCTATTCTCATCTTTAGATGATAATTCAATTTCTTCCCTTGATAATTGACCTGAAATAATTGGGTTGTAAGCCTTGATGCCCTTTGCTACCTCACCATCGGCAATACCTTGTATCTCAACCTCATGGAGATTACAAAAATTTGCAATTTGTTTAAATGTTAGAGTTGTATTTTCAACTAACCAAACAGCAGTTGCCATTGGCATTAAAGGAGCATTAGTCATTTATTTTTTTTTTTCTGATTTAAAGTTTTGAAATTTTTTGTTAAATTTACTTATTCTACCTTTATCCATTAATTTTTGTTTTCCTCCAGTCCAAGCAGAGTGGGACTTTGGATCAATTTCAAGTTTAATTGTTTCGCCATCTTTACCCCAAGTAGACCTTGTTTCAAATATTGAACCATCAGTCATTTCAACTTTAATAGGATGGTAATCTGGATGAATTTTTTTTTTCATGTCGAGACTTATAACAAAAGATTTATTTAAAACAATTAAAAGTTTTTCAATTTTTCAAATAATTTATTGTTTATACTGTTATTTGAGGCAATAATTTTTAAATTATTAATAGTCGATAAATCAATCTCATTTAAAACTCCACCTGCTTCTTCAACTATGATAATTCCAGCAGCTATATCCCAGAGATTTAAATTTTTTTGAAAATATCCATCATATCTACCTGCAGCTACGTATGCCATATCTAATGCAGCACAACCAGACTTTCTTAGTAATAATTCGCTATCATAATCAATTTTATTTCCTGCTACAAACAAACAATCTTCAATTTTATTTTTTTTGGAAACTTTTATTCTTTGATTATTAAAGTATGCACCATTATTTTTTTCAGCATAAAACATTTCATTTTTTATAGGATCATAAATTAATCCAGCAATAATTTTGTCATAAGATTTTAGTGCTATGGAAATTGCAAAATGTGGAACACCATGTAAATAATTAATTGTTCCGTCGATTGGATCTATTATCCAAGTATTATTTTTGTCATTATTATTTTCGACTCCTTTCTCTTCACTTAATATTGAATAATTTGGTTTAGCTTTTTTAAGTTCGTCAATAATTATCTTTTCGGTTTTTAAATCTGAATTTGTGACAAAGTCATTTGGTCCTTTTTTTGATACTTGTAATTTTTCTATTTCACCAAAATCTTTAATTAAAATTTTTGAAGCTTTTTCACTTGCTTTAATCATTATATTCAAGTTTGCTGAAATCGAATTCATAATCTTAAACTTTTTTGATGTACTCTAAGTTTCTTGTATCTACGATAATTTCATCGCCGGCCTCAATAAATGGTGGAACTTGAATGTTGAGACCATTTACTAAAATAGCTGGTTTATATGATGAAGATACAGTTTGACCTTTTAAAGCAACGTCAGTATTTTCTATTATACATTTTACCTGATTAGGTAATTCAACTGAAATTGGAGAGTCATTAAAAAAATTAATTGAGACTTCCAAATTTTCAGTGAGAAGTTTCCCTTTTTCTCCTATAATATTTTTTTTTATCTCTAATTGCTCAAAAGTTTTTGGCTCAATAAAGAAATAATTATGATCATTCTCATATAGATAATTATATAAGTTTTCCTCAACAGATGCTTTTTCCACAGTTTCACTAGATCTAAATCTTTCATTCAGCTTGGTATTTTTATTCACACTTTTCATTTCAACTTGTGCAAATGCACCACCTTTTCCAGGTTTTACATGCTGAGTTTTAAGTACCTGCCATAAATCATTTTTATACTCCAGTAGCATACCAACTCTTATTTCACCTGCGCTAATTTTCATTTTAATTTTTTTATTGCCTCAATTGGTTTTAGATTTTTGTTATCCCAAATGTAGCCTGAAATAGCTAAAAAGTTTGCTTTATTCAATAAAAGATTTTTATAATTGCTAGAATTAATACCACCAATAGCAACCACAGGGGTTTTGGTGATTTTTTTGACTTTTCTGAGCAAATTAATTGAGGCTCTGTATTTTATTTTTTTAGTTTTTGAATTACTAAAAGCTCCTAGCGCTATATAGTCAGCTTTATTTTTTAAAGCAATTTTTGATAATTTTATAGAGTTATGACAAGTAACACCTATTATCTTGTTGCCAATCAATTTTCTTGCCTTAGTAATATTCATATCTTTTTGACCTAAATGACAACCATCAGCATTTAATTTCTTAGCAATGAAAACATCATCATTAATAAGAAATTTGACATTAAATTTTTTGCAAATTTTCTTAATTTTTTCACCAATGATTATTTTTTTTCTAAGAGTTTCCTTTTTAAGTCTTAATTGAAAAAAACTCACTTTTTTTTGCTGAAGAACCTTAGTTAAATCTTGATAGAAAGACTTATTAATTTTTGTTGGCGAAATGAGATAAATAAATTTTTTTTTTTTAATTCTCAAGTTCTTTAGACCATTTACCCTGAGCAGCTAGTGTATTCATTTTTGCTCTTTGGTTAAAAATTTTTTGAGTTCCCTCAATATTATTTGTGTCTTGAGACCAAAATTTTAATGCACTTTGTTGAAGGGCTCGTCCATAAGAGTAACTCATTATAAAGTTGGTATCATTGTATTTATTAATCAAATTTAAATTTTCCGTAGCCTCTATTTCTGATTGACCACCAGATAAAAATGCTATTCCCGGTACCTCCGATGGAACAGAGTCTTTTAAACATTTAAGAGTTAACTTTGCCACCTCTTCATTTGATATTTTGTTTTTACATTTATTACCAGCTAAAATCATATTTGGCTTTAATATAACTCCTCTCAAATCAACTTTATGCAAGATTAATTCTTCAAAACATTTTTTTATTATTTCAGAAGTTTTTTCATAACATTCTTTTGCTGAATGCTCGCCATCCATTAAGACTTCAGGTTCAACAATTGGAACCATATTACATTCTTGAACTAATGCAGAGTATCTAGCTAAGGCATGTGCATTAGATTGTATTGAGAGTTTACTTGGATGCTCTTTTGATATGTTATAAACACCTCTCCATTTTGTAAACTTGGCTCCTAATTTATAATAATCCTTTAATCTTTCTCTTAATCCATCCAAACCCTCAGTAATTTTTTCATTTGGTGAACCAGCCAAAACTTTTGCTCCAGTATCAACTTTAATACCTGGTACACTGCCCATAGCAGAAATTAATTCTGGGATTTTATTTTTTTTTGAGGTTATTTGTTTTATTGTTTCATCGTATAAAATTACACCTCCGATATATTCAGTCATACCAGACGCGCTAAACAACGTTTCTCTAAATAATAAACGGTTTTCAGCTGTTGATTGAACTTTAACCGACTCTAATCTTTTAGTCATTGTTGCAGTACTCTCGTCAGCTGCAAGAATCCCTTTTCCATTATTAAGTATTTTTAGTGCTATGTTATTTAATTCAGACATATTAGTTTAAAGCTTTTATACCAGGTAACTCTTTTCCTTCAAGATATTCTAAAAATGCTCCACCGGCAGTTGAAACAAAATTAAAACTTTCTATCATTTTAATTTTATTGATTAGAGCTATCGTATCTCCACCTCCTACAACTGAGTAAATTGAATTATTTTTATTTTTCTTTGTTATAGCTTTTGCAATATTGTAACTACCGTTAGCAAAATTTGGATTTTCAAAATAACCTGCTGGTCCATTCCAAAGAACTGTTTCGCTATTTTTAATTATACTTTTTATCTTATCTAATGTCTTTGGACCAATATCCAAAATGATATCATCATCTTTGATATTATCTAGTTCTTTAATTTGAGGTTCATCATCTAAATTTTTTCCAATCAAAACGTCCTCTGGAAAAATAATTTTACAAGAATGACTTTTTAAAGTTTCAAAAATCTCTTTAATCATTAGATCACAATTTTCCTCTTTAATTGATTTACCTATTTGATTCCCTTTGTATTTAATAATGTTATTAGCCATTCCACCAACAATGATAATATTATCAAATTTAGATATTAAATTTTTGATTATTCCAATTTTTGTCGAAATTTTTGATCCCCCAATAATACAAGTGATTGGTTTTTTGATTTCTGTTGTAACTTTTTTTAAGGCACTAATTTCTGTTTCCAACTGTAATCCAGCAAAAGAGGGAAGAAATTCAGTAATTTTACTCACAGAAGCGTGCGCTCTATGAGAGCAAGAAAAAGCATCGTTTACATATAAATCAGCGAGTTTAGCTAAATGTTGTGCAAAATTAGTGTCATTTTTTTCTTCCTCTTTGTAAAATCTAATGTTCTCTAAAAAAACTATTTGATCGTTTGGATCTTTAAATAAATCCTCTTTTTTTAATTTAAAAATATCTTCTTTTACTAATCTAATTTTTCTATTTATTTTTTTTTCAATATTTTCACAAATTGGTTTTAATGAGAGATCTGAAATTACCTTACCTTTTGGCCGTCCTACGTGAGAAATTATTATGATCTTTGATTGTTCTTTTATTAAAAAATCTATGATTGGGATAATCTTATTTATTCTTGTTTCGTCAGTAATTGAACCATTTTTTAATGGGACATTTAAATCCAATCTTAACAAAACTTTTTTTTTATTAAGATTTTTTTGATCTTTTATACTATTCATTAAGAAATCTTATGAAGGTATTCAGCTATATCACACATCCTATTTGAAAAACCCCATTCATTATCATACCATGCTGAGATCTTTCCCATATTTTTACCAACCACATTTGTTAAACTTGTATCAATAATAGATGATGCAGGATTATGATTAAAATCAATAGAGACAAGTTTTTCTTTCGTGATTTCAATAATTTTACTTTTTTTACTAAAATCCTCAAACGCTGAATTAATTTTTTCTATGTTCACATCTTTTTTTGTACAAAAGACAAGTTCAATTAATGAAACATTTGGGGTTGGCACTCTCATTGCGACACCCTCTAGTTTACCTTTAAGAGATGGAATTATTTCACCTATTGCTTTAGATGCACCAGTCGAAGTTGGTACAATTGATTGACTAGCAGATCTAGCTCTTCT
This sequence comes from Candidatus Pelagibacter sp., assembly GCF_052049575.1. Lineage (GTDB taxonomy): Bacteria > Pseudomonadota > Alphaproteobacteria > Pelagibacterales > Pelagibacteraceae > Pelagibacter. Next base: position 506,884 of record NZ_JBNGZQ010000002.1, on the reverse strand, counting down.
AGGATCTTTATGTGAATTATCTAAAATTCTTTGATCACTTGTAAATGCATGTATGGTTGTCATAAAACCTTTCTCAATCCCAAAATTTTCATTTAAAACATGAGCCACTGGCGCCAGACAATTTGTTGTGCACGAAGCAGCAGAAATAATTTCATCTTCTTTACTTAATTCAGACTCATTTACTCCAAAGACAACAGTTTTATCTGCATTTTTACACGGAGCTGAAACAATTACTTTTTTTGCCCCATTATTTAGATGTGGTTGCAATTTATCTTTAGAATTAAATTTTCCAGTACACTCAAAAACATAATCAACACTATATTTCTTCCAATCAATCTTATTTAGATCAGTTTCTTGACCAAAAGAAATTTTGTCTTTATTTACAATAAGATTATTTTCATCATAGCTTATGTCAGCTTTAAATTTTCCATGGATTGAATCATATCTTAAAAGAGTTGAGCAAGTCTCAGAATTTGTTCTATTATTAATATGCATAATCTCTATTTTTTTGTTTCCTTCATAAATAGAGCGAAGAATCATTCTCCCTATTCTTCCCATTCCATTGATACCAATTTTAATTTTCATAATTTTTCTTTAATTTTTTTTACAATACTTTCAGAATCTAAATCAAAGTGGTCATAAATTTCTTTATAAGGTGCGCTTTTTCCAAAGTCGTTAATTCCAAAATTTAATCCATTTGTACCAGTATATTTTTTCCAATAATTCGTTTCAGAGGCCTCTATAGATACAATTAATTCAGTTTCGCCTAATATTTTTTTTTTGTATTCTTCTTTTTGATCATCAAAAATTTTTTGACAAGGCATTGATATGATTTTGGAATAAATACCATCTGTGGCTAATTTATGACCCACATCATTTGCTAAACTCGTTTCAGACCCAGTTGCTAAAATTGTTACACTTATATTATCCCCAGTTCTCAAAACTTCATAAGCACCCAAAGATGATTTATTTTTAAGAGAATTTTCAAGTCTAACAGGATTGACACTTTGTCTGGTTAGTGAAATTACACTTGGAGTATTTTTACTTTCAAGAGCTAATTCCCAACACTCAAAAGTTTCAATGGTGTCTGAAGGTCTAAAAACGTTTAAATTGGGAATAGATCTTAAACTTGTTAATTGTTCTATTGGCTGATGAGTTGGGCCATCTTCACCCAAGCCAATAGAGTCATGAGTAAAAACATATATAACTTGTTGTTTCATCATCGCTGCTAGTCTGATAGATGGTTTACAATAATCACTGAATATTAGAAACGTTCCGCCATAAGGAATTAAGCTACTGTGTAATGCTATACCATTCATTATTCCACACATCGCGTGCTCTCTAACTCCATAATGAATATAATTTCCTGAAAAATCTCCTGGTTTGATTATTTTATGATCTTTAGTTTTAGTATTATTTGATCCAGCTAAATCAGCCGAGCCTCCAATTAAGTAAGGAAACTTTGCTATAATGTTTAAAAATATTTCAGATGATTTTCTTGTAGCAATTAGTTTAGTATTTTTAGTATACTCAATTTTTACTTTTTCAATTAATTTCTTAAATGAATTTAAACTTTTAAAATTTGAAAAGTTTACTTTATTTTTCTGAGCTTTTTGTGAGGCTTTTTCTCCAATTTTTCTCCATTCACTTAATAATTCAGTCGGAATCTTGAATGGCTCATATTTCCATTTTAGTTTTTTTCTAACCAGTTTTATTTCCTCATCACCTAATGGACTTCCATGAGATGAAGCCTTACCCCCTTTGTTTGGAGATCCATAACCGATTGTTGTTTTACACGAAATTGCGATAGGTTTTTTTGATTTCTGTGCTTTTTTTAAAGCTTTAGATATTTCTTTAAAATCATGACCATTAATTCTTAAGAAGTCCCATCCGTAGCTCTTAAATCTTTTTTCGTGATCATCTGAAACAGCTAAGTTAGTGGGACCATCGATTGATATAGAATTATTATCAAATAATAAAATAAGATTCTTTAATTTTAGATGTCCAGCTAAGCTCAATGACTCGTGACTAATACCCTCCATTAAGCATCCGTCTCCAGCGAGAACGTAAGTTTTATGATTGATCTTTTTTTTCCCTAATTGTTTTTTTAAAATTTCTTCTGATATTGCAAACCCAACTGCATTTGAGATTCCTTGTCCCAATGGACCTGTAGTGGTTTCAATACCAGTATTTGGATGATATTCAGGATGTCCGGCGCATATAGATTCCAATTGTCTAAAATTTTTAATATTATTTAAAGAAACACTTTTGTAACCAGTCAAATAAAGAAGAGAGTAAAGTAACATTGATCCATGCCCAGCAGAAAGAACAAATCTATCTCTATTAATCCAGCTAGGATTTTTTGGATTAAATTTTAAAAAATCTTTAAAAAGCACTGTAGCAACATCTGCCATTCCCATCGGCATTCCAGGGTGACCTGAGTTCGCTTTTTGAACAGCATCAATTGAGAGAAATCTAATACAATTAGCTAATTCTTTATAAAATTTACTCAAATTTATCCTGTCTAGACTTAGAAGATTCTATTTAATAATATAAATATATATATATGAATTCTATTCTTGAAAAAGAAAAAAAGCTAAATTTAGCATTAACGAAACTAAAAAATTTAAACCTAGAAAATCCAGACATAAAAAAAAATATTGAAATTCTTGGAGAACAAAAAAATCAATTAGAAATTGAAAAATCTGAAATAGAGAAAAAATACCAAACTTTAGTAAATGAGCATGAAAATTTATCGAGAAAGTTAGAAGAATTGCAAAATAGAGAAAAAATTGAAGAAAAAAAAAGATTAGAATTTTCAGAAAAAATAGATGAATTAAATCAAGAAACTAATACTTTAATGGATGAAATCGATAAATGGCAAACGTAACTATAAAATTCAATGGCAAAGAGTTTTTGTTGTCATGTGACGATGGACAAGAAGAACATCTTGAAGAATTATTAATACAAATCAATCAAAAGTTTAATGATTTAAAAAATGATTTAGGAAATATTGGTGAAAATAAACTTTTATTGATTACTGCAGTAAAAGTAATGGATGAATACCATGAAACCAAAAAAAAAGTTGAGCAGAAAAAGACAGAATTAAAAGAGCTCTCAAATAAATTTAGAGAGTTAAAATCATTAGTTTATGAATATAAAGATAGAAAAGAGGAAGAAATTAAAAATTTGAGTAAAAATCAAGTAGAATTAAAAGATGAAATTGAGCAGAATCAAAAACACTATGAAAAGTTAATTGATGCAGCTGCTGATGAGATTTCAAATTTTGTTGAAAAAGCAAATATAGATAAAATATCTTAATAGAACTTTGTGAATAAATCTCAAATTAGAAAAAAAATATTAAAAATAAGGAAACAAAAAAAAATTAAAAAATTCACTTTTAATTTTGATTTAATTTTGAATATTTTAAAAAGAAAAAAGGTTTTAGGTAAGATAATTGGTGGTTATTACCCGTATAATTATGAATTAGATATTTTGCAAATCTTAGAAAAATTTGAGAAGAAAAAATTTATTATAACATTGCCAAAAATAAAAAAAAATTCACAAATGAACTTCTTTCAATGGTCAACAAATGATCCCTTAGCTATAAATAAATTTGGAATACCAGAACCAATTTCAAAAATGGTAAAATATCCCGATATTTTGTTAGTGCCCATTGTAGCGTTTGATAAAAACTTTAATAGGATTGGCTACGGTGGAGGATTTTATGATAGGTATATTAAGAAAGTTAGAAAACGAAAAAAAGTTCTAACAATTGGATTTGCCTACTCTTTTCAAAAAGTAAAAAAAATACCAACTAATATTTATGATATTGGGTTAGATTTTATTATAACAAATGAATAATTTTTTATGAAAATTTTATTTTTAGGTGATGTTGTTGGATTGTCAGGATGTAGAAAGATAACTAATGATTTATTAGATCAAATTCAAAAAAATAATATCGATTTTGTAATTATTAATGCTGAGAATGCTGATGATACCGGCGTTGGTTTAACAAAAGAAATTTGTCAAAATTTCTTTGAAAATGGAGTTGATGTTATTACAACTGGAAACCATGTTTGGGATCAAAAAGACATAATGAATTTTATTGATAAGGAGAATAGATTATTAAGACCCAAAAATTTATTTGAACCTGCTCCTGGTAGAGGATTTGAGATTTATAAATCAAAAAAAAATTACAAGGTGGGAGTTTTAAATTTAATGGGAAATGTTTTTATGAAAAAGTGTGATGATGTTTTTAAAATTTCAAAAGATTTTTTAGAAAAATATAATTTAAAAAAAGATTATGATTTCTTGATTGTTGATTTCCATGGAGAAATAACAAGTGAAAAAAATGCTATCGGTCATTATTTTGATGGAAAAGCAACACTCGTTATTGGAACTCATACCCACATACCTACTAATGATGCAAGAATTTTAAAAAATGGCACTGCTTACCAAACAGATGCTGGAATGTGTGGAGATTATGACTCAGTTATAGGTATGAATAAAGATAATTCTATAAATAGATTCATGAAAAAGGATTCAACTAAACATTTTCCAGCTGATGGAGAAGCTTCATTGAGCGGAGTTATAGTAAATTGTAATTTAGAAACTGGCTTAGCAGATAGTATCGATAGTTATATATTTGGAGGTCTTTTAAAAAATACTTAATTTTTTATGGCAGGACATTCTCATTGGGCAGGTATAAAACACAAAAAAGGTAAAGCTGATAAAGAAAGATCGAAAATCTTTTCTAAGCTATCTAAAGAGATTACCGTTGCAGCTAAGTTAGGTGATAAAGATCCAGCTATGAACCCGAGATTACGTTCTGCTGTGCAAGCTGCGAGGTCTGCAAATATGCCTAAAGACAATATAGCGAGAGCTATAGATAAGTCCTCAATTAGCAATCAGTCAAATTTTGAAAATTTGAGATATGAAGGTTTTGGACCCGAAAGAGTTGCTGTTATAGTTGAGACTTTAACTGATAATAAAAATAGAACTGCTTCTAATATAAGAACAATTTTTCAAAAATCAGGAGGAAGTTTGGGAACTCAAGGCTCAGCATCACATAATTTTTCTCAATTAGGAGTAATTAAAATTGATAAAAATGAAATTTCGGATGAAGATATATTAGAACTTGCTATTGAGGCTGGTGCAAATGAGTGTAAATCGGATAGAGAATTTCATGAGATACAGTGTTCAATAAATGATATTTACAATGTTAAAAAAGAGCTGGAGAAAAAAATAAGTAATTTTATTTCGACAGGAATAGAGTGGGTGCCTCTAAACGCAGTTGAAATTTCAGAAGAAAAAAAAAAGGAGCTAATTAGTTTTTTTGAAATATTGGAAGATGATGATGACGTGCAAAATATTTATTCAAATGCTAAATTTTTAAACTAAATATAGAATATGCTTATAATTGGTATAGATCCAGGTATTTCGGGCTCAATTTGTTTTTTTAAAGATGGAAGAATTCTTGAAGTAATTGAAATGCCAGTCATGACAGAGGGTAAAAAAAATAAAAAACAAGTTAATGGTGCCCAAATTTATAACGAATTTTTAAAAAGAATTAATAAAAAAGAGGATGAAATTAGAGTTGTGATAGAACAAGTTTCTGCAATGCCAGGACAAGGCGTAACTAGTATGTTTAATTTTGGTCAGTCTTTTGGGATTTTAAAAGGGATATGTTCTGCAATGCGATTACCAATGTTTTTTGTAAGACCAGCTAAATGGAAAAAATATTTTAATTTAATTAATTCTCAAAAAGATGCTAGTAGAACAAGAGCAATTGAAATATTTCCTTATTTCTCAACACAACTTTCAAAAAAAAAAGACTCTAACAAAGCTGATGCCATTCTAATTGCGAGTTTTTACTATGAAACTCACCAAAAAGAGGATTAATCTTTGACTTTTGAAGTCAAATTCATGACACATTTAAGTGTGAGAAGTCCTTATGGAAGCTGATATTTCATCCCAAGCAGTCGGACTTGCATCAAGCGCTGACTTTTCGCTTATGAACTTATTTATAAGAGCTGATATAATTGTAAAATCAGTCATTATTATTCTAATTGCATGCTCAGTTTATTCATGGGCGGTAATCTTTGAAAAATTTAAATTATTTAAAAAAATAAATCAAAGTTCAGAAGAATTCGAAACTAAGTTTTGGAATTCAAAATCTGCAGAGTCTTTTTATAACAATCTTCCGGGAAATATAAATGACCCAATGGCACTTATTTTTAAAGACGCAATGCAAAATCTTCTTAAAAGAAGATCTAAAACAGATTTGAATGCTAGAATGACTTCAATGTTAGAAACTGGGATAGAAAAACAAATGTCTAAAATTACAAAGGGATTTACCTTTTTAGCAACTGTTGGATCAACAGCACCCTTTATAGGATTATTTGGGACTGTTTGGGGTATAATGAATTCTTTTCAATCTATTGCAATTTCAAGGAATACAAGTTTAGCAATTGTAGCACCTGGAATTGCAGAAGCTCTTTTTGCTACTGCATTAGGTTTATTGGCAGCTATTCCCGCGGTAATCGCATACAATAAATTTAATAATGACTCTTTAAAATATTCGCAAAAGCTAGAAAACTTTTCTAAAAGATTTTTAACTATTATCTAGAATGGCATTCAAGTTTAATCGCTCATCAAAAGAACCAATGAGTGAAATTAATGTGACACCATTTGTAGATGTAATGTTGGTCTTACTAATTATTTTCATGGTAACTGCACCTTTATTAACAGTAGGAGTTCAGGTTGATTTACCAGAAAGTTCAGCTGACTCGCTCCCGGAAGAGCAAGAGCCTCTTACTTTAACTATAAATTCAAAAGGTGAAATTTTTATTCAAGAGTCAAAAGTTGAATATGAAAAAATCATTGCAAAAGTGTTAGCGGTCTCAAAAAATCGGACTGATACAAGAATTTATGTAAGAGGGGATAAAACTATTAATTACGGTAGAGTCCTTGAAATTATGGGGTTACTTTCAGGTTCAGGATTTACAAAAGTAGCTTTAATTTCAGAACCATACAAAGAAAGGTAATTTTTTTGTGAATAGGAGTATTGTAATTTCATCTGTTTTACACCTATTTGTTATTGTTTTAACGGCAATGAGTCTTCCTTTTTTAGCAAAAAAACCAATTGATCTTCCTCCAATCGTTTCAGTAGAATTAATTCAAATAACGGAAAAAACAAATATTCCATTTGCACCCAAAGCAAAAAAAATAATTGAAAAAGTAAAAGAAAAAGAAAAAAAATTAGTATCAGAACAAGCTCCACCTAAAAAAGTTAAGAAAATCAAGCCCGATGCTGTCCCAATGCCAGATGACAAAGTAAAGAAAGTTGAAAAAATAAAAGAGGATAAACAAAACCCTGAAAAAGTTGACAATGAAGTAAAGCAAGTTTCTGAATTTGAAAAAGAGGAATTATTTGATCCAAATAATATTGCCGCTTTGATTGATAAATCTAAAGAAAGCAAAGCAGAGACTTTAAAGAAAAATCCAGATTTAAGCCAAGACCAAAATAAAAATTTTGAGAATACAGGGCTATCATTAAGTGAGGAAGATGCATTAAAAGCACAAATTTTTGGTTGTTGGAGTATTCCACTTGGACTACCATATAATGAAAATTTACTTGTCAGAATAAAACTTGAATTAAAACCAGATGGGTCAGTAATTAAGTCAGAAATTTTAGATCATGCTAGAATGAATAAGCCAGGACAAGGATTCTATAAAGTATTAGCAGAAAGTGCTTTAAGAGCTGTTAAATTGTGTCAGCCTTTAAGAGTTCCTAGCACTGGTTATGAAAGATGGAAAGAATTACAGTTAAATTTTGATGCAAGAGAAATGTTAGAAGGTTAATATAATCTATAAAAAAATGAAAAATGTTTTAATAACTTTAATTATAATTTTAATACCAGTAAAATCGTTTGGTTTAATTGAGGTTGATATAACAAGGGGTAATCTAAATCCATTACCTATTGCAGTTTCTCCACTGTCTATAGATGAGGAATCAAGAAAAAATTTTGAGAGTATTTTAAAAAAGAAAAATATCGGTTCTGAAATATCTTCCATTGTAGAAAATAATTTAAAGGTATCAGGATTATTTAATCCATTGAATAAAGATGCTTTTTTGCAAGAACCAGATATTGCAAATTTAAAACCAAGATTTGAAGATTGGAACTTAATTAAAGCTCAGGCTTTGATCACTGGAAAAGTTAGTTATGTGGAGGAAAAACTAAGAGTAGAATTTAGATTGTGGGATGTGCTTGCAGGTAAAGAAATGATGGCGCTAGCTTTTACAACTGTTCCAAATAATTGGAGACGTGTTGGTCATATAATTACAGATAAAGTTTATGAGAGATTAACTGGTGAAAAGGGTTATTTTGATACAAGAATAATATATGTTGCAGAAGAGGGACCTAAAACTCAAAGAGTAAAAAAATTAGCTATCATGGATCAAGATGGTGCTAACAATAAATTTTTAACATTAGGAAATGAACTTGTTTTAACTCCAAGATTTAATCCAACTAGCCAAATGGTAACTTATCTTTCATATTTTAGAAATTTACCAAGAGTTTATTTGCTGGACATTGAAACAGGAACCCAAGAAGTTGTAGGAGATTTTCCTGGTATGACTTTTGCACCAAGATTTTCCCCAGATGGAAAAAAAATAATTATGAGTTTTGCTAAGGATGGTAATTCTGAAATTTACACAATGGATTTAGAAAATAGAATAGTTGAAAAAATTACCAATCATCCATCTATAGATACATCACCTTCATATTCTCCAGATGGAAAATTTATTTCTTTCAACTCTGACAGAAGTGGTTATCAACAAATTTACGTAATGAAGAGTGACGGAAGTAATGTTAAAAGAATATCTTTTGGTAAAGGAATTTATGGTACTCCAGTTTGGTCTCCAAGAGGTGATCTAATCGCATTTACAAAATTGCATAAAGGAAAATTTTATATAGGAGTAATGAGAACTGATGGAAGTGGTGAAAGATTATTAACTGAAAATTTTTATCAAGAAGCTCCATCCTGGTCACCCAATGGGAGAGTTCTGATTTTTTATAGGGAGACAAAAACAGATTCTAAAGGAAAGGGTTTTTCTGCAAAATTATGGTCCATAGATTTAACGGGGTATAATGAGAGACAAGTTCCTACTCCAACTGATGGATCAGACCCATCATGGTCATCTTTATTAAGTAATTAATAATTAATTCGCTTGATTTTTAGCCTTGAAAGATCTAATTAGTTGTGAAAAACTAAGATTAAAGAAATATTGATCAAGGAGTAATAATGAAATTAAGCAAAATTCTAAAAAACGGATTTTTAATAGTAGTTGCGTGTTTAGCACTTTCTGCATGTGCTACATCAAAAAAATCTACAGGGCAAATGCAAGGTGATGTTTATACTGGAACAGATACAGTTGAGTACTTAGCCTCAGGTGTTCCTGATAGGGTATTTTTTGCAACTAACGAGTCAGTTCTAACTACAGCTTCAAGAGAAACTCTTAGAAAGCAAGCTGCATGGTTAAGAAAAAATTCTAAAATTACAATTGTTTTAGAAGGACATGCTGATGAAAGAGGAACAAGAGAATATAATTTAGCATTAGGTGAGAGAAGAGCTAATGCAGCTAAAGATTATTTAATGACTTACGGAATATCTTCTGACAGAATTTCAGTTTTAAGTTATGGTAAAGAAAGACCTGTAGACTCTGGGTCTAACCCATTAGCTTGGTCAAAAAATAGAAGATCTGTGACCGTTAAAGCAAATTAAATATTCAATTAATATTTAAGACCTCTTAAATTATAATGATTTAAGAGGTCTTTTTTTTGCCATTATTTTAGACATAACCTAATTGAATGAAATACTTTAAAGAATTATTAAAATTCAAAATTTTTTTTTTATTTAATTTTTTAGTTTGTTTCCCCTCTTTCGCTGACAATCATAATATATACGATACCCTAGAGCTGATTAAAAAAGATTTAAAAACTCTTGAAAAAGCTGTTTATTCAAATTCAAGCGAATTCAATAACACCAATTCAGCTTTATCAAACGTTGATAATAACTCTGAGGATGTACTTACAAGACATTTGTTGAAATTATCTGAAATTGAAAATCAGTTTCAGGAACTCACTAATAAATTTGAAGAAATAAATTTTAAGCTAGATAAGTTATCAAATAGACTTTCTAAAGTTCAATCAGATAATCAACTTAGATTTCAAGATTTAGAAACCGCTTTATCAAATGGTGAAACTATAAATTTGACCTCAAAAAAAAGTTCAGAAACAGATACAGAAATTTTACCAGGCTCATCTCAACCACAAGATTTAGGTTCAATATCTTATAAAGATAATTCTACAAGCGATACAACTCAAAAAATACAATCAGTTGAAACGACAGCAACAATCGTTACTGAGACATTTCAAGCAGAAGAAAAAATTTTACCAGATGTTCCAGCGCCTGAGCAATATGAATTTGCGACGAGTTTCTTAAAAGTTGGAGATTACCCTACTGCTGAAAGAGCATTTAGAGAATTTGTAATTTCTAATCCTGATCATAAATTGGCAGGTAACGCACAATATTGGTATGCTGAAACATTTAGAATAAGACAATTATATACTGATGCTGCTTCAGCTTATTTAGAAGGTTATCAAAAATACCCTAAAGGAGAAAAAGCTCCTATTAATTTATTAAAGCTGGGTGTATCAATGATACAGATTGGAGAAAAAGATCAAGGCTGTAAAATGATAAGTGGTGTTGAAAAACAATATCCAGACGCAAACCAGTCTGTTATTCAAAAAGCAAAGTATGAGTCTCAAAAATTTGAGTGTAAGAAAAAAAATTCCTAAAATCTATAAATCAAAACTTTTAAATCAAAAAGTAAATAAAATTTTTAAAAAATTTGAAAGGTCATTCAAAATAGATACTAATTTTATAGTTGCAGTATCTGGAGGACCAGATAGTTTGGCTTTAGCCTTTTTAACAAAAATATACTCTTTAAAAAAGAACCTAAATCCAAAGTATTTTATTGTAGATCATAAGCTTAGAAAAGAGTCTACTTATGAGGCTCATAAAGTAAAAGGAATTCTTAAATTTTTAAATATCAATTCTCAAGTTCTTACTTGGAAGGGGAAAAAACCTATGAGCAATATCCAATCCTTAGCCAGGAGTAAAAGATATGAGCTTTTATTTTCTAAATGCAAAAAACTTAAAATTAATAACCTAATTTTAGGTCATCACATGGACGATTTAATTGAAAACTTTTTTCTAAGAATGGCTAGAGGGAGTGGTCTAAAAGGACTTGTGTCACTTGGGACAAACACTCAAATAAAAAATATAAATTTAATTAGACCTTTGATAAAATTTGACAAAAAAGATTTAATATTTTTATCGAAATTTATATTTAATTTCTACGTGGATGATCCAACCAATGATGATATTAAATTCAATAGAATTAGAATAAGAAACTTAATTAAGGAATTTGATGGTTTTGGCCTTGATAAGAAAAAATTTCAATTAACAATAGAAAATTTAAAAAAGTCGGACCAATCAATAAAGTTTTATGTTGAAAAGAATAAGAGAGTGAACTCGATTTTTAACTATGAAAAAAATCAACTTATATTAAAAGAAAATTTTTTTGACAATTCACACGAGATCATTTTTAGATCTTTGTCTGATTTAATTCATTTAGTTGGAAAAAAGCCTAATTTTGTGAGAGGTAAAAAAATAGAGAATATTTTGAATAAAATTAAAGAGCGAAACCTAAGAAAAGAAACATTAGGAGGATGCGTCATTAAGATGGTAAATCATACTGTGATTTTGACAAAAGAAGGCTAAAAATAGGCTTGTTTAATTAATAATAATTCTTATCTTATAGCCATGAATCTTAAAAACTTAGCAATGTGGGCAATAATCGTTTTTTTAACGATTGGTCTTTACAATATGTTTAAGAATCCTCAATCAAACATTAGAAGTTCTAATGAGGTAATTTTCTCAGAATTTTTGGAGTCTGTAGAAGAAGGAGAGGTATTAAAAGTTGAGATTCAAGGAAACAACATAAATGGTGTGTATGCTAATGGTAAAAGCTTTAAAACTTATTCACCAAATGATCCTAATTTAATAGAAAAACTCTCTGAGAAGGGTGTGAGTATATCCGCGGCACCTATAGAAGAAAAGATGCCTTCATTATTTGGTGTCCTACTTTCATGGTTTCCAATGTTATTGTTAATAGCAGTTTGGATTTTCTTTATGAGACAAATGCAAGGTGGAAAAGGTGGAGCGATGGGCTTTGGAAGATCTAAAGCAAAAATGATGAATGAAATGAAAGGCAAAGTGACCTTTAATGATGTTGCTGGAGTAGAAGAAGCAAAAGAGGAAGTCGAAGAAATTGTTGAGTTTTTGAAAGATCCAAAAAAATTTAGTAGGTTAGGTGGAAAAATACCTAGAGGTGCACTTCTTGTCGGTCCGCCAGGTACAGGTAAAACTTTACTAGCTAGAGCGATTGCTGGTGAAGCAGGCGTTCCTTTCTTTACTATATCTGGATCAGATTTCGTAGAAATGTTCGTTGGCGTGGGAGCTTCAAGGGTGAGAGATATGTTCGAGCAAGGAAAAAAAAATTCGCCTTGTATAATTTTTATTGATGAAATTGACGCTGTAGGAAGAAGTCGAGGCGCAGGTCTAGGTGGAGGTAATGATGAGAGAGAACAAACCCTTAATCAGCTTCTTGTTGAGATGGATGGTTTCGACACTAATGAAGGTGTCATTATAATTGCAGCAACAAACAGGCCTGATGTTCTTGATCCTGCATTATTAAGACCTGGTAGATTTGATAGACAAGTTGTAGTTTCTAATCCAGATATAATTGGAAGAGAAAAAATCCTTAAAGTGCATGTTAAAAAGATCAAGATGGCTCCTGATGTAAATTTGAGAACTATAGCAAGAGGAACTCCTGGATTTTCAGGTGCTGATCTTGCTAATTTAGTTAATGAGTCGGCATTATTAGCAGCTAGAAAAAATAAAAGAATTGTTACTTTAAATGAATTTGAAGAAGCAAAGGATAAAGTAATGATGGGAGCTGAGAGACGATCAATGGTTATGACTGAGGATGAGAAGAAATTAACAGCATATCATGAGGGTGGACACGCTTTAGTTTCTTTTAATATGCCTAGCTACGATCCAATACATAAAGCAACAATTATACCAAGAGGTCGAGCTTTAGGAATGGTAATGAATTTACCTGAAAGAGACAAACATGGTCATTCAATCAAATACTTGAAAGCAAGATTAGCAGTCTGTTTTGGAGGAAGAGTGGCAGAGGAAGTAATTTTCGGAAAAGATAATATTTCAACGGGTGCAGGTGGAGGAAGTGGTTCAGATATAAATCAAGCAACTCAACTTGCAAGAGCCATGGTCACAAAATACGGCATGAGTGAAGAAATGGGTCCAGTTGAGTATGGTGAAAATCAAGAGGAAGTTTTCCTAGGAAGATCTGTGACTCAAACACAATCAGTTTCTGAGGAAGTAGCTCAAAAGATTGATAAAGAAATCAGAAAATTAGTTGATGAGGGCTATAACAAAGCTAAAGAAATTTTAACCGAAAAAATTGATGATTTGCATAAAATTGCAAAAGCTCTCATGACATATGAAACATTAACAGGTGAAGAAATCGAAAATATAATTACTAAAAATATATACCCTGCTGATAAACAAGATCTAAAAGTCGATGATGATAAGAGCTCAGCTTTAGGTGCAATGGGACTTAAACCTAAAATTGTTCATTAATCTTAATGTCTAGACATTACACAAGATTGTGTAATTTCTACTATGGAAATAACTCAAAAAAATTAGTTAAAAGAAATAAAGCTATACCACTTAACGGAATAAAAGAAATTTCATTTGATCAAATAGAGATATTAACAAGAAATTCAAAAAAAAAGATATTTGTTAATCAAATAAAATATTTGCCTAAATTAATTAGGAAAAAAATAAATTCCGATTTAAAAAAAATTAAATCAAAAAAAAAAAATTTTTCAAGTTTAAATTTTGCAAAGATACCTAATATAATGGGTGTATTAAATTTAACACCTGATAGCTTTTCAGACGGCGGAAAATTTAATTCAAAAAAAAAAGGAATTAATCACGCGATTAATTTACTCAACTGTGGCGCCAATTTGATTGATATTGGTGGTGAGTCAACACGGCCAGGATCAAAAGTGATTAGAGAAAATTTAGAATGGCAAAGAATTGAAAAAATTTTAAATTCATTAATTAAGAAAAAAATACCAATTTCCTTAGATACCAGAAAGTCTAAAATTATGAGCAAAGGAATAAATTTAGGAGTAAAATTAATTAATGATGTCTCAGGATTAGAATTTGACAATCAAACTTTAAATATATTAAAGAAATATAAAGTACCATTTGTAATTCAGCATTCACAAGGAACTCCCGAAAATATGCAAAAAAATCCTAGATATAAAAATGAGTTGCTAGATATATATGATTTTTTTGAAAAAAAAATAAAACTTCTAAGATTGAAAGGTATTAAGCATAATAAAATTATTCTAGATCCCGGCATAGGTTTTGGAAAAAATTTGAAACATAATATGAGTTTGATACGCAATATTTCTATTTTCCATTCTCTTGGTTTTCCTATACTTGTAGGTAACTCAAGAAAAAGATTTATTAAGGAGATATCTGGAAAAAATGATAGTAAATTCAGAAATGGGGGAACAATAGCTTCATCAATATATCTTATGATGCAAGGTGTTCAAATTTTAAGAATTCACGATGTTAATGAAACAATACAAGGCTTAAAGATCTTTAAGAATATAATAAATAATTAATGACAAAAAAATATTTTGGTACCGATGGTATTAGGGGAGCTATTAATAGTGAAAATATTAATGGAGACATGTTTTTTAAATTTGGCTTAGCTAGTGGAACATATTTTAAATCTCAAAAAAAAAGAAAACAAACCGCAATAATTGCAAAAGATACTAGATTATCTGGATACACTTTAGAACCAGCACTTGTATCAGGACTAGCATCAGCAGGTATGCATGTATATACTTTGGGACCATTACCCACTAATGGTTTAGCGATGCTCACAAAAGCTATGAGAGCAAATATGGGAATTATGATTACAGCTTCTCATAATCCTCACAATGATAATGGATTAAAACTATTTGGACCTGATGGTATGAAACTATCAGATAAAATAGAAAAAAAAATTGAGAGTTTAATAGATAAAAAGATCATCAAAAATCTCTCTAAGCCAGAAAAATTAGGTAGAGTAAAAAGATTAGAGACAGGTACAAATGATTACATCAAAATATTAAAAAAAAATTTTACCAAAGAATTCAATTTAAGAGGACTTAGAATTGTAATTGATTGTGCAAATGGAGCAGGGTACAAAGCTGGACCAGAATTATTAAAATCTTTGGGAGCAAAGGTGATTGCAATAGGAGTTAATCCTAATGGATTAAATATTAACAAAAACTGTGGTTCCACATTTCCTGAAAAAATAAAATCTGCAGTTAAAAAGTATAAGGCCCACATGGGTATTTCACTAGATGGTGATGCAGATAGGATAATTATGTGTGACGAAAAAAGTAATATTATAGATGGTGACCAAATTATTGCTGCGTTAGCAACAAGGTGGAAAAATAAAAAGATGTTAAAAGGCGGGGTTGTTGGAACATTAATGTCAAATTATGGCCTTGAAAAGTATTTCAAAAAAAAAAGAATAAAATTTATACGTGCTAATGTTGGTGATAGATACGTAAAAGAGGTAATGCAAAAAAATAAGTTTAATTTAGGTGGAGAACAATCAGGACATATTATTCTAGGTAAATTTGCAACTACAGGAGATGGCTTACTTGTAGCACTGGAGTCTTTATTTGCTCTTAGAAAAGGAAAAAGAGCCAGCGAATTTTTTGAAAAATTTAAGAAAACCCCACAATTACTTAAAAATATTGAAGTAAAAAATAAAAATATAATCAACAAGCCTGAAATTAAAAAATCTATTAGACTAGCTTCAAAATTAATAAAAGGTAGTGGCAGAATTCTTGTAAGAAAATCGGGAACAGAATCAAAAATAAGAATTATGGGAGAAAGTGAAAATAAAAGACTTCTTGTAAAATGTGTTAATATTATTTTGAAAAAAATTAGATAATTTGAAAATAAAATCAAAAATTTTAATCATAGCAGGATCTGACTCATCAGGTGGTGCAGGCATTCAAGCAGACATTAAAACTGCTACTAGTCTAGGTGTGTATTCTATGACAGCAGTAACTGCAGTCACAGTCCAAAATACAAAAAGTGTGAAATCAGTAATACCTATTCCACCAAATGAAATTTATAATCAAATAATTCATACAATTAAAGATATAAGGCCCAATGCTATAAAAATTGGAATGCTTCATTCTACAAGAGTAATAGATAAGGTATTAAGATCACTGAACGAAATAA
Source organism: Candidatus Pelagibacter sp. (assembly GCF_052049575.1). Taxonomy (GTDB): domain Bacteria; phylum Pseudomonadota; class Alphaproteobacteria; order Pelagibacterales; family Pelagibacteraceae; genus Pelagibacter. The sequence continues at coordinate 490,399 of NZ_JBNGZQ010000002.1, read as the reverse complement.
AAGTTAAAAAGATTATCTTAGACCCAGTAATGATTGCTAAAGGTGGTTCAAAGCTCATCACAGACTCCGCTGTACAATTAATGAAAAAAAAATTATTAAATAAAGTATCTTTAATTACACCTAATATTCCTGAAGCTGAAATCCTAACTGGCATTAAAATAAAAAATAAAAATGATATGATTCTTGCTGCAAATGAATTCATAAAAATGGGTACACCAAATGTATTAGTGAAAGGAGGTCATTTAAAATCAAAAAAGGTACACGATATATTTGTTAACAAAAAAGAGATTAAAGTATTTTCAAATAGAAGATTTAACACTAAAAATACTCATGGCACAGGTTGTACACTATCAACTGCGATCACTTCTTTTTTTTCATGTGGAAAAACTCTAAAGAGATCTTGTGAGTTAGGAGTTAAATATGTAAATTCTGCTATATTAACAAACCCTAAAATTGGTACAGGTCATGGTCCGATAAATCATTTAAATTCTATTGAGTTAAAAAAAATATATAAATAATGAAAAATGTTGCAGTAGTTGGTTCACAGTGGGGAGATGAAGGAAAAGGAAAAATTGTGGATTGGCTATCAGAACAAGCTGATGTTGTAATTAGATTTCAAGGTGGTCATAATGCTGGACATACCTTAGTTATAGATGGAGTAACTTACAAACTTCGATTGCTTCCTTCAGGAATAGTCAGAAAAAATAAAGTTTCTATTATTGGAAATGGTGTTGTTGTCGACCCTTGGGCATTATTGGATGAAATTAAAGAAATTGGAGAAAAGGGTGTAGATGTAAATTCAGAAAATTTCATGATTTCTGAGGCTGCAAATCTAATTTTACCATTTCACCGAGAAATGGATGAAATAAGAGAAGATGCAGCAGGTAAAAGCAAAATTGGAACGACAAGAAGAGGTATTGGACCTGCTTATGAAGATAAAGTTGGAAGACGTTCAATTCGAGTAATGGATCTTAGATCAGAAAAAAATTTGAACCAACGATTAGAAACAGTTTTATTACATCATAACGCTATTAGAAAAGGTTTAGGTAAAAAGATATTTGAGAAAAATCAGCTTAAAGATGATCTTTTAAAAATCGCTCCTGAAATTCTTAAATTTTCAGCACCAGTATGGCTTAAGATTGATCAATTTAAGAAACAAAAGAAAAAAATATTATTTGAGGGTGCACAAGGAATTCTACTAGACGTTGACCATGGAACATATCCTTTTGTAACTTCTTCCAATACTGTGGCCTCAAGTGCTGCAACAGGAACCGGATGTGGGCCTAACTCAATTCATTATGTATTAGGAATAACCAAAGCTTACACGACAAGAGTAGGTGAAGGACCTTTTCCAACAGAGTTGGTAGATAAAATAGGTGAGTTATTAGGTACAAGAGGCAAAGAATTTGGAACCGTTACAAGTCGAAAAAGAAGATGTGGATGGTTTGATGGTGTTTTGGTGAGACAGACAATAAAAATTTCTGGAATTGATGGAATTGCACTCACAAAACTAGATGTTTTGGATGAACTAGATGAAATTAAGATGTGTGTCGAATATGATCTTAATGGAAAAAAAATAGACTACCTTCCAGCAGCAGTTGAAGATCAACTTAAAATTAAACCTATATATAAGACTTTTGATGGATGGAAAACTTCAACCAATGGGGTCAAAAATATTAACGACCTACCAGAGAATGCAAAAAAATATCTATTTGCAATTGAAGACTTTATTGGAGCAAAAATATCAAGTATATCAACTAGTCCTGAACGGGATGACACAATCTTAGTTGAAAATCCTTTTGAGATTTAATTTACAGGTAAAAGATTTTTTGATTTAGCAAGCAAAAGCATGTGCTTTTGTAGTTTCTCAAATGCTTTATTTTCAATTTGTCTTACTCTTTCACGACTAATCTTATATTTTTTGCTTAAATCCTCTAAAGTAGTTGGATCATCACTCAATCTTCTTGAATATAATATTTCCTTTTCTCTATCATTCAAAACTTTAATTGAATCTTTTAATAGATCTTTTCTTTGTTTCATTTCCTCTTGATGAGCAAACTTAAGATCGTGATCTAATTCTTTATCTACTAACCAATCTTGCCATTCATCACCATCCTCACCGACTTGGGCATTAAGAGAAAATTCTTTTCCAGATAGCCTACGATTCATTGAGACAACCTCTTCTTTACTCACATCTAATTTTTCAGCGATTTCGTTTACATGCTCATTTCTTAAATCACCTTCAGCCTGTGGTGCAATTTGATTTTTTAATTTTTTAAGATTAAAAAATAATTTTTTTTGTGCAGTAGTTGTACCAATTTTTACTAAGCTCCAAGATTTTAAGATATATTCTTGAATAGAAGCTTTTATCCACCACATCGCATAAGTTGCTAATCTAAAACCTTTTTCTGGCTCAAATTTTTTGACAGCTTGCATCAGTCCAATATTGCCCTCAGAGATCATCTCGTTAATTGGGAGACCATAACCTTTATAACCCATTGCAATTTTCGCCACTAATCTCAAATGACTTGTTACAAGTTTTTCTGCTGACTTAATATTTCCTGTCGTTTTCCAATTTTTAGCGAGCATGTACTCCTCTTCTGCATCAAGCATTGGAAATTTTTTTATTTGCTCTAGATATGCAGACAGGCCACCTTCATTACTTAAAATGGGTAGATTGTTATTCATAGTTGTGCTCATAGACAGTTTATCTAATTAATATTAAAAATTTTTCAATGTTTTATTTACCTATATTTCTTAGTGTTTTTAGTATTATTTCAAGCTCATTCGGTAAAATTGAATTAAAAATCATCTGCTTATTTTTTCTTGGATGTATAAAGCCCAATGTTTTAGCGTGCAAAAATTGTCTGTTTAATTTTGTTAAAATTTTTTCTAATGATGGTTCAATATCTTTAAGTTTTTTAAACTTTTTTTTATATTTATCATCGCCAACTATACTGTTACCTAAATAATTCATGTGAACTCTTATTTGATGAGTTCGGCCTGTTTCTAATTTACACTCCAATAAACTAAAAGTTGGAATATTTTTATTTTCAAAAATTTCTAAAGTTTTGTAATTTGTAATTGCTTTTTTTCCTTTACTTTTACTAACCTCCATCATTTGTCTATTTTTTGAGCTTCTTGTAATAAAGGTTTCTATTTTACCTTTAGATGGTCTAATTTTACCCCAGATTAATAATTGGTAAACTCTTTGGATGGTATGTTGATTAAACTGATTAGAGAGGTGTTCGTGAGTTTGATTATTTTTTGCGATAACAATTAACCCAGATGTATTTTTATCAATTCTATGTACTATTCCAGGTCTTAGTTCACCTCCTATGTTAGAAAAAGAATTTTTACTATAATTCATAAGTGCATTTACGATTGTGTTATCAAAATTACCCGCACCAGGATGTATTACTATTCCAGACGGTTTATTTAAAACAATTAAATCTTTATCCTCAAATATTATATCTAAATTAAACTCATAAGGTTTCAAGGAAGCTTTTTTTGGTTCAGGTATGACCAATTTTATTTCATCATTAAAAAAAATTTTTTTCGATGGATCATTTATTACCTTATTATTTATTCTTAACTTGTTATCTAAAATAAGATTTTTTATTCTTGTTCGACTGATAATATCCTCTCTCTTTTTAATGAAAATATCAACACGGAGTTCATTTTCGGTCTTATCAACTGTCAAATTTATTTTTTTTTCCATAAAATGATATATTAATATGATATGCGCTTGTAGCTCAACTGGATAGAGCGCCTGACTTCGGATCAGGAGGTTCTGGGTTCGACTCCTAGCAGGCGCACCAATTATTCACCCATATTTATTAAAGTCCCTTTTACTCTCGCTCTTAAAAAAGATAGATAAAACAGTCCTATTCCAAAAATTAAATAAACTAAATTTAATAAATAAGCTTGTTTTATATTTTCGTAATCTACAAGACCATTTATTAAAATATTTCTGGTTTCATCAAAAATGTAAACTAATGGTAAGCCTTTTGCAATTACTTGGAAAAATTCAGGAAGGATTTCTATTGGATAGTAGATACAGCCTAAGGGAGCAAGTAAAAATAATGATGACCAAGCTATATTTTCAAAGGATGGTCCGTATCTCATTAAACCTGAGCTCACAAATAAACCTAGTGTAATCCCAAATATGTACAAACTTAAAAATAATATAAAGAGTGGAAAACCTAATTTTAAAATTGAAACTCCAAATAGTGGAGAAGTTAAAATAATTGCGGGCACTAGACCGATTAATGTCCTTATCAAAGCAGTAAAAATTAAAGATATAATTATTTCTTTCAGCTTCAATGGAGCAATAAATAAATTCGTAAAATTTCTACTCCAGATTTCCTCTAAAAAAAGCATATTAAAGCTTATGCTAGATCTAAAAAGAATGTCGTAAAGAATTGCGCATGTAAGAATTATTCCAAGTGTATTATTGTAATAATCACTATAAATTGAAAAAAATTTAGAAATAAATCCCCAAAGAATAATTTGTATTGTTGGCCAATAAATTAAATCCAAAACTCTTGGTAAAGAACTTTTGATGAGATAAAAATGTCTCAAAAAAAGTCCATACATTTTATTTAGATTCATATTAAATCTCTTGTAAGTTTTAAAAAAACTTCCTCCATATTTCTCCTTCCATGTTTCTTAATTAATTCACCAGGAGTTCCTTGATCAATAATAGATCCTTTATTCATCATTAGAACTGAAGAACATAATCTCTCAACTTCTGCCATGTTATGCGAAGCAAGCAGAATAGAGGTTTTTTTTTCTTTTTGGTATTCCTCTAAAAAACTCCTAACAAAATCTCCTGTTTCAGGATCTAGAGATGCAGTTGGTTCATCAAGAAGAAGAACTGATGGATCATTAATTATTGATTTAGCTAGACTGACCCTATTTTTTTGACCAGAGGAAAGTTCTCCTGTTATTTTATTAATAAATTCATTAAGCCTTAATTTTTCACAAAGATAATCAATTTTAATTCCAAGTTCTTTAACATCATAAAGTCTTCCATAAACCTCAAGATTTTGCTTTACAGTTAATTTTTTTGGTAACTCAATATATGGTGAAATAAAATTTAATTTATTCAATAATTCAACTCTTTGTTTTTCAATTTCAATACCATTTATAAGAACCTTCCCTTTAGTAGGCTTTAGTAATCCTAGTATCATACCTATTGTTGTAGTTTTACCGCATCCGTTAGGTCCAAGAATTCCAATGATTTCATTTTCATTTACTTTAAAAGAAATATCTCGAACAGCTTCTTTTGTGTCATAAGTTTTTGATAAATCAATTATTTCAAGAGGAATAGTCATTAAAATTTTGAAGCCCTTATTAATCTATCATTAATAGTTTTGCCGATTCCTATATTTGGGATTTTGTCTACAGCTATAGATTTGTAATTATCTTTTTTTATCTTTCTCAAAATGGTATACAGATTTTTTGCAGCTTCTTTTAAATTGCCCTTTTTTGATAAAAAATAATAGTTCGTTTTATTAATCTTATTTTTCTTAATTAGTAAAAAAGCCTCATCCTTTTTTATTTTTTTAACATTGAGTCTGATTGGGATTCCAGGTGAATAATGAATTTTTAATTGGCCAGGAGCTGAAATCTTTGAAGGATTTGTATTTATTGAAATTTTCTTCTTTAATATTTTTTGGATATTTCCAACTTCTAAACCACCTAATCTTAAAATTTTTGGTTTTTTTCTTAGATCAATAATTGTAGACTCAACCCCAACTGAAGATCTTCCACCTTCAAGTACATACTTAATTTTTTTTCCAAAATCGTCTATTACATCTGAAGAAGTTACTGCACTAACTCTTGAAGATATATTTGCACTAGGTGCTGCGATAGGAAATTTCAAATATTTCAACAGAATTCTTGCTACTGGATGTTTTGGAAATCTCACAGCAAGAGTATTTTTTTTATTAGTTGCTACTTTTGAAATTTTTGATTTTTTTTTTTGATTTAAGATAAATGTTATTGGCCCAGGACAAAATCTTTTATATAATTTTAAAAAATCAGCGTTTAGATCACAATCATTTTTCAATTTTTTTAAATCATAATAATGAATAATCAGAGGGTTATTCATTGGTCTTTTTTTTAATCTAAATATTTTTTTACACGCTGTATCAGAATATGCATTCCCAGCTATTCCATAAACAGTTTCAGTTGGTATAGCAACACACTCTCTTTTATTTAAGAGATTCCTCGCTTTTTTAATATTTGCAAGATTAATTTTCATGTATTATTTGAGAGTATTATATGAAAGATAAAAATTTACCAAATGATTATAATTCATTATCTCTTGAAGAATTAACCACTGAGGCAAATAAGATGATTGAAGAATTGGAAAATCAAAAGGATTTAGGAAACTCTTTAGATAAGTATCAAGATTTAATTAAACTCAATAATATAATTGAGAAAAAATTTCAAAAAAATACCAAAGAAATAAGTGAGAAAACAAAAGAAAAAATATCCAAGATTAATCAAAAAAAATAATGCAAAGAAAATTAAATAAAATTGCAAAAGATACAAATTTGTTTTTAAGAAGATTTATTGCCAAACAAAAAAAATCAAATTTAATAGTTGCAATGAAATACGGTCTTTTTTCTGGAGGAAAAAAAATAAGATCCAAAATTTTAATTGATGTTGGGTCTCTATTTAAGTTAGATTATAAAACTCTTATCGTTATTGGTGCTGCGGTTGAATGTATTCATGCGTATTCATTAATACATGACGATTTACCATGTATGGATGATGACTCTATAAGAAGAGGCAAACCATCAGCACATGTTAAATTTGGAGAGGCTACTGCAGTTTTAGCTGGAAATTCACTTTTAACAATGGCTTTTGAAATTTTGAGCCATAAAGACTTAAGAATTAGTGAAAAAACTAAAATTGATTTAATAAATAAAATTTCTGAAAGCTCAGGTCATCTTGGAATAGCAGGGGGACAATATTTAGATTTAAATTATGAACGTAAGAAAATTTCTAAAAAAAAGATTGAAGAGATGGAAATTAAAAAAACTGGAAAACTTTTTAGTTTTTGTTGTGCTGCACCATTGATAATTAAGAAAAAAAACAAGAATGATATAAAAAAATTTGAAAATATTGGTGCTGATATAGGTTTGTTATTTCAGGTCGCAGATGATTTGATTGATTATAAAGGAAGTTTGATTGTTGCAGGAAAAAAAACTGGTAAGGATAAAAAAAAAGGAAAAGCAACTCTAATTAGTTTACTAGGATACAAAAATACTATTAAATATGCTAATAATTTAATCTTAAAAATAAAAATTAAATTAAAAAAATATGGATCTAAATCAAGAAATTTGTCAGAAACATTAAATTATATTTTGAATAGAAATAAATGAAAAAAAAATACGAACTATTAGATGAAATTAATTTTCCATCAGATTTAAAAAAATTACCTGAGTCAAAATTACAAAAAGTTGCTGATGAATTAAGAGAGGAAATGATTGATGCTGTCTCGGTGACCGGTGGTCATCTTGGAGCTAGTCTTGGAGTTGTAGAATTAACTGTAGCTTTACATTATATTTTTAATACACCCAATGATAAGTTAATCTGGGATGTGGGTCATCAGTGCTATCCACATAAAATTTTAACCGGAAGAAAAGATAGAATAAGAACTCTTAGACAAGGAAATGGTCTTTCTGGTTTTACAAAAAGATCAGAGAGTGAATACGATCCCTTTGGTGCTGCACACAGCTCAACATCAATTTCATCAGCTTTAGGTATAGCAGAAGCAAACAAACTGTCTAATAAATCAGACAATGTAATTGCAGTAATTGGAGACGGGGCAATCAGTGCAGGAATGGCTTATGAAGCTATGAATAATGCTGGTGCTTCAAAAACTAAGATGATCGTAATTTTAAATGATAATGATATGTCAATCGCTAGACCAGTTGGAGCTATGAGCACTTATTTAGCAAAAATTTTTTCAGGAAAGATTTATTTTAGTCTTAGAGAGACTATTAAATTAATTATGTCAGCTTTTTCAAAAAGATTTAGTGCTAAGGCTGGTAAAGCAGAAGATTTATTAAGATCAGCTGTGACTGGTGGAACCTTGTTTAGTTCACTCGGATTTTATTATATTGGTCCAATTGATGGTCATGATTTGAATTCGTTAATTCCTATTTTAAAGAATGCTAGAGACTCCAAACACGAGGGACCAATTTTAATACACATTAAAACAAAAAAAGGAAAAGGTTATACATTTGCTGAGGAGGCAAAGGATAATTATCATGGAGTATCAAAATTTAATGTTAAAACTGGTGAACAATTAAAAGGAACGAGTAAATTACCCTCATACACAAAGGTTTTTGCTGATACTTTAATTCAACATGCTAAAAAAGATAGTAAAATTGTAGCAATAACTGCAGCTATGCCGGATGGGACTGGACTTAATAATTTTCGTAAAGAATTTCCTGACAGAACTTTTGATGTTGGGATTGCTGAGCAACACGCTGTTACATTTGCTGCAGGTTTAGCTACCGAAAATTTTAAACCCTATGCTGCTATTTACTCTACTTTTCTTCAAAGAGCTTATGATCAAGTAGTTCATGACGTAGCAATTCAAAGTTTACCAGTCAGATTCGCGATTGATAGAGCGGGACTCGTTGGGGCTGATGGACCAACACATGCTGGAAGTTTTGATACAACATATTTAACAACTCTACCAAATTTTATTGTCATGGCAGCAAGTGATGAAGCCGAACTTGTAAGAATGATAAATACCTCAACCGAGATAAACGATAGACCTTGCGCATTTAGGTATCCAAGAGGAACAGGATTAGGTTCAACTCTACCCTCAATAAATGAAAAAATTGAGATAGGGAAATCAAAAATTATCAAAGAGGGAAAAAAATTAGCGATCCTAAATTTTGGAGCAAGATTGAGCGAGACTTTGAAGGCTGCAGAAAATTTATCAAAAAAAGGTGTACCAATAACAGTTGTTGATGCCAGATTTGCAAAACCTTTAGATGAAAATCTCATTTGGCAATTAGCTACAACTCATGAAGCAATCATGACAATTGAAGAGGGTTCAATTGGTGGTTTTGGATCTCATGTGGTAAATTTTTTGACAAAAAAAGGTTTAATGGACACTAATTTAAAATTTAGAGCGTTAACATTACCAGATATTTTTATTGATCAAGATACTCCAGATAAAATGTATAAAGTTGCAAATCTTGACTCAGTTTCAATCGAGGAAAAAGTTTTAGATTTACTAAATTCTAATATAGTTTTGAAAAAACAGAATTAACTACACTGAGCTTTATGTAGAAGATAATGATCTAATAAAACGCAAGATAACATTGCTTCACCCACAGGTACTGCTCTAATACCTACGCAGGGATCATGTCTACCTTTTACTGATATACTTGTATTCTTTCCAAATTTATTGATTGTTTTTCTACTTTTTAAAATTGAAGAAGTTGGCTTTACAGCAAAAGAAACAATTATTTCTTGGCCCGAAGAAATGCCTCCTAGAATTCCTCCAGCGTTATTAGATTTAAATTTTGTTTTCTTTCTTTTTTGAGAAATTTCATCTGAATTTTCCTCACCTGACAATTGTGCTGAGTTCATACCTGAGCCAATATTAACTCCTTTTACAGCATTTATACTCATCATAGCTGATGCTATGTCAGAGTCTAATTTTGAGTATATAGGTGCTCCTAATCCAGCAGGAATACCGTTCGCTCTTACTTCGATTATCGCTCCACATGACGATCCAGCTTTTCTAATACTTAATAAGTATTTTTCCCAAATTTTTAACATTGATTTATCTGGGCAAAAAAATGGATTTTTAGAAATTATTTTATCATCCCATTTATTAGTATCACATCCTAATATTCCAAGTTGGGTTACAGCTCCAGTGATTTTGAATTTTTTTCCTAATTTATTTTCTAAAACTTTTTTTGCCACAGCACCTGCTGCAACTCTTGCAGCTGTTTCTCTTGCAGATGATCTACCACCACCTCTGTAGTCTCTTATTCCATACTTTTTAAAATATGTGAAATCAGCATGTCCTGGTCTAAATTTATCTTTGATATCATTATAATCCTTTGAACGCATATCCTCATTGTAAATTATCAATGATATTGGTGTCCCAGTTGTTTTTCCCTCAAAAACTCCTGAAAGAATTTGAACTTTGTCACTTTCCCTCCTTTGAGTAGTAAACTTTGATTGCCCAGGTTTTCGTTTGTTTAATTCTTTTTGAATATCCGCTTCTTTTAATGGTATTAATGGTGGACACCCATCTATAATACACCCTATAGCTGGACCATGAGATTCCCCCCAAGTTGTAAAACGAAAAGACTTTCCAAAAGTATTAAATGACATTATTTATATTGTATAGATTATTTTGTTAAAATTATGAATCAAAAAAACTCACTTGGGCTTAATAAATGCTTCTTAGATCTTGATAATCCATTTGAACTATTTCAAAGATGGTTTGAGGAGGCTAAAAAAAAAGAAATTAATGATCCTAATGCTTTAGCACTTGGTACAGCAAATAAAGAGGGTATTCCCTCGGTAAGAATGGTTCTGCTTAAAGGTCATAGTGAAAAAGGATTTGTTTTTTATACAAATTTAAACAGTCAGAAAGGTAATGAAATTAAAGAAAACCCGAATGCTACAATGTGCTTTCATTGGAAAAGTTTACTAAGACAAATAAGGATAGTTGGAACATTGAAACAAGTAGATGATCAAACTGCTGATGAATACTATAACTCGAGAGCATATGATAGCAGAATAGGTGCTTGGGCCTCAAAACAAAGTAGTATTCTCCAAAATAGAGATGAACTTTTAGATGCTTTAGAGAATTATAAAAAAAAATATAATGACAAAGATAATGTACCTAGGCCAAGCCATTGGTCTGGCTGGAATTTAACACCTTCCACAATTGAATTTTGGTTAGATGGAGATAACAGAATACATGAAAGATTAAAGTATTCTTTAGATAAAAATGGTAGTTGGACAAAAAGTCTTTTAAGTCCTTAAAAATCTCTAGACAAACTAAATGAAGTTAAATTTTCAAAAATATTTCTTTCATTACAGTCTTTAAATATCGATAATGAGTTTGACGCTAAATTTATGTAATGATTTGCTTTTAGATAACATTCTTTAATAATTTCATATTGTTTGATTAAAGATAATGTATAATTAAAATCATTTTCATCTCTTCTATCTTTTAAAAAAATACCTTTCAGACTTTCCTTTTCTTTAAGATTTGCTTTTTGAAATAATAAGATTATTGGCAGAGTAATTTTCCCTTCATAAAAATCTTTGCCAATTTTTTTTCCAAATAATTTTGACTCAGAATTGTAATCTAAAGTATCATCAGCTATTTGAAAAGTTAATCCCAAATTCCTTCCGTAAAATTCTAAAGCCTCTTTTTCTTTTGATGACACATCTGACAAAATTGCACCAACTTTGGTAGCTGCTGCAAATAATTCAGCAGTTTTCGCAGAAATAATTCTTAAATAAGTTTCCTCCAACATATCTACCTCTCCTCTATGTTGTAATTGAAGAACTTCTCCTTGTGCAATTTTAGAGGAAGTTGAAGATAATAATTTTAAAACCTCAATATTTCCGTCATCTACCATCATTTCAAAACATCTACTAAGTAAATAATCTCCAACTAAAACAGAAGAGTGATTATCCCAAACTTTGTTTAAAGTTCTTCTCCCCCTTCTAATAGATCCATTATCTATTACATCATCATGCATTAAAGTTGCTGAGTGAATAAGTTCTACACAAGCAGCCAAATTAATATCTCTAGTTCCTTTTGCATATCCACATAATTTGGCAGAACCTAAAGTTAGTAAGGCTCTTAATCTCTTTCCGCCTGTATCAAGGTGATAGTTTGTCATTTTCTGAACTAAGTCTACTTTGCTCTCTAATTTAGACTTTATTTTTTCTTCAACTAACATCAATCTATCTTCAACTGAATTTTTTAGTTGAAAATATGAATTATTAATTTTGTTTTTTAATTGTATGACACTTCCCATTAATTAAGCAAATTAGTATAATAGGTTGCTTTTTATACTTATCAATTGACGCACCTGAATCTTCAATTATAAGGTGTCTTTATATTCATAAAAAAATTCTATAAATATTAAAAATGCTCTCTTTTTTTAAAAAGAAAAAAATTATTCCACATATTAAGCTAAGTGGAGTTATTGGGAATGTAGGGAAATTTAAACAAGGTATAGATTTTTCTGGCCAAGAAGACATTATTATAAAAGCTTTTTCTCTAAAAAAAGCACCATGTGTTGCTATAACAATAAACTCTCCTGGAGGTTCTCCTGTTCAATCACATCTAATTTACAGCTTAATTAGACAACAGGCAAAAAAAAATAAAAAAAAAGTAATAGTTTTTGCCGAAGATGTAGCAGCTTCAGGTGGATATCTAATAGCATGTGCTGGAGATGAAATTTATGCAAACTCAAGTTCAATAATAGGCTCGATAGGAGTAATCTACTCTTCTTTTGGTTTCACAGAATTGATAAAAAAAATAGGTGTTGAGAGAAGAGTACATACTGCTGGAAAAAATAAAAGTACGTTAGACCCATTTCTAGATGAAAAAAAGGAAGACATCGAAAGATTAAAAAATATCCAATTAGATTTACATAAAGATTTCATAGAGGTAGTCGAAAAAAGCAGGTCATCAAAACTTAAAAAATCTGAAGTAGAGTTATTTTCAGGTGAATTTTGGTCAGGTAGAAAAGCCAAAGATCTTGGTTTGATAGATGATATAGGAAATGCAAATCAGATATTGAGAGAAAAATTTGGGGAGGATGTTGTTATTAAAAAATTCGAAAAATCAAAAAGTTGGCTTAGTAAAAAATTATCGTCTTCAAATGACCATGTCGATCAATTAGCAAATATATTAGAGGAAAAATCAGTTTGGCAAAAATATGGCCTCTAAAAAGAATAAAAAAAAACCTAAATTTCAAACTTTCCAAGATACAATTATAAATCTTCAAAAGTTTTGGAGTAAAAATGGATGTGTAATTTTACAACCTTATGATATGGAGGTTGGAGCTGGAACATTTCACCCAGCCACTACTTTAAGATCACTTGGGCCCAAGCCATGGAAAGCAGCTTATGTCCAACCTTCACGAAGACCTACCGATGGAAGATATGGAGATAATCCAAATAGACTTCAGCATTATTATCAATTTCAAGTTATAATAAAACCCTCACCACTAAATATTAAAAAACTTTATTTAAATAGTTTGTCAGTAATAGGAATTAATCATAAAGAACACGATATTAGATTTGTTGAAGATGACTGGGAAAGCCCAACTTTAGGTGCCGCAGGTCTTGGATGGGAAGTTTGGTGTGATGGCATGGAAATATCTCAATTTACATATTTTCAACAAATGGCAGGTTTTGAATGTAAACCAGTGTCAGTGGAGATAACCTACGGCCTTGAAAGAATTTGTATGTTTACCCAGCAGAAAAAAAACGTTTATGATTTAGTTTGGAATGGTGAAGGTATTGATTACAGGGAAGTTTTTCATCAATCAGAAAAAGAATTTTCAGCTTATAACTTTGAGCATGCTAATACAGAAAATTTATTTAAAATATTTGATATGCATGAGAGTGAAGCAAAATCATTAGTTGAAAAAAATATATCTTTACCTGCATACGATCAATGTTTGAAAGCTAGTCATATATTTAATGTATTAGATGCTCGTGGAGCAATTAGTGTTGCGCAAAGAGCAGAATATATTGGTCGAATAAGAGAAATCACAAAACAAGCTGCTACAATTTGGGTACAGTCGCAAACATAGAATGTCAGAATTTTTTTTAGAGCTATTTAGTGAAGAAATTCCTGCTGGGCTTCAAAAAAATTTAAGAGAAAAAATTTTAGAAGATTTTAAAAATTTATTTGAGAAAAAATCAATAAGATCAAAAAAAAATTTTTCTTTTTCAACTCCAAATAGGTTAGTTCTAGTTTTTGAAGGCCTAGATAAACAAATTAAAATTAAATCTAAAGAGATTAGAGGCCCTAAAACTAGCGCTCCTGAACAAGCGTTGGAGGGTTTTTTGAGATCAAACAAAATTAACAAAAGCGATTTATTTAAAAAAAAAACTGAAAAGGATGAGTTTTATTTTTACAAAACTGTAGCAACCTCATTAAAAACACATGATTTACTCACTGAATTCATTCCAAAAATTTTGAGCAACTATCAATGGAAAAAATCAATGAAATGGGGTGAATTTGATTTAAATTGGGGAAGACCATTAAAATCAATTTTATCAATATTTGATAAAAAAATTTTAAGTTTTAAATTTCATCATTTAGCTTCCTCTAATTTGACTTTTTTAGATAAAGATTTTGAGGAAAAAAAAAGATCTTTTGAAAATTTTAAGAAATATGAAAAATTTTTTGAAGATAATGGAGTTATCGTTAATCAAAATAAAAGATTAAAAATAATCAATAAATCTTTTTTAAAGATATTAGGAAAAAAAGGGTTAAAAATTAATGAAAATCCTAAATTAATGGATGAGGTTGTAAATTTAGTAGATAGCCCAAATGTTTTATTGTGCAAATTTGATAAAAAATTTTTATCAGTTCCTAAAGAGATTTTGACTTTAACAATGGAGTCTCACCAGAAATATTTTCCAACATTTAATGATAAAAATGAAATTACAAATGAATTTTTAATTGTAACGAATAAAAAAGACAAAAATGGTCTCATTAAAATAGGTAATGAAAGGGTAGTTGATGCAAGATTAAGTGATGCAGAGTTTTTTTGGAATAAAGATAAAGCTCAAAATTTAGTAAAAAAAGTGTCAGAATTAAAATCAATGAATTTTTTTAAGGGGCTTGGATCTTATTTCGACAAAGTTCAACGAATGAGAAAAATTGGTGGAATGATTTCAGATGAATTGTTAATTAGTAAAGAGAAAGTAGAATTGTTAGCATCAATTTGTAAGACTGATCTTACTTCTGATCTCGTTGGTGAATTTCCTGAACTTCAGGGACTTATGGGAGGGTACTTTTCTGAATACCAAGGATTTGATAAAGATATTTCTTTAGCTATTTCTGAGCAATATTTACCAATTGGACTCAATTCAATAGTTCCAAAAAAACCATTCAGTGTCACGTTATCAATTACAGATAAGATTGATACTTTAGTGGGTTTTTTTGGTATTAACGAGAAACCTACAAGTTCAAAGGATCCATTAGCATTGAGGAGAGTTGCTCTAGGTATAATAAGAACCATTATAGAAAATAGAAAGAATTTGAAAATAAATGATCTTTTGAATTATTCCTCACGCCTTTACGATGACCAGGGATACAATCTTGAAAACAAAGATTTACAAAAAGAATTACAGGATTTTTTAAAAGATAGGTTTAGATACTACCTTAAAGACAAAGAAATACGTTACGATATAATTGAAGCCACTTTATCATCATTCTCATTAAATAATTTATTTTCGTCTTTTGAAAAAGCAAAATGTCTTAACAAGGTAATTAACACCCAAATTGGTATAGACATCAATTCAAGTTATAAAAGAGCATCAAACATTTTAGATCATGAGATGAAAAATAACGAGATTGAAATAAATGATACAACTGATCCTGGTATTTTTAAAAGTGACTTTGAAAAAAACTTATATAAAAAAATTAATGATATTAAAAAATATTATTCTACCATAAACAGTGATGAAAATTGTGAAAAATCATTATCAATTTTAGCTGAAACTAAAAAAGAAGTTTTCGAATTTTTTGATAATGTAAAAGTTAATGAAGATAATGAAACTTTAAGAAAAAATCGTTTGGAACTTATTAATATGTTATGTAAAACGTTTCAAAATTATATAAATTTTCAATTTTTAAAAGCTCATAATGAATAAGTTAATTCTTAATTTTAAGTCTAAAGATTCAAAAAAAATAAAAGATCCAAAAAATTTTTTAGGTGGTAAGGGAGCAAATTTATCTGAAATGGGAAGAATGGGTTTACCAGTACCTCCTGGTTTTACTATCTCAACAAAAGTGTGTGAAATTTTTTATAAGGATAAAAAAAAATTAAATTCCAAATTAATTAGCCAAATAAAAAAAGAAATTAAAACAATAGAAAAAGATGTATCAAAAAAATTTGGAGATTTAAAAAATCCTCTTCTTTTATCAGTTCGATCTGGAGCAAGAGTTTCAATGCCAGGTATGATGGATACAATTTTGAATTTGGGACTAAATGACAAAACAGTTGTTGCTTTGGCTAACAAAACATCTAACGGAAGATTTGCGAAAGATAGCTATAGAAGATTCATCCAGATGTATGGAAATGTAGTCATGGGTGTTGAAAGTTACAATTTTGAGGAATTGATTGAAAATTATAAGTTAACAAAAGGTGTATTGCTTGATACGGATCTCGATGAAGAGGATTGGGATGGTTTAATAAATGATTTTAAGAATGTAGTTAAAGAAAAGACTGGTAAAGATTTTCCTCAAGATGTTTATCATCAATTATTCGGTGCAATAAGTGCTGTATTTTTATCTTGGGAGAGCAAAAGAGCGAAAGTTTACAGAAAGTTGAATCAAATTCCTTCTGAGTGGGGAACAGCTGTTAATGTTCAATCTATGGTTTTTGGAAATATGGGTAATGATTGTGCAACAGGAGTTGTCTTCACTAGAAACCCTTCAGATGGGTCAAATGATATTTATGGAGAATATTTGATTAATGCTCAGGGAGAAGATGTTGTGGCTGGAACAAGAACTCCACAGTACATTACAAAGAAGGCAAGAAAAGAAGCAAAAGTTGGTGATGCATCTATGGAAGAGTCGATGCCAGAAGTATATCACGAATTATATAAAATTTTAAAAAAACTAGAGAAACATTATAAGGATATGCAAGATGTGGAGTTCACTGTTGAAAGTGATAAACTTTGGATATTACAAACTCGATCTGGAAAAAGGACATCAAAATCTGCAGTAAAAATTGCTGTTGATATGGTTAGAGAAAAGTTAATCAATAAAAATGATGCTGTTTTAAGAGTTGATCCCAACTCTTTAGATACGCTTTTGCATCCTACTTTAGATGAGAGAAGTTCAATCAAAGTTATAGCAAACGGTCTTCCAGCGTCTCCTGGTGCAGTAAGTGGAAAAGTAGTTTTCAGCTCAGAGGAGGCTGAAAGATTAAATGATATGATGCAAGATACAATTTTAGTTAGAGTTGAAACTTCTCCAGAAGATATTCAAGGAATGCATGCTGCAAAGGGAATTTTAACTTCAAGAGGAGGTATGACTAGTCATGCTGCAGTTGTAGCTAGGGGAATGGGAAGACCTTGTGTTTCTGGTTCAAGTGAAATTGAAATTAATTACGATAAAAAAGTCTTTAAAACATCTTCGGCTGAGATCAAAGAAGGTGAAACAATTACTATTGACGGCTCTACAGGAAGGATAATTTTAGGTACAGTTCCAACTATAAAACCTGAGATTTCAGGAGATTTTTCAAAATTGATGAGCTGGGCTGATAAAATTAGAAAACTTAAAGTACGGACTAACTCTGAGACTCCTCTAGATACTAAAACAGCCAGAGATTTTGGTGCGGAGGGAATTGGACTTTGTAGGACCGAACATATGTTTTTTGACGAGGAAAGAATTTTATCAGTACGAGAAATGATTTTATCAAAAACGGTAGATGATAGATCTAATGCTTTAAAAAAGATTCTACCGCACCAAAAAAAAGATTTTATTGAGATATTTAAGATTATGCATGGTCTTCCAGTTACTGTAAGATTATTGGATCCACCATTACATGAATTTTTACCAAAATCTGACAAAGAAATTTCTGAAGTAGCTAATGTTGTTGGATCAGACAAAAAAGATATTGAAAGCAGAATAGAAGAACTTCATGAACAAAATCCAATGTTAGGACATAGAGGTTGTAGACTTGGCATTTCATTTCCTGAAATTTATGAGATGCAATGTAGAGCGATATTCGAGGCTCTCGCAGACTTAAAAAAAAACAAACAAAAATTTGCTTTTCCGGAGATAATGATTCCTTTGGTTTCAACCGAAGCCGAGATTAAAATAATGAAAGATTTAGTAATCAATACTGCAAGAAAAGTTCAAAAAGAAAATAAAACAAAAATTGAATTTCTTGTGGGCACAATGATTGAGTTACCTAGAGCAGCAATTAAGGCTGATGATATTGCAAAACATGCTGAATTTTTTAGTTTTGGCACTAATGATTTAACACAAACGACTTTTGGAATAAGTAGAGACGATAGTGGAAAATTTTTAAATGATTATATAGATAATAAGATTTTTACTATTGATCCGTTTGTATCCATTGATGACGGAGTGAAAGATTTAGTCGAAATAGCGGTTTATAAAGGAAAAAAACAAAATAAAAAAATTAAGCTAGGTATATGTGGTGAACATGGTGGTGATCCAAAGAGTATTAAATTTTGTTCAAAAGCCGGGCTTAATTATGTTTCCTGTTCACCTTACAGAGTTCCTATAGCTAGATTAGCAGCGGCACAGGCTGAGCTTACGAAAAATAAAAATTAAAAAAAATCAAATAATCTAGATTTCTAGTTTGAAATCTATAGCTGGGGCACTATGAGTAATGCTCCCGATTGAAATTCTATCAACGCCAGTCATAGCGATAGATTTTACAGTTTGAAGATTTATATTCCCCGAAGCTTCTGTCTCATAATTTTTTTTAACAAGTTTTACACCTGCTCTAAGATTTTTAATACTCATATTATCAAATAAAATAGTATTAAATTTAAGACCAATAATTTTTTTCAGTTGCTTTAAATTATCCACTTCAACAGTAATTTTTTTTCCTTTTTTATTTTTTATTGCTAATGAAACTAATTCTTTTAAATCAGAGCTAGCGATATGATTATCTTTAATCAAAAATTCATCACTTAAATTAAATCTATGATTTGTACCGCCTCCTAATTTAACTGCATATTTTTGAATAACCCTATAATTTGGTAAAGTTTTTCTGGTACAGCAAATTTTGCACTTTTTTCCAGCTAGTTTTACAAATTGATTTGTTTTTGTAGCTATTCCAGAAATATGAGATAAAAAATTTAATGCAACCCTTTCTGCAATCATTATAGAATTAGCTTTACCTCTTATTACCGCTATTACAGAATTTTTTTTGACTGTGGACCCATCTTTTTTTTTTAATATAAACTTAATTTTTTTGTCAACTTGTTTAAAAGACTGTTTTACAAATAACAAACCTGCAACAACTGCTTTTTGATTAGAAATTATTTTTGCTTCAATAATTTTGTTATCATTTAGGAGATTAGACGTTATGTCTCCGTAAGGATACAAATCCTCCGTGAGAGCAAGATTTACTCTATCTTTAATAAAAGTTTCACTTAATCTAATTTTTGACACGAAGTGTTATCTACCGATAGCAACCATTTTTTCTACTGACAATCTAGCTCTATCAATTGTTTCTTGGTCAATGATAATTTCACCAGTTTCATTTTCTAAACAGTCTAATATTTTTGGTAAAGTAATTTTTTTCATATGTGGACACATATTACATGGTTTTATAAATTCAACATTTGGATTTTCCACTTGAATATTATCACTCATAGAACACTCAGTTACCATCATTACTTTTTTTGGCTGATTATCTTTAACATAGTTAATCATTCCCGATGTTGATCCTGCAAAATCGCTTGCTTTAATCACTTCTGGTGGACATTCCGGATGTGCAATTATTTTAATTCCAGGATTATTTTTTCTTATATTGTTAATTTCATTTTCATTAAATTGATCATGAACAATACAAATTCCTTTCCATGAGATAATTTCAACGTCGGTTTGTGAAGCAACGTATTTAGCTAAATAGTCATCAGGTAAAAAAATAACTTTTTTAACTCCTAAGGATTTTACAATCTTGACTGCGTTAGCAGAAGTGCAACACACATCTGTCTCTGCTTTTACATCAGCAGATGTATTTACATATGAGACAACAGGAACTCCTGGATACTTTTCTTTTAACAATCTTACATCTTTACCTGTAATTGAAGAGGATAATGAACAACCTGCTTTCATATCGGGTAATAAAACCTTTTTATTTGGACTCATTAATTTTGCAGTCTCAGCCATAAAGTGAACTCCTGCCATAATAATTATATCGGCTGAGGTTTTTGATGCTTCAACAGCAAGAGCCAAAGAGTCTGCAGAAAAATCTGCAATACCGTGATAAATTTCTGGAGTTTGATAGTTATGAGCAAGTATTACTGCATTCTTCTCTTTTTTTAATTTATTAATTTTATGAATATAAGGAGCATGAACTGCCCACTCAATCTCAGGCATAACCTTTGAAATCTTCTTATAAATCGGATCAGTTGCCAATCTTACTTCTTGATTAAAATCCATAAACAAATTTATCAATTTGAAACCTACTTGTCATTGATTTAATGTGGGTCATATTTGCGGCCATGCTGAAATTGGTAGACAGGCACGGTTGAGGGCCGTGTGGACCTAGTCCATGAGAGTTCGAGTCTCTCTGGCCGCACCAAAAAATTAAATCTTTAGCCATTCAGGTATAAATATTTTAAATGATCCATTTTTACTTTTTAAAGTAAGATTTTTATTGAAATTTTCATTTGAAAATTTTACCAAAGCAAAGGGATACTCTTCATTTATCAAAATTTTTCCAATTTCAACCTTATTACAATATACCGTTTCATCTTCATCAAGCTTTCCATCAATTATCTCAACCGGCAATAACCTCTTAGAAAGTTTATTTTTAAGTTTAATTCTAGCAGTATTTTCTTGTCCTACGTAACATCCTTTTCTAAAATCAATACCATTTAGTTCTTCAAAATTACACTCAATACCGAATAATTTATTTTTTAGTTTATTTAAATTCTTTGGAACAATCCCAAGTTTATGACTTTGATGATAATAGTCCTCAATTCTATCATCTTTTAATTCAAGTTTTTTTAGAGACAAATAAAGCTTTTCTAAATTAATAATTAATCTAGCACCCAAATTTTTATTTCTTGGATCAAGAACTATTGGATCTTCTCTATATCTCATAGTAAAACCAAGAATATCTTTTGAGCCATCTATTGATAAATATTTTTCATAACCAAAACTTGCAACAACAAATTCATTGCTAAGATTAAGGATTTCTACTTTTGATCTTATTTTATATAAATTTAATTGTTTTAATATTTCTTCAGATTGAGACTTTTCACAATCAATAAAAAAACCTAATTTATGCTTAACAACTATAAATTCATAAAGAAACTTGCCTTGAGGGGTTAATAATGAGGCAAAACAACTTGAATGATCTGTGACCTTATTAATGTCATTGCTAATCAAATTTTGCAAGAAGTCTCTAGCGTCCTGGCCATTTACATAAAGTATGGCTCTATCTTTTAATATATAAACACTATTATTCATATTTGATTGATCGTTAAATTTAATATAATAACTTTTTTCACAAATGTTAGATCTAATAATCAAAAATGGGCAATGTTATATCAATGGAAAACTAGAGGATAAGGATATTGCCGTTAAAGATGGTAAAATATTAAAAATTGGTCAAATATCAGAAGATGCAAAAGAGGTCTATGATGCTAAAAATAAAATTACCTTACCTGGCTGTATAGATACTCAAACCCATTTCAGAGAACCGGGTTCTACAGACACAGAAGATCTTCACTCTGGAAGTAGAGCAGCGGTAGCCGGTGGAATTACAGCGGTATTTGAAATGCCAAATACCAACCCTCCAACCTCAAACTTAAAAGAATTTCAAAGAAAATTGGATCTTGCAAAAAACAGAATGTATTGCAATTACGCTTTTTATTTTGGTGCAACAGCAGGAAACGTTAATCAGTTAGCGGAGTTAAAAAATTTAGAGGGCTGTTGTGGTATAAAATTGTTTGTAGGATCCTCAACAGGTAATCTTTTAGTGGCACTTGAGGAAGATATTGATAAAGTTTTTCAAAATAGTTCAAAGGTAGTAGCAGTCCACTCTGAGGATGAAGAAATCTTGAATAAGAATAAAAAATTAATTAAAAATGGTGATGTGCATTCCCATCCTATTTGGAGAAGTGAGGAATGTGCGATTTCCTCGACTAGAAGAATAGTTAGACTTGCAAAAAAATATAATAAGAAAGCGCATGTGCTTCATATTACTACTAAACAAGAAGTAGATTTTTTATCTCAACATAAAGGTAATATTACTTTTGAAATAACACCACAACATTTAACAATTTATGCACCTGATTGTTATGATAAACTTGGAACTTACGCACAAATGAATCCACCTATAAGAGACAAATCTCACTATGATCGATTGTGGTATGCAGTAAGAAATAATTTTAATGATACAATTGGCTCGGATCATGCACCACATCTAAAAGTAAATAAAGATAAAGAATATCCTAATTCTCCATCAGGCATGCCTGGTGTACAAACACTTATGCCAGTAATGTTAGATCATGTTAATCATGGAAAATTATCACTCACCCAACTAATAAATCTGGTGTGTGAAAATCCAATAAAAATATTTGGGATAAAAAACAAAGGATTTATTAAAGAAGGATATGACGCCGACTTTACTATTGTTGATATGAATAAGAAAATAACAATCAAAAATGAGAATATAGAGAGTAAATGTGGATGGTCACCTTTTAATGATGTTGAATTTAAAGGAACACCCGTAGCGACAATAATCTCTGGTAAAATAAAGATGAAGGATGGAAAGATTTTAGGTGAACCTGAGGGCACACCTTTAAAATTTAATTAATTTTTACAGTAAAACTATTAACCAGTATCACACCAACAACAATAAGAAACAGACCTGCAATAGCTTGCCAAGCTAAAGTTTGTTTAAAAAAGAAATATCCAAGTAATGCTATTGTAAAAACTCCAAGTCCACTCCAAGTGGCATAAACAATTGCTATTGGGAGTTTATCCATTACAAAAGTCATCAAATAGAAAGACACTAAATAGAATATTGTTAGACAAACTGTTGGAATAATCTTGGTAAAATTTTGTGAAACTGGCAACAACATTGTTCCAGCTACCTCACAAAATATGGCGATAAGTAGAAAAGAGTATGTTTTAACCATTATTAAGTATTTTATTATCAATCAAGTCTTGTTTAATCTCATCAAGAATTGCTGGATCATCAATTGTTGGAGGCATTTTATATTCAACATTATCAGCAATTTTTCTAATTGTTCCTCTTAAAATTTTTCCAGATCTTGTTTTTGGAAGCCTTTTGATAACAATTGCAACTTTAAATGCGGCCACAGGACCAATTTTATCTCTAACCATTTGAATACATTCTTTGGAAATTGTCTCGTTATCTTTATCAACCCCAGCTTTTAAAACTATTAATCCTATTGGTAATTGTCCCTTCAATTTATCTGCAATACCAAGAACTGCACACTCAGCTACAGATTGATGTTCAGATAAAACCTCTTCAATGGCACCAGTTGATAGTCTATGGCCAGCAACATTTATGATGTCGTCAGTCCTAGACATGATCCAGATATAGCCATCCTCATCAATATGACCTGCATCATAAGTTTGATAGTAACCATCATAGTTCGACATATAATTTTCTTTATATCTTTGATCTGCATTCCAAAGAGTTGGAAATGTACCAGGAGGTAAAGGCAATTTTACTACAATATCTCCCATTTCGTTTGGTTTAGCTAAAGTTTGATCTGACTTAATAATTTTTACATCATAACCTGGTACTGCTTTACAGGCTGAACCATATTTTGTTTTCATCATTTCTATTCCTGTACAATTTGAGCTTATTGCCCAACTTGTTTCAGTTTGCCACCAATGATCTATCACTGGAACTTTTAATAAATTTTCTGCCCATTTGATCGTGTCTGGATCTGCTCTCTCACCAGCAAGAAATAAACTTTCAAAACCACTAAGATCATATTTAGAGAAGAATTTTCCATCAGGATCTTCTTTTTTAATTGCTCTAAATGCAGTGGGAGCTGTAAATAAAGATTTCACTTTATAATCAGATATGATTTTCCAGAAAGCCCCTGCATCAGGTGTGCCTACAGGTTTACCTTCAAACAAAACTGTTGTGCATCCTTTAAATAAAGGGGCATAGACTATGTAAGAATGACCAACAATCCAGCCAATATCACTTGCTGACCACCAGATATCTCCTTCATCTATGTTATAGATATTTTTCATTGTCCATTTTAAAGCTACAATGTGACCTCCAATGTCTCTTACAATACCTTTGGGTGTTCCTGTGGTGCCTGAGGTATAGAGTATGTAAGCAAACTCATTTGAATTCATCTCCACACAGTCAGTATCTTTTGCATCAGCAAGTGCCTCATCCCAACTAATTTCATTAGGTCCATTTAATTTAGCCTCATGACCTTTTCTTTGAAATAAAATCATCTTACTAATCTTATGACTTGCTAGTTTAACAGCTTCATCTACCAATGGCTTGTATTCAACCGTTCTACCTGGCTCAAAACCACACGAGGCAGTTACTAGAATTTTAGCTTTGCTGTCATCTATTCTGCTGGCCAATTCATTTGATGCAAATCCACCAAAAACAACGGAGTGTATCGCTCCAATTCTTCCACAAGCAAGCATTGCAATGACTGCTTCAGGTATCATTGGCATATAAATTATTACTCTGTCGCCCTTATTGACGCCTTGATTTGTTAATGCCCCTGCAAATTTAGAGACTTTTGATTTTAATTCTTCATATGTAAGTTTACTTTTTTTACCTGTGATGGGACTATCGTAGATTAGTGCAGTTTTTTGACCTTGTCCGTTATCTATATGAATATCCAATGCATTGTAGCAAGTATTTGTTACCCCATCTTCAAACCATTTATAAAAAGGGGGGTTAGATTTGTTTAAAATTTTTGATGGTTTTTTAAACCAAAAAATATCGTCAGATGCCTTTCTCCAGAAATTTTCAGGGTCTTCGATTGATTTTTTATAAATTTCTTTAAATTTATCTGACATAATTCTTTTGATTCGTTAGTTAATTTATTGTGGTTTTTAAATCACAAATTGTATTTAATTTTAAAAAACGAGTAAAATCAATGTAAATTAATGACAATTAGGTCTTCTATTAAGTGTTTTTATTTGGTATTTAACCACAACTTTTGCTTAGGGAAGCCTAAGCTTAGTTTATATAAACTAAAGTAAAAACTAACTAAAGAGGGAGTTTTTTATGAAAAAACTTAAACTGTTTGCTCTAGCAGCGTTAGCCCTAGTGGGTTATGCAGGTGTTGCTAATGCAGCAGACGCAACGATGTTAGCTCAGGATGACTTTGTTGGAATATCTTTTTGGATAATTTCAATGGGTATGTTAGCAGCTACAGCTTTCTTCTTCATGGAGAGAGGCACTGTTAACCCTGCGTGGAAAACATCAGTAACTGTTGCAGGTCTTGTAACTGGTATTGCTTTCATTCACTACATGTACATGAGAGAAGTATGGGTTGCTACAGGTGACTCACCAACAGTATACAGATATATCGACTGGTTAATTACTGTGCCATTACAGATGGTAGAATTCTACTTAATTCTAGTAGCAGTAAGAAAAGCAAACTCTGGAATGTTCTGGAGATTGTTAATCGGTTCATTAGTAATGTTAATCGGAGGATACTTAGGAGAAGCTGGATACATCAACGCTACACTTGGTTTTGTAATCGGTATGGCTGGATGGATTTACATTCTATATGAAATATTCTCTGGTGAAGCTGGAAGAGCTGCTGCTAAAAGCGGTAACAAAGCTCTTGTAACTGCGTTCGGTGCAATGAGAATGATTGTAACTGTAGGTTGGGCTATTTATCCATTAGGTTATGTATTTGGTTACCTAACAGGTGGTGTAGATGCTAACTCATTAAACGTTGTTTACAACTTAGCTGACTTCATTAACAAAATTGCATTCGGTCTAGTAATCTGGGCTGCTGCAATGAGTTCAGGAGCTGGCTCAAGAGCAAGATAATTACTATTTAAAGTAAATTTATAGGGCGAGTATGTTTTACATACTTGCCCTATTTTTTTTTAAGTCTATATATACTTGATGGCCAAAATCATATACATAACATCTGATGCTAAAGTTCATGAAATTGAGGTTCAAAATGGTCTCACTGTTATGGAAGGCGCTGTTCAAAACAATATACCTGGTATAGATGCTGACTGCGGAGGTGGAATGGCATGTGCGACTTGCCATGTTTATGTCCAAGATGATTGGTTTAATAAAATTCCTAAGAAAGAAGATGGAGAGGAAGATATGTTGGATATGGCATTTGAACCAAAAAAAAATAGTAGATTAAGTTGTCAGCTAATTGTTTCAGATGAATTAGACGGCTTGGTTGTTAACATTCCAACAAAACAAGCATAGATGAATAAAACTGATGCATTAATTATTGGAGCAGGTCCAACAGGATTATTTACTGCACATCAACTAAATTTGATTGGACTAAGCTGTGAAGTAGTTGACAACTTAGATAAGATTGGCGGTCAATGTATCGAGCTTTATCCTGATAAACCAATATATGATATACCTGCGGTGCCTGAATGCACAGGAGAGGAGTTAACAAAAAATTTAATTAATCAGTTAAAACCTTTTGATATCAAATTTCATTTAGGTGAAAGAGTAGAGGAAGTAAAAAAAGATGATATTAACTGGATTGTAAAGACAAACAACGGAAAAATATTTTCTACTCCAAATGTAATTATAGCAGGAGGAGTTGGTTCATTCGAACCAAGAAAATTTCCTGTAAAGGAATGTGAAAAATTTGAAAATAAATCTATATTTTATTCAGTAAAAGATAAAAAAATTTTTGAGGGAAAAACAGTAGCAATTTTTGGTGGTGGAGATAGTGCTTTAGATTGGGCAGTTGAATTATCGAAAAAGTCTAAAGTAAATTTGATACACAGAAGAGATGAATTTAGAGGTGCACAAGCTACTGTTAGCAAAATGCATACTTTAGCAAAAGAAGGTAAAATAAATCTTTTTACAAAATATCAAATGACATCGGTCAAAGGCAATGGTCAATTAGAAAGCATAGAAATAAAAAATGATGATGATGAAATTAAGAATATAAAAGCTGATTATGCTTTGGGGTTTTTTGGCTTAATTATGCAGCTAGGACCCATCGCTAATTGGGGACTTAATTTAGATAAAAAAACCATAGAAGTTGATACAGAAAAATTTGAAACTAATCAAAAAGGGATTTATGCAGTAGGTGATATTTGTACTTATCCTGGTAAATTAAAACTGATTTTGTCTGGTTTCCATGAAGGAGCTTTAGCAGCAAGGGCATGCTTTAAATTAGCAAGACCAAACGAAAAATATAGATTTGAATTCACTACAACCTCATCAAACTTATTGAAAAGACTTGGAAAAAAAGAGTGATAGATCTTTACTCAGCTAATACACCTAATGGCAAAAAAATTAGTATTATGCTTGAGGAAATTGGATTTGATTATAAAGTAATTAAAGTTGATATTAATAACGGTGAACAATTTAAAGATGAGTTCAAAAAAATAAGTCCATTAAGTAAAATTCCAGTAATTATTGATCATAAAAATAAAAAAACTGTTTTTGAATCTGGAGCAATCCTGATTTATTTGGCAGAGTTAAGTGGAAAATTTTATAATTCTGAAGAAAGATTAGAAATTAATCAGTGGTTGATGGCTCAAATGGGTTATGTTGGTCCAATGTTAGGTCAACACCATCAATTCCATCATTATAATCCTGGAAAAAGTAAATTTGGTGAGGAAAGGTATTTTAAAATTTCTAAACGAATATACAAGGAATTAGACGAGAGATTATCTAAATCAAAATATTTATCAGGTGATAATTACACAATTGCAGATATTGGTACATTCCCTTGGATAGCAAGACACGAATGGCATGATATTGGCCTTAAAAGTTTTAAAAATCTTACAAGATGGTATGAGGAAATTTCAAAAAGAGATGGTGTAAAAAAAGGATTTGCTTTTATTGATAAAAATGAGTTTCCTCCCGGACCATATTAGTTCATTGAGCTAAGCAATCTAAACAAAGAAGCAAAAATTCCATGACCTGAAACTTCTATGGCAAGGACAATGATGATTATCAAAAGTATTTTTGTATCCATTAACTAAATACAATAAATAACAAAATTATCCAAAATAGACCATAATAATAATATATATACTTTTTAGTAAAATAATAAGTAACTGGATTGTGAACTTTTTTAGTTTTTTTCTTTTTTTTAGTCATCTGCGTGAACTTTCTCATCCTTTTCATGTTTTTCTTGAGCAGCAATTGTATACTTAGCGACAGGTCTTGCCATGAGTCTTTTTAGCCCAATTGGCTCTGCAGTATCAAGACAGAAACCATAAGTGTCATCTTTAATTCTCATTAAAGCTTTATCTATTTCAGATATTAATTTTATTTGTCTATTGATCGCTTTCATTTCTACATTTTTATCGGTATATGAACTTGCTTGATCTACAATGTCTGCAGAAATACTATTATCGTCCATACTTCCATTGTAAAGAGCTTCATTATTTGCTTTGACTAATTCTTTTCTCCATTCTTGTAATTTCATTCTAAAAAAAACGCGGTGCTTTTCGCACATATATTTTTCAGTCTCTTTTGGAATATAAGTTTTTGAAATTTTTATTGGGCCTTTATTAATCTCTTTTGTTTTGATTACTGCTTTAGATTTTGTTTTATGAGCAGACTTTTTTTTGGATTTGATTACTTTTTTTTTTACTTTGCTAGTTTTAGCCATAATTTCAAATTGAATTCGAGGGAGTATATTCAGCAAAATATGGGTGTCAAGTAACGTTAATTATTGTAATTATTTACTTATGAATGTTTCAAAAAGAAATATAAATAATATATTTTTAATTTTTGCGTTATCACATTTAATAATTTGGACATTGGTACCCTCTTTAACCAATAATAATTTGCCTTTAGATACAATCGAAGCTTTAGCATGGGGTAGTAACTTAGATTGGGGATTTAACAAACATCCACCAATGAGTGCATTTTTTTCAGAAGTTTTTTTTAAAATTTTTGGACCACAAGATTGGTCATATTATCTTTTAAGCCAAATTTTTGTTGTGATTTCTTTTTACTATGTATTTAAGTTTTCCAGCGAAATTTTAAGAGATACAAAATTAAGTTTGATTTCGGTACTCTTGTTAGTATCAATTTATTTTTATAATTTCACAACTCCAGAATTTAATGTGAATGTTTGTCAATTACCCTTCTGGTCATTAGTGGTTTATTATTCTTGGAAAATATATAATTCCAAAAAAATCAGTTTTTTAGACTGTGTTTTAGTTGGGTTATTTGGTGCCTTGGGCTTTCTATCAAAATACCTATTCGTATATTTGCTAATATCAATTGATTTGCTTTTTATTTATTTAATTTTTTATAAAAAATCAAAAAAATTTGATTTTAAATATCTGATTACTTTAGAAGTATTTATTGTTTTACTAATACCTCATTTGGTTTGGCTTTATAACAATGATTTTATTTCGATTTTATATGGTTTAAAAAGAACAGGTTTAGAAAATAGCATTACACTAAATCACATAAATCAACCATTAATATTTTTGATTAAACAAATAGGGATATTAATTCCATTATTCTTTTTAACTTGGTTATTGATAAAAAAGTTTAAATTTAAATTTAATTTTAAAGATAAAAATTTAATTTTTTTAATTGCAATAAATATCTTACCAATTTTATTGATGCTATTAACATCAATAATGACTGGATCAAAAATTAGAACAATGTGGATGACGCCCTTTTATTTATTTTTTGGAGTATTATTAGTTTATCTTTTTAAATCTCAAGTAAATTTAAAAAAGATCAAATCTTTTTTAATGGGGTTTTTATTCTTGTTCTTTTTATCTCCAATGATTTATTCATATGTGTCTTTAACTCAAAAAGACAAACGCACAGATTATCCTGGAAAAGAAATTGCTTCAGAAACTCAATCTATCTGGAATCAAGATTTTAACGAAGAAATTCAGTTTGTGACTGGTGATGAGTGGAAAGCAGGGAATCTTTCATATCACTTAAAATCGAGACCCAAATGGGAAGGTTACTCAAACGATAATATATTGAAAAACTCCTCACAATTTATTTGTATTAATGATGTATGTTTAGGAAGATACTAAATTAAAAAACTTTATGAAAATTATAGTTTTAATCCCAGTGTACAATGATTGGAAATCAGTTTTCAAATTATTAGATGAGATAAATGATTTATCTTTGGAAGATGAGTTTCAACTTTCTGTAATAATAGTTAATGATGCATCAAATTTTGATCGTCAGGAAATTGAAAAATCTTTTGAAAATATTAATTCAATTAAGATATTGAATATGGAAAAAAATCTTGGTCATACAAGGTGTATAGCAACCGGTCTAAAGTATATTTTTGAGAAAGATCAATTTGATTATGTTATTCCTATGGATGGAGATGGAGAAGACAACCCTGACGAAATTAAAGAATTTTTAAAAAAAATAAAAGATTCTCATGAAAAACCTATTGTAGGTGAAAGATTGAAAAGATCCGAAAACATGATCTTTAAGATTTGTTATCAATTACATAAAATAATTACTTTTGTTTTTACTGGTAAATCAATTAAATTTGGTAACTATACATGTTTACCAAAATTAACTGTAGAAAAATTGATTAAGGAAAAAGCCACTTGGAATAGTTTTTCAGGATCTTTAAAAAAAACTGAAAATAATCTTATTTCTATACCTTCTAGAAGAGGTTCAAGATATTACGGCCCTTCACAAATGAGTTTTACTAATTTAATAAAACATTCTCTTTCTATTATAAGTGTCTTTAGAAAAACATTTTTAATTCGATCAGGACTTTTTATAATTATTTATATCTTAATGATAAAAAATAATGCCTCTATAATTACTTCTATACCTTTAATAATATTACTAATAGCCGTTTATTCTGTTTCAAATTTAGCTTTAAGAGAGAATATGGATGAGTTTAAAAATTCACTAAATCAAATTAAAAATATTGATGAAATTCAATGAAAAAAAAAGATCTTTATTATGAAAGAATTCCCACAAAACTTTTAAGGGAAGATGTTAGACATTTGGGTAATATACTTGGAAAAGTTATTAAGTCTCAAGAGAGTGAAAAGTTTTTCATTTTAGTAGAAAAAATTCGAAAATTATCAAAAGCGAATAAAAAAAATCCAAATGAAAAGAAATTAAATAACAAAGTATTAAAGGCCATAAAAAGTCTTGATCCTAAAAATACATTTAAGCTTACAAGAGCATTTTCCCATTTTATGAATTTTATGAATTTAGCTGAATTAGTTGATGCTTCTAGAAGTTTAAATGAATACGAAAACAATAAAAAAAAAATAAGTAAAAAAAATTTATTTATTGAGGAAATTTTTGAGGATTTATTTAAAAAAAAAAATATTTCAAATAATAAGATTTATGATTTAGCTAAAAACTTAAATATAGGTATAGTTTTGACTGCTCATCCAACGGAGGTCAAAAGAAGAACTTTAATTCAAAAATATCACAAAATAATAGAGATACTTGAACAAAGGGAGTTACTAAAGAATTTTCCTTCAAAACTAAAACTTCTAAATAAACAACTTTTTGATGAATTAACAATTATTTGGAACACGGATGATTTGAAAAGAACAAAACCATCTCCTTTTGATGAAGCAAGATGGGGTCTTGCAATTATAGAAGATAGTTTATGGGATACTGTTCCAAAAGTTTATAGAAAATTAAATTCTATATTCGTAAAAAATATGAACAAGAATTTACCTAAAAATTTTAATCCAATAGTATTTGGTTCATGGATGGGAGGGGATCGAGATGGAAATCCAAATGTGACTGCTGAAGTAACAAGAGAAGTAATTTTATTATCTAGATGGGAAGCAGCAAAATTATATGAAAAAGCCTTAACCAAAATAATAAGATCTTATTCTATGGAAAAGTGCTCTAAAAAAATTTTGAATAAAGTTGGAAATTCATTTGAGCCCTATAGAGTTTTTTTAAGACCTCTTAGAGATAAAATGCGAATAACACATAGGTTGATAGAACAACACCTAGTTCAAAAAAAACCATTGGATCAAAAAAAGTTATTGAGCTCTCGAGAGGAAATACTTAGACCACTTAGGGTCGTAAGAGAATCTTTAGAGGAAAATCAAAATGAAAATATAGCTAGTGGGGATTTATTAGATTTAATGAGGCGAGCTAAATGTTTTGGAATTAACCTTGCAAGACTAGACATAAGACAAGAGTCATCAAGACATAAGCAATTAATTTCTGAATTAGTTAAAGCTAAGTATAAAAAGAATTATTTAAGTTTTAGTGAGAAGGAAAAGTTAAATTTTTTAAGATTATCAATTATTTCTAAATCTAAGAAAATAGGAAATTTTCAATTTAGAAATAAAGAAAATAAAGAAGTTTGGTCTACATTTAAAACTCTATCCAAAGAACCACCAGAGTGTTTAGGCGCATATGTAATTTCGATGACTACATCTGCCTCTGATATCTTATCTGTTTCTTTCTTACAAAAAGAGGCAGAAATAAAAGACAAATTAAGAGTAGTTCCTTTGTTTGAAACTTTGGATGATTTAATTAATGCAAAATCTATAATGCAAACTTTATTCTCCCAGAGCTGGTATAGAAAATTAATAAATCATAATCAGGAAGTAATGATAGGATACTCAGATTCGAGTAAGGATGCAGGAAAAATATGTGCAAGCTGGCATCAGTACAAAGCACAAGAGGAAATTATAAAGCTAGCAAAAAAATTTAAAATCAAAATAACATTTTTCCATGGCAGAGGAGGATCAGCTGGTAGAGGAGGAGGTCCAATACAAGCTACTTTAAGATCTCAACCTCCAAATTCTGTGAATGGTAATATTAGAATTACAGATCAAGGCGAAGTAATTCAACAAAAATATGGATATGAACCTTTGGCTAATTATAATTTATGTAGTTATATAGGTGCGGTTACTGAAGCCACATTAAACCCACCACCAATCCCAAAAAAAGAATGGAGAAATCTAATTGAAAAGATGTCTGATATATCTAAAAATTCTTATCGAAAAAATATTAATCAAAGCTCTGATTTTATAGAATATTTCAAAACTGTTACTCCACACAAAGCATTGGGTAAACTATTCATTGGTTCAAGGCCGTCAAAAAGAAAAAATGTTGATAACATCAAAAGTCTAAGAGCTATTCCATGGGTCTTTGCTTGGACACAAATTAGATTAATGCTTCCTGCTTGGTTAGGAAGTGCAGAGGCTTTGAGGTATTCATATATTAAAAAATTTAGGAAGATTTTATATGATATGGAAAAAAACTGGCCTTTTTTCAATTCCATGCTCGACATGTTAGATATGGTAATATCAAAAGCAGATCCAGAGATATCAAAAATTTATGAAGAATTTCTTGCAGATAAAAAACTTAAGAGAGTTGGAAAAAAACTAAGATTTCAATTTGATACGATTAAAAAATTGAATAAAAAGATTGCACCAAAAGAAATTCTTAAAATAAGAAAACAATTTAGGTCTGCAGCTATTGTAAGAAATATTTATTCAGAAGTTTTAAATATTATTCAACCAATTGTTATCTCTAAACTTAAAAAAAATAAAAATAAAAAAAATAGAAAAGATTTAGAGGATGCATTGTTGACTTCTATAGCTGGAATTTCTGCAGCAATGAAAAATACTGGATGAGACTAAAAATAGTTATTTTTTTTATTTCATTATCATTCATCTTTACCAATTTTTCTTATGGTGATTTTAAAGAAATAAAAAAAAAAGCAACAGTCAATAAACCAGAAATTATTTTTCCAATTAAAAAAGATAAAAAAAAATGTATTACTGATATGTATATCAGCCCTGATATTAACTACATTAAGCCCATATTAAAAGTTGAAGCGCCTTCAGGATATGGTCTCGATAACAGATTCGATAATGCTAAAAGTAAATTCGAGGATTTTAGTTTTCCATGTAGTGGTGGAAATGTAGAGGCATGTCAAAATGTTAAAAGAGTAATTTTAGAATGGGCAAAAGCCGATGCTGCAAAAAGAACTGGCCCCTCTGATGGGGAAGGAAGACATTGGAATGATACCTTAACCGTAAATTTATATATAGCTTCACCAATGATAGCAGCTTACTCATTTGCTAAACAAGTAATAAATATTCCAAAAGCTGAAGACAAAATAATTAAAGATTGGTTTAAAAGAATTGTCAGAAAAAATAAACATTTAATGTATGAATATTCTAATTATAAAACTGGATCAGGTGCAAATGGCACTCCTAAAAGAGCCCACAATCATGCTTTATCATCTGCAGTGAGCCATATGCAATTAGGAATTTTGTTAAATGATAGTAAGTTATTTAGAACCGCATTTAAAAATTTTGAAGCAGCCATAAGATACCAAAGAAAAGATGGAAGCATGCCTATAGAAACAAGAAGGGGTGGAAGGGCAATGTTTTATCAAGCAAGAGCAATGAATGCATTAGCTGTCATTGCTATAATAGCTGAAAATCAAGGTTACAATGTTTGGAATTATGAGCATAAAGGTAAAAATTATCATAACATTGTTAAATTTTTTATAGATTTTACTGAAAATAATGAAATCGTTTTCAAGTATGCAAAAAGCATGAAGCATCCAGGACCTGCTAAAAATTATAAGAGACAAGATCTTAATAGTAGGTCGAGCAGTAACTGGGGATGGTTATACGCTTATGCTTCAAGATTTCCTGATCACGAAAATGTTCAAAGACTAAAAAAATGGTCTCAAGATAAAAGTAATCTTAATAGTTATCAGTGGGATATAGTTCATCATTATTTAAAAATTGGAAAAAGACCTTTTGGTTCAGCTTCTTGGACAGTTGTTGAACCTAATTGTCATTTTACTAAATAGCTCTAATTGTCGGGAGGCAATAAAAATCTGCTGTATCTATTTTAGAAGAGTATTGTCTTCTCATGTTCCATTTTTTATGAACACCTGCACTCGCAAGGCTTAATGTGGATCTCCCATATCTATAATTAGTATTATCAATTGATCGCATTAAACTTTTTATCTTTTCATCTTTTTCTGATGAAAATAAATTTTTTCTACCATCATCGTTACGTAGTCCTGTAAGCATGACACCTGCTTTCTGATATCGATATCCATTTTTGAAAATGCTTTCTAAAATTGAAACTGCAGTTTTAACAGTTTCAATACTATTGTTTGTTGCAATGGGAAAATCAATTGTCTTTGCATTTGAATAATAGCCATAGTCTCTTTGAAAAGGACTAGTTCTGACAAAAACTGTAATTGCTTTTGCAACTAAAGACTCTGATCTAATTTTTTCAGATGCATTTAAACAATAGTTTGCAACCGCTTCCTTTAATTCTTGAAACTTTTCTATTCTCTTTCCAAATGATCTTGAAACGACACAGCTCTTTCTTTTTGTTTGTGTTGTCTCTAAACCAATACATGGCACTCCTCTAAGTTCCATTGCAGTTCTAGAACTTAAAACGTTGGAACATTTTTTGATCCAAGTATTAGATTTATTTTTAAGTTGTTTTGCATTGTAAATTCCATTCTTTTGGTAAAACTTCGTAAGTTGTCTACCAACGCCCCAAACATCATTAATTTCAACTTTCTCTAAAATAGGATCCAAATTCTCAATACCAATTAAGCTTGTTACTCCTGATTGTTTTTTCTTTGCAATGTGATTTGCAACTTTACTTAAAGTTTTGGTTTTAGCGATACCAATGCTAGTTGGAATCCCAGTCCATTGTAAAACTGTTTCTCTAATTTCTCTTCCAACTTTTTCAACTTCAGTATCTGGAAAATTAGATAAATCTATAAATGCTTCATCAATTGAATATACCTCTATTTCAGTATTAAATCTTTTCAGAGTTCTCATTACCCTTCTAGATAAATCTCCATATAAAGAGTAATTTGATGAAAAAACTTCAACTTTATTTTTTACAATAATATCTTTTGCTTTAAAGTAAGGCTCACCCATCTTGATCCCCAGCGCTTTTGCTTCATTGGATCTAGAAATGATACAACCATCATTATTGGATAAAACAACCACAGGTTTTTTTCTTATTTTTGGATTAAATAATCTTTCACATGAAACATAGAAAGAATTACAATCAACTAAGCCTATTTTTTTAGTACGTAGAATGGATGACATAAGTCACAACCCCCCAAATAAAAACATCTTCTTCTTCATTAATTAAAATTCTATTAGAAAAATCTTTAGAACCTGACGATAGAAATTTTTTATCTCTTTCTTGAACTAAAGTTTTAACTACAAGCTCATCATGAACATTTGCAATAACCGTTGAAAAATTTTTTGGTTTTAAACTTTTATCGACAACCAATAAGTCTCCATCATTAATCCCAACATCGACCATGGATTTACCTTGAACTCTGATAATAAAAGTAGCTGGAACATTTTTGATTAAATGCATGTTCAGATCGATATCTTCTTCGATATAATCAGTGGCAGGTGATGGGAAACCAGCACCAGCTTTATGTAGATAATAGGGAATAGTTAGTTTCATGTTCTTGTTTTGTTCTAATTTATAGCTCATTTATACAATGCACGCAAGAGGTTGTATTTTGAGTCCGTAATTGAATCAAAAGTGAATCAAAACGTGAACATCAAAACCATATTTTGTATGCTTGTGGATAACTTCAACCAGAGATAGTTTAATTAAAAACCAAATGAAAAGAATTTTAGTAATTTTAATTTCAATATTAACTTTAAGTTCTCAAGCTATGGCATACGAAGAAGCAAATTACGAAGTAGTAAAAGAAAATAAGGAATATGAAATTAGAAAATATTCTGATCGGTTAGTTATTGAAACAAATTCTATAGAGGGTAATGGTTTTAGAAAACTATTTAATTATATTTCAGGCAACAATGAAAAAAATCAGGAAATTAAGATGACAGTCCCTGTTACTCAAGAGATCAAAAATGGAAATATGACTATGCAATTTTACCTACCTTTAAAATTTAATAAAGATAATGCACCTAAACCTTCTAATTCAGATATTAAAATTTTAACTATAGAGGGTGGATATTATGCTGTAATTGAATATTCAGGCAGATCTTCAGATAAAAACTTTTTAAAGAACAAAGACATACTTGAAAAGTTACTGAAACAAGACAATATCACAATTTTAAGTCCGCCAATAAGAGCATCTTATAATTCACCATTTACTTTACCAATGTTAAAAAGAAATGAAGTAATGTATAGAATAGATCTATAAAATGAAAAAAGTTTTAATTATAATTCCGTTATTTTTATTTCTTAGCTCAAATGTAAATGCAGAACTTGAAACACTTCCTGAAGAAACAACTGTGAATTCGTTAATAAAAAATGGGTATAGAATAATAGATACTGGTGCAACATCAAAGTCTTTACTATATCACTTAATGAAAGGAAAAAATTTAGTTACTTGTGAGATAGGAAATGATGAAACTATTTGTATAAAACCTTAATTAATTATGAAAAAACTTATTTGTCATTGTGGAGCTGTAGAAGCGGAAATTAACTTAGATGGAGATTTAGCTAAAGTAATAAAATGTAATTGTTCGATTTGTAAAAGAAAAGGAGCAATTATGTCGATGGTAAAAAATGAAGATTTTAAAATTGTTAAAGGTGGAGATAAATTAAAACTTTATCAATTTCATTCCAAAGTTGCTAAACATTACTTTTGTTCTGACTGTGGGATTTATACTCATCATAACCCAAGAATAAATCCAGCTATGACAGGATTTAATGTTGGTTGTATTGATGAAATAAATACTTTTGATATGAAAGAAGTCCCAGTAAACGATGGTCAAAATCATCCATTAGATAAAAAATAATTTTCATGCAACAATTAAATTTATGTTTTAGAAGAGTAAAAAAAGATTGTTTTAAGTTTATTAAATCTCAAGAAACTAAAGCTGATAAATTTAAAAACAAAGAAAGAATGATTAAGTCTTTCTTGATTCCGTTATGTTTCTGGATTAGCAAAAAAGCTGAAAAGAAAAGACCGTATTTTGTAGGTTTAGCAGGTGGTCAAGGCACAGGAAAAACTACAATTAGCTCTTTAATCAGAATTATTTTAATTAAGTACTTTAGATTGAACGTTTTTAGGATCTCAATAGATGACTTTTATAAAACAAGAAAAGAACGAATAAATTTATCAAAAAGAGTTCATCCTATGCTTTTAACAAGAGGAGTTCCTGGAACACACGATGTAAACATGATGTTAAATTTCTTTAAAAATTCAAAAAGTAAGAAATTCAAAAGATTGAAATTGCCGACATTTAACAAAGCTATCGATGATAGGTTTAACAAAAAGAAATGGTACGATTTAAAAAAGAGACCGGATGTAATTATTTTTGAAGGATGGTGTGTTGGTGCAAAATCAGAAAAAAATAATACCCTAAAGAAAACAATTAATTCTATGGAAAAAATAAAAGATCAAAAACAAGTTTGGAGAAAATATGTAAACCATCAATTAAAATCAAAATATAAAAACTTATATTCTCAATTAAATTGTTTAGTTTTTTTAAAAGCAAAAAATTTTAGTTTGTTACAAAAATGGAGATTAAAACAAGAGAGAAAACTTTGGGTTAAAAGCAAAGTGAAATCAAAAATAATGAGTAGAGAAGATGTATTAAATTTTATGCAAACTTATCAAAGAATTACTCAGAATATGTTTAGAAATATGCCTAAATACGCATCGGTTATATTCAATTTAAATAGTAACCATCAAATTAAATCTGCTGTATATAAAAAGAAATGATTAGGATTTTATTTATAATAGTAAGTCTTATATTTTTGCTAAATAATGCTTATGCAGAAACTTTCTCTGCAGCGCTAAAAAAGGCTTATAATGACAATAATGAGTTAAATGCTGAAAGGGAAAGTTTAAATATTTCTGAGCAAGAACTGAAAATTTCAATAAGTTCATATTTACCGTCAGTAACCTTAAGTGGAAGTAAAAGCTCAGAAGATACGAATAAATTAACCAATCAGAGTGGAACAGATGCAACAATTTCAGACGTAGACCCAACCGTTCAATCATTAACAATTACTCAAACTCTTATTGATTTTGGAAGAGGTGCTGAATTAAGTAAAAGTAAAATTGGTATTGAATTAGCTAAAGCAAAGCTTTTAAAAAAAGAACAAGAAATTCTATATAAATCAATTGAAGCTTATACAGGGTTAATATCATCAAATGAAAAACTTAAGATTAATAGATCCAATGTAAACCTATTAGATCGACAGGTCGAAACAGATAGAATTAGACTAGAGCGAGGAAACATATCCCTATCTGATGTTGCTCAATCAGAGTCTTCTTTAGCTGGTGCACAAGCAAAATTAATTCAAGCTGAAAATGATTTTTTAACTAGTAAGCTAAATTATGAAAATGTTATTGGTTCAGTTAATGATGCAGAGTCGTTAGATAAATCATCTATCTTAATAGTTAATTTGCCTAATGAACTAAAATCTGCAATTGAGATATCCAAAAAAGGTAATCCAGATTTAATTATAGCTCAACTTGAATATGAACAATCAAAAAAAGATACCACTAGCGCACGATCTGATTTAGCCCCAACAGCAACCTTATCTTTTGATAGATCAAAAACAGATGATCTGA
Source organism: Candidatus Pelagibacter sp. (assembly GCF_052049575.1). Taxonomy (GTDB): domain Bacteria; phylum Pseudomonadota; class Alphaproteobacteria; order Pelagibacterales; family Pelagibacteraceae; genus Pelagibacter. The sequence goes on along the minus strand of NZ_JBNGZQ010000002.1, from coordinate 450,682 downwards.
GTTCTACTTATGACGAAAAAGAACAAGATACATTAAAAGCAACTGTCACATGGCCTTTTTTTTCAGGTGGAAAGAATTATGCAAATTTGAATAAAAACAAAAGTCTGGAGACACAAAAAAATCTTCTTTTAAATAATATGATCAAAAAAAATCAAACGGATGTTGCTAGTGCCTGGTCAAATTATCAATCAAACAAAAGTTTACTTGATTCAGTTAGAGCTCAAGTGAATGCTGCAGAAATCGCAAATGAAGGAATTGTAGCTGAATATAATAGTGGATCAGATAGAACCACTTTAGAAGTTATTCAGTCTAACTCTTTATTATTAAATGCTCAGATTTCGTTGGCAGATTCAGAGAGAAACTACATTCTTTCGCAGTTTAATCTTTTAAAATCTATCGGATTGCTCAATAGCGAATATCTTAAATTGAGATAAAATTAGCTTTTTTAGGCTTAAATAAATAAATCTTGCCAATGAGAACAAAATGTGTACATTTATAAGCATGATTCGAGTGACAAAAATATTAAAAAAAGAGGCAAAAAATGACTAAAAATAACTTAAAAGTAGTTAAATCTACTAAAGATCAAGAATTGGATAATAAAGAGAAAAATAAAGCTTTAGACGCAGCAATCAGCCAAATCACAGATAATTTTGGAAAAGGTTCTGTGATGAAGCTTGGTGAAAAAAGAGCAATGGATATCGAGTCGATATCTACAGGTTCTTTGAGTTTAGATTTAGCTTTAGGAATAGGCGGTTTACCTAAAGGAAGAATTATTGAAGTTTATGGACCAGAGTCTTCTGGAAAAACTACATTAGCATTACAAGTTGTTGCTGAAGCACAAAAAGCAGGCGGAATTTGTGCATTCGTTGATGCAGAGCATGCTTTAGATCCAGTCTATGCAAAAAAATTAGGTGTAAATACTGAGGAGCTTTTAATTTCACAACCAGATGCTGGTGAACAGGCTTTAGAAATAGCAGATACGCTAGTTAAATCAGGCTCTATTTCAGTTATCGTAATTGACTCAGTTGCAGCTTTGACTCCAAAAGCTGAAATTGAAGGAGAAATGGGAGATCATCATGTTGGTCTTCAGTCAAGATTAATGAGTCAGGCTTTAAGAAAATTAACTGGTTCAATTTCAAACACAAACACAATGATGATTTTCATTAACCAAATCAGAATGAAAATTGGAGTTATGTTTGGAAGTCCAGAAACAACATCAGGTGGTAACGCACTTAAGTTCTACTCATCTGTTAGAATGGATATTAGAAGAATTGGTGCCATCAAAGACAAAGATGAAATTATTGGAAATACTACAAGAGTTAAAGTGGTTAAAAATAAAGTTGCGCCACCATTTAAAGTTGTCGAGTTTGATTTGATGTATGGAAGAGGTATTAGCAAAATGGGTGAGTTAGTCGACCTAGGTGCTAAAGCTGATATCATTGAAAAATCAGGAGCTTGGTATGCTTATAAAGGTGAGAAAATTGGACAAGGTAGAGAAAATGCAAAAACTTATCTTGCACAAAACCCTAAAGTTGCTGCAGAAATAGAAATGGCAATTAGAGAAAAAGCTGGTGTGATTTCAAAGAAAATTGAAGGAAATCCATTAAGTCCTGAAAAAATTGAAAAGGAGAAGAAAGTAGCTGAAAAAGAAGAGGCTGCAAAAGAAACTGCTCCTACAAAGAAGAACTAGAATTAAAGGTCATCTTTAAATTATAAAGGCGCTTATTATAAGCGCCTTTCCCCCTTATCGTTATCTAGACATAGAACAAAAAAGCTGTATTTTAAAAATATGGCGGACAAATCATTAAATGAAATAAGAAGCACGTTTCTTAAATACTTCGAAAAAAACGATCATAAGATCGTTGAGTCTAGCAATTTAGTTCCAAATAATGATCCAACCCTAATGTTTGCCAATTCAGGAATGGTTCAGTTTAAAAATGTATTTACTGGTCTAGAAAAAAGAGATTATCAAAGAGCCACAACTTCACAAAAATGTGTTAGAGCGGGTGGTAAACATAATGATTTAGAAAATGTCGGTTATACACCAAGACATCATACTTTCTTTGAAATGTTGGGAAACTTTTCTTTTGGAGATTATTTTAAAGAAAGAGGAATTGAACTTGCATGGAATTTAATCACCAAAGATTTTGGGTTAGATAAAAATAGGCTTTATGTAACTGTTTTTAATGAAGATGATGAGGCTTTTAATTTTTGGAAAAAAATAGCGGGTTTTAGTGATGACAGAATAATTAGAATTGCAACATCAGACAATTTCTGGTCAATGGGTGAAACTGGTCCCTGTGGTCCTTGCTCAGAAATATTTTATGATCATGGTGATCATTTAAAAGGAGGATTGCCAGGAACCAAAGATCAAGATGGAGATCGTTTTATTGAAATTTGGAACTTAGTTTTTATGCAGTATGAGCAAGTCTCAAAGGAAAAAAGAATAGATTTGCCAAAACCATCTGTTGATACAGGAATGGGATTAGAGAGAATTGCAGCTCTTTTACAAGGCACACATGATAATTATCAAACTGATCATTTTAAAAAATTAATAAGTTCAATATCTGAAGTAACAAAAGTTAAACAAGAAGATAAAAATATATCAAGTTTTAGAGTAATTGCTGATCACTTAAGAGCAAGCTCATTTCTTTTGGCTGAAGGAGTTTTACCTTCAAATGAAGGTCGTGGATATGTTTTAAGAAGAATTATGAGAAGAGGAATGAGGCATTCTCATTTGTTAGGATCTAAAGAGCCAATCTTTTACAAAATTTTTGACTCGTTAAAAAATGAAATGTCAGGAAATTATCCAGAGCTTGAAAGATCTCAATCTTTGATCAAGGAAACTTTAAGGATGGAGGAGGAGAAATTTTTAGTTTTACTTGATAGAGGTATCAAAATTTTAAATGATGAAATTGCAAAAATAGACAAAGTTTTACCTGGTGATGTCGCTTTCAAATTATATGACACCTATGGTTTTCCATTAGATCTTACTGAAGACATTTTAAAGAATAAATCTTTAAAAGTTGATCATCAGAAATTTGATGAATTAATGAAAAAAAGCAAAGAACTTGCAAAAAAGAATTGGAAAGGTTCTGGGGATAGTTCTGAGGAAGCAATTTGGTTTTCAATAAAAGATAAAACTGGTCCAACAGAATTTTTAGGTTACGAGTCTAATCAGTCTGAGGGTGTTGTGTTAAACCTAATTAAAGATAACAAAGAAACAAAATCTTTATCTTCTGGTGAAGAAGGAATGATCATTACCAATCAAACCCCGTTTTACGGAGAGTCAGGAGGACAACTTGGAGACAAAGGTACAATTGTTTCTGGTAATTCTGTTTTTGAAGTAGAAGATACACAAAAAAAACTTGGAGACTTATTTGTTCATTACGGATCTTTGAAAACTGGAGAAATGAAAATCAATGATGTAGTTGAAATGAAAATAGATGTAGAGAGAAGAGATAATCTAAAAGCTTATCATTCTGCTACACACTTACTTCACGAGTCATTAAGAAGAACTCTAGGTAAACATGTTATGCAAAAAGGATCATTAGTTGCTCCAGATAGATTAAGATTTGACTTTAGTCATATGAAACCAATTACTGATGAAGAGTTAGAAAATATCGATAAATTAGTTAATGAATATGTTTCAAATAGTTCTGAAGTAACCACAAGAATTATGACACCAAAAGCTGCAATTGAAAAAGGAGCACTAGCTTTTTTTGGTGAAAAATATGGAGAAGAAGTCCGTGTTGTATCTATGGGAAAGGAAAAAGAAGCATACTTTTCAACAGAATTATGTGGAGGTACACATGTTAAAAATACCGGTGATATTGGAAAATTTAAAACTGTAAGCCAATCGTCTATCGCTGCGGGTGTTAGAAGAGTTGAAGCGTTAAGAGATAAACAACTTGAGGATTTTATTAAGAATAAAGAAAAATTATCAACTTTATCTACTCAAAAAGATGAAGAAACCATTAAAGATTTGTCATCGCAAATTATTAAACTTGGAGGCAAACCAAATGTTGATAATAAAGATTTAAAAGAAATTATAAAAAATCTTTCACGACAACTTGAACAACTAAATGTCAGTTCAGTTCTTCAAGATAAAACTAAAAACATTATTAAAGATGATAAGATAAATAATATAAAAGTTAGATTTCAAAAAGTGCAAGATTTACCTCCTAAAGATTTAAGAAAATTAGTTGATAATGGTAAAAAAGAATTAGGTGATGGCATTGTGATTGTATTTGCAAGCAGTGAAGGTAAAGTTGGCTTGGCTGTTGGAATTACTGAAAAATTAGTTGATAAATATGATGCAGTAAAATTTGCAAAATTAGGATCAGAGACAGTTGGTGGAAAAGGCGGCGGTGGTAGAAAAGATTTTGCTCAAGCAGGAGGTCAAGATAAGAGCAAAATTGATGAAGCTTTTGAAAAAATTAAGTCTTTAATTTAATTTTTTTTTTAAATTATTATCAATTTCATCTAGAAATTGATTTGTAGTTAAGTACTTACTTGATGGCCCAACTAATATCGCTAAATCTTTGGTCATAGAACCGCTTTCGACACAATCAATACAAACTTGCTCAATGGTAGTAGCAAATTTTATAAGATCATCATTTCCGTCTAATTTACCTCGGTGAGCTAAACCTCTCGTCCAGGCAAAAATTGAGGCGATAGGATTAGTTGAAGTTTCTTTTCCTTGCTGATGCATTCTATAATGTCTTGTAACTGTTCCATGAGCTGCCTCAGCCTCCATAATTTTTCCATCAGGAGTTAAGAGTGTACTTGTCATTAAACCTAAAGAGCCGTAACCCTGTGCCATTGTATCAGACTGAACATCACCATCGTAGTTTTTACAAGCCCAAATATATTTTCCACTCCATTTCATTGCACATGCAACCATGTCGTCAATTAGTCTATGTTCATAAGTAATTTTTTCCTTATCAAATTTTGCTTTAAATTCTTTATTAAACACATCTTCAAATATATCTTTAAAACGTCCATCGTACTTCTTAAGGATTGTATTTTTTGTTGAAAGATAGACTGGCCACTTTTTTATAAGACCGTAGCTAAAGCAAGATCTAGCAAAGTCTTCGATGGATTTATCTAAGTTATACATAGAAAGGGCTACTCCTGGTCCAGTAAAATTAAATACTTCGTATTTAATTTCATCTTTACCGTCTTCTGATGTCCACTTAACTTCCATCTTTCCTTTACCTGGAACTTTAAAATCAGTTGCTCTGTATTGATCGCCAAAGGCATGTCTGCCAATGACCACTGGATCTGACCATGAAGGCACTAATTTTGGAATGTTAGAACAAATTATGGGCTCTCTAAAAACAGTTCCACCAATAATATTTCTTATTGTTCCATTTGGTGATCTCCACATTTTTTTCAAATTAAATTCCTCAACTCGTGCTTCATCAGGAGTAATGGTTGCACACTTAATACCTACGCCAATTTTCTTAATTGCATTAGCAGAGTCTATTGTGATCTGGTCATCAGTATCATCTCTACTTTTCATGCCTAAATCGTAATATTCAATACCGATATCAAGATAAGGAAGGATTAATTTTTTTTTAATAAATTCCCAGATTATTCTGGTCATTTCATCACCATCTAACTCTACAATGGGGTTTTTTACAGTAATTTTGCTCACTTTATTTATATCTTAATAATTGAATTTCGTAATTTTATATACATATTAATGAAAAATTATCAAATAGAAGAACATGTTTAGTAAGATATTTCCAAAAATTCACGCTGAGGGATACAAGTTCCTAGTTATCTCTGGAATTATTACAATCGTATTTTATAGTTTCAGTAATTTTTTAGGTTTAATTGGTTTGGTATTAACAATCTGGGTTTATTATTTTTTTAGAGATCCTGATAGAGTAATCATTGATGACAATAATTATCTGGTTAGTCCTGCTGATGGAGAAATCATAAAAGTTGAAGAAGTTGATGGTCCAAAAGAGCTAGGTTTAGAAAATAAAAAATTTAATAAAATCAGTGTTTTTATGAACGTATTTGATTGCCATGTTAATAGAACTCCATGCGCTGGAAAAATTGAGGAAATTTTATATAAGCCTGGAACATTTGTTAATGCTTCTCTTGATAAAGCAAGTGAAGATAATGAGAGAAATTATTTTAAAATTAAGGACACAGATAATAACGATATTATTGTAGTTCAAATAGCAGGTCTGGTAGCGAGAAGAATAGTTTGTGAATCTAATAAAGATCAAGAGTTAAAACAAGGTGATAGAATTGGAATGATAAGATTTGGCAGCAGAGCAGATGTTTATTATGAGAATTATCAACCTTTAGTAAAAGTAGGTCAAAAAGCTATTTCGGGCGAAACACTCTTAGCTAAAAAATAAAATGGAACAACCAAAAAATAATTTGAAGATTGTAGCAGATAAAAAAAGAGCAAGAATGATCTTGCCAAATATGCTTACATTAATAGGGGTTTGTATTGGTTTAACTTCGATACGATTTGCTCTTGATGGAAGGTTTGAACTTGCAATTATAGCAATTCTTTTTGCTGCTTTAATAGATGGTCTTGATGGAAGAATAGCAAGATTAATCAGAGGTACTTCTAAAGTTGGAAAAGAATTAGACTCGCTTACAGATATGATAAGTTTTGGAGTAGCGCCAGCGTTTATAATGTATTTCTGGAAGCTCAATACTCTAGGAAGATTTGGTTGGTTGCTTTGTTTAGTATATGTAATTTGCGTTGCATTACGTTTAGCGAGGTTTAATATCAATTCAAATCAAGAACCTTCATGGAGAGATAATTTTTTTGAGGGAGTTCCGTCACCAGCTGGAGGAATTTTAGTTTTAACACCTTTGATTATTAGTTTAAGCGGTTTTAACTTTGTTCAATTAAATTATGATTTAATGGTACCGATTTTTTTTATTGCGACTTCTTTTTTACTAATTAGTAAATTCCCTAGTTATTCTTTTAAAAAGATAGTGATCCCAAGAAAGACAACAATATTTCTTTTATTTGGAATAGTTTTATTTTTTGGTCTTTTATTGATTTATACTTTTAATGTAATTGCGATAAGCACTGCAATTTATGTACTTTTATTACCAATAAGCTTTTTCCATTTTCAAAAAATTAAGAAACAACACGAAAATGACAAAATTCAAGACGAAGATGACCTTGAAGACGTACTTTAATGAAAAAAAATGTAATCGTTTCTTTAGCCGATGCTAATTATTTTCCTTTACTAGATGAACTAGTAGATTCAATTAAAAGATTTAAACAGAGTGAAGATGTTGCTATTTGCATTTTGGATGCGGGATTAAAACAAGATCAGAGAGATAGTTTATCTAAAAAAGTTGATGAAATTAAAAATGCCGAATGGGATATTGAAGTGCCTGGTTATAAGGTTAAAGGTAAAGAGTGGTTGAAAAGTCAGGTCTCAAGAGCCTTTTTACCTAAATACTTTCCTAACTATGAAAAATATCTGTGGATTGATTGTGATGCATGGGTGAATGATTGGAGTTGCGTAGAATTATATTTTAAGGCTTGTGATGATGGAAAGCTTGGAATTACTCAAACAATTGGCCCAGGATATAAGATTACATCAAAAGTAAACTGGCTTTTTGGAAAGCTGGCGTTAATCAAATCTCAAAATTTTAAACACGCTGTAAAGTCAAAAATTAGTTATGCAGATGCTAGGAAATTAGCTTTTGCCCCACATATTAATATTGGAGTTTTTTCCTTAGAAAAAGACTCTAAAGGATGGAGTACTTGGCAAAATAATTTAGAGAAAACTCTAAAAGCAGGTAATATTTTTGGATCTGAAGGTTTAGCAATTAACATGTCCGTTTATATTGATAATTTAGAAACAGAGTTTCTTCCTTTAAATTGTAATTGGATCACAAGTAATTTACTTCCAAAATATGATCAGAAACAAAGTACATTTGTTGAACCATACTTACCTAATTATAAAATTGGCATAATGCATCTTGCAGCAGGTATTTGGAAAGACGGTAAAGATATGCGAGTGGATAAAACTATTAAAATTGAATTAGATACTTTAGATAAAAAAAAGATACTAAAAAGTTTAAGATATAATACTTAATTGAAAAAAAATAAGATTTCAAAAAATTGGATTAATAAACAAAGACGGGATACTTATGTGCGTCAATCAAAAGTTGACGGTTATCGAGCTAGGTCTGCATATAAACTAAAAGAGATAGATGAAAAATTTAAAATATTTAAAGGTGGAATGTCAGTCGTAGACATTGGAGCTGCTCCCGGCAGCTGGTCACAGTATGTTGCAAAAGTAGTTAAGAGCGGAAAGATAATCTCTATAGATCTAAAAGAGATGGAAAATATAGAAAATACTTTACAAATTCAGGGTGACTTTACTTTAGTTGATACTCAAAACCAAATTAAAGAATATCTTAAAAAAAAACCAGATGTAGTCATGTCTGATATGGCCGTAAACACTACCGGGATAAAAAATATCGATTCAATTCAAACTGGTGAATTGTGTAAAGAGGCGATGGTTTTTTCAAAGGATGTGATTTCAGAAAAGGGTTTTTTTATTTCAAAAATATTTATGGGTAGTACCTTTAATGAAATTGTCGCACTGGGAAAAAAACTTTTTAAGGAAGTAAAGGTTTTTAAACCAAAATCTAGTAGAAAAGATTCTAAAGAAAGTTTTATAATTTGTAAAAATCTTAGATAGTTTCTTTAAATTTTAAAGGAATCGTATATAAATGATCATGGTTTCTATAAAAGAAGCACTCACCTTTGATGATGTAACTCTGATGCCTAAGTATTCTGAGATCTTACCCTCAGATGTTGATACTAGCATTAAACTTACAAATTATTTAAAATTAAAAATTCCTCTATTATCCTCAGCTATGGATACTGTTACTGAAAGCAAAATGGCTATCGCGATAGCGAAAGCAGGTGGGATAGGAATTATTCATAGAAATTTAGATATAAAAAAACAAATTCTTGAAATTAAAAAAGTAAAAAAACAAAAACTTTTAGTAGGCGCAGCTGTTGGGGCTGGACCAAGCGAATTTAAAAGAGCAGAGGCAATACTTAAAGAAAAAATTGATATGATTGTTGTTGATACTGCTCATGGACATACAAAAAAGGTCTCAGAAATAATTAAGTTTATCAAAAAAACAAAAGATAAAAAAACTGCTCTTTGCGCTGGAAATATTGCTACACCTGTTGCAGCAAAATTTTTGTTAAAGCTTGGTGTTGATGTTATTAAAGTTGGGATTGGACCTGGATCAATATGCACTACAAGATTAGTTGCAGGTATTGGTGTCCCACAACTTAGTGCAATACTAGAAGTTAGAAATGGAATAAAAAATAAGAATGTAAAAATTATTTCTGATGGTGGGATAAAATATTCAGGTGATTTGGCAAAAGCATTCGCTGCTGGAGCAGATGCGGTTATGATTGGTTCATTATTTGCAGGGACAGATGAAGCGCCAGGAAAATTAATTAGGAGAAATGGTAAATTGTTTAAAAATTTTAGAGGCATGGGTTCAATTGGTGCTATGAACAAAGGATCTGCAGATCGATACTTTCAATCAAAGCAAAAGGACTCGTCTAAATATGTGCCAGAAGGAGTAGAAGGATTTGCAAAATATAAAGGCAAAGTTGATAATATAATTTTTAAATTAATTGGTGGATTAAGATCATCTATGGGATATTTAGGATCAAGACAAATTAAATATCTAAGAGATAAACCACAATTTGTTAAAATAACAAAAGCTGGTTTTTACGAAAGTATGGTCCATAATGTTGATATAGTCAAAAGTGATAATAAATACTAATGAGAAAAATCTTTAAAATAACTGTTCTTTTTTATCTCTTAATTAATGTTTTTAATTTTTCTTTAGGTAGTGAAAATTTTTTTAATAAAGGTTTAGAATTTTATAATAAAAAAAAATTTGAAGACGCTCGATTTATGTTTGAGAGAAGTATTGTATTTAATCCAAAACACTCTAATTCATATTTATATTTAGCTAAAATTTACAATCAGGAAAAAAATCAAAAGAAAGAGGAAAAAAATTTAGAGGCGACTTTATTGATTGAACCAAATAATGAAGAGGCAATGTTAATGTTGATGAAAATAGCATTAGAAAAATCAAACTACTCTAAAGTAAAAAGTCTTTCAGAAGACTTTGTCAAAGTTTGCAAAAATTTATGTGATGAAAATAAAAGTATCTTAGATTCTTTAGCAAACTTAGAACCCAAAAATGAGTCTTGATCAAAATTTGAATAAGATTTTAATTGTTGATTTTGGTTCACAATTTACACAGTTAATAGCAAGACGAGTTAGAGAATTAGGAATTTTTTCTGAGATAGTAAGTCACAAAAAAATTAAAAGTAAAAATATCAATCACACGATTAAAGGCATTATTCTATCTGGTGGTCCTTTAAATGTTTATCAAATTAATAAATACTCCTTCGATAAAAAGATAATTCAAAAAGGTGTTCCAGTTTTAGGTATTTGTTTTGGGCATCAAATAATATCTAAATTAAATGGTGGAAAAGTAAAACAATCTAAACATAGAGAGTTTGGTTTAGCTAATATTACAAAAAAAAATAATAGTCTTTTAATTAAAAATTTATTTAAGAAAAAAAAGTCAATTAAAGTTTGGATGAGTCACGCTGATCAAGTTTCAAAATTACCCAAAAATTTTAAGGTAATTGCCTCAAGCCAGAATTCTAAATTTGCAGTAGTTGAAAATAAATTTAAAAATTATTATGGAGTCCAATTTCATCCAGAGGTGACCCACACAGAAAACGGAAAAAAACTAATAAGTAATTTTATATTTTTAATATGTAAAATGAGAAAAAATTGGTCTTCTAAAGATCAAAAAATAAAATTGATAAAAGATGCAAGACAAATGATAGGAAATAATAAAGTCATTTGTGCTTTATCCGGTGGAGTAGATAGCAGTGTAGTTGCACAATTATTAAATAAAGCCATTGGTAAAAATTTACACTGTATTTTTGTTAACACTGGGCTCTTAAGAAAGAATGAGGAAAAACAAGTTGTTGCAACATTTAAAAAAAAATTAAAGATTAATCTTACATACGTGAATGCTGAGAAAGAGTTTTTAAGAAAATTATCAAATATTTCAGATCCTGAAAAGAAAAGAAAGATAATTGGAAACTTATTTATAAAAATATTTGAGCGTTATGCCAAAAAAATTAAAAATGTAAAATTTTTGGCTCAAGGAACTCTTTATCCTGACTTAATAGAAAGTAAATCAGTTACAGGTAGTCAAACATCGAAAATTAAATCTCACCATAATGTTGGAGGTCTACCCAAAAAAATGAAACTTAAACTAGTAGAGCCATTAAAATTTTTATTCAAGGACGAAGTTAGGAAACTTGGATTAGAACTCAATTTAAGCAGAGAAATTATTTCTCGTCATCCTTTTCCAGGACCTGGACTGGCAATACGAATGCCAGGAATAATAACTAAAGAAAAAATAAATATTTTAAAAGAGGCTGATCATTATTTTATTCAAGCTTTGAGAGATCAAGACCTATATCATAAAATTTGGCAAGCTTATGCAGCTTTACTTCCAGTTAAAACAGTCGGAGTAATGGGTGATAATAGAACTTATGAGTATTTGTGTTTGCTCAGAGCAATAACATCTGAAGATGGTATGACAGCAGATTTTTATGAATTTAAAAAATCATTTATACAAGAAATTTCAAATAAAATAGTCAATAGTATTAGAGGGATTAATAGAGTAGTTTACGATATAACTTCGAAACCACCGAGTACAATCGAATTAGAGTAAATGAATAAAAAGATTAAAAAAATTCTTAATAAAAAGAATAAATCAAAAATTATTTGTCTTACGGCATACTCAAAAAATGTTGCCACAATCCTTGATAAACATTGCGATTTAGTATTGGTTGGGGACTCATTAGGATCAGTTTTGTATAACTTTAAGTCCACTAAGCAAGTGACTTTAGAGACCATGATTAATCATTCTAAAAGTGTCAGACTTGGTATTAAGAAATCATTAATGGTTGTTGATATGCCTTATAATACATATCGAAATCCAAGCGAAGCTTTGAAGAATTCAAGATTAGTTATGAAAGAAACCAAATGTGATGCTGTTAAGTTAGAAGGGGGAAAAAAGATAATTCCTATCGTTAAAAGATTGATTAAAAATAAAATACCAGTTATGGGACATGTTGGAATATTACCTCAGACAGATAAAAAATTTACCTTCAAAGGGAAAAAACTAAAGGAAAGTGAGAGATTACTTAAAGACACTAAACTTTTAGAAAATGCTGGAGTTTTTTCGATTGTATTAGAATGTGTAGAAACAAAATTATCAAAGAAAATTTCCAACCATATAAAGATTCCAACAATAGGAATTGGTTCTTCAGTCAATTGTGATGGTCAAGTTTTAGTAATTGATGACTTAACAGGATTGAGTCAAAGTAAATTAAAATTTGTTAAAAAATTTGTTGATATAACAAAGTTGATCGAAAATGGTGTGAAAAAATTTAAATCTGAAGTATTAAAAAAACAATTTCCTAAAGCTAAACATTCTTTTTCAAAATGAAACTGAATAAGATAGAGCCAAAATTTATTAAAAAAAATAATCCAAGAATAGGTCTAATAACTTTAGCTAGTGATTTTAGAATTGAAAAAGATTTTAATGATATAATTTATGGGAAAGATATAGATTTGTATTCAAATAGAATAAATTGTTACAATCCTCTTACTAATGAAACCTTGAAGAAGATGGCAGATGATATTCCCGAAGTGACCAAAAATATTTTACCAGATCAAAAATTAGATTGTGTTGCTTATGGATGTACATCAGGAACTATTGCTGCAGGTTATCAATCAATCTATGAAAAAGTAAATTTAGCAAAACCTAATACAAAAGTAACAACACCTATTACTTCTGCTATAAATGCTCTTAAAACACTTAAGATAAATAAGGTTTCAATATTTACTCCATATACCGACGAGATTAATCAATCGGTCATTAATTATTTTAAGAATGAAAAAATAGAAATTTCTGAACTGTCTTACTTTGATATAGCTTCTGATTTAGATATAGGTAAAGTTGATCCTCAACATTTATTTGATGTGTTAGTTAAACAAGACTTATCAAATAGTGATGCGTTGTTTGTATCTTGCACAGCACTCCCAGTATTATCAATTATAAATGACATCGAAAAAAAACTAGGTAAGGTAATATTATCAAGTAATCAAACCCTAATTTGGGACACGCTTAAACAAATTGATAATCAAAATAAGGTTGATGGTTATGGTGTGTTATTTAATAGTTAGTTGATGAATTTTTCAATTGAAGAATACAAATCTAGATTAAAAAAAGTTCAAAATTCAATGCAAGATAAAGGTATTGAAATTTTGATTTCACAAGATCCTTCAAATATGAATTATCTTACTGGCTATGATGCATGGTCTTTTTATTATGCACAATGTGTGATTGTTCATGCAAATGCTGATGAACCGATTTGTTTTGTTAGAGATCAAGATGCTGGTGGCGCTTATATAAAAACTTATTTGAAAGATGAAAATATTGTTAAGTATCATGAAAAATATATTCACACTTGGCCGCTACATCCTTACGATGCTTTAGTAGATTTAATAAAGAAAAAAAAATGGGATAAATTATCTATAGGCGTTGAAATGGATAGTCATTATTTCACCGCTTATTGTTATGAAAAAATAAAACAAGGATTACCCAATGCAAAATTGATAGATTGCAAACGATTAGTAAATTGGGTTAGGCTTGTTAAGTCAGATGCTGAAATAAAATATATGAAAGCAGCTGCGCAGATCACTCAACTTGGTATGAAAAAAGCATTTGAGGCTATTAATCCAGGTGTAAGGCAATGTGATGCTGTTTCAGAAATATGGTCAACTTTAGTCAAAGGAACCTCAGAATTTGGAGGGGATTATGCCTCAATAGTGCCAATGCTTCCAACTGGAAAAGGAACCTCTGCATCCCATTTAACTTGGTCTGAGGATAAGTTTGTTGAAGGAGAGGCCACAATCATTGAATTATCTGGCGTAAATAAAAAGTATCATTGTCCAATGGCCAGAACAGTTTTACTTGGAAAACCCGACCAAAAAAAAATTGATACAATGAAAAAAACTAACGAGGCACTTCAAGCAGGTATAGATAAAGTTAAAGCAGGAAATACGGCTGATGATGTTGCACAAGCTTTTTGGAAGATATTAGATAAATATAAAATTGAGAAAACTTCAAGAACTGGCTATTCAATCGGGATAGGCTATCCTCCTGACTGGGGCGAACATACTTTAAATATTTCAAAAGGTGACAAAACATTATTACAGCCCAACGTTACCTTTCATATGATTGCAGTAATGCAATTTGGAAATTGGGGAGTGGAAGCGTCAGAAGCAATTAGAGTAACTGATAAAGGTTCAGAATTATTTTGTAATTTCTCAAGAGAACTTCACGTTAAAAGCTAATTATTAAAGGTTGATATTTATTCTCACAAATGTTTTAAAGTTCCTTAAATTATGGCATCAAAAAAAGATTTCGTTAAATTTGATAAAGTCGATAAAAGCTACGATGGTAAAGTCTTAGTTGTTAAAGACCTTCAATTAGATATTGCTGAAGGAGAATTCATAACAATGTTGGGACCCTCTGGTTCTGGTAAAACAACTTGCTTGATGATGTTAGCAGGTTTTGAAACACCAACTAACGGTGAAATTTATTTAGATGGTAAAGCAATATCGAGTATACCTCCTCATAAAAGAGGTATTGGAATGGTATTTCAAAATTATGCATTATTCCCACACATGACCGTCTATGAAAACTTAGCTTTCCCGTTAAGAGTGAGGAAAATTCCTAAAGATGAAGCCGATAAAAAAATTGATAAAGCGTTATCAATGGTATCCCTACAAGGGTTTGCTGCAAGGATGCCAGGTCAATTGTCAGGTGGACAACAACAAAGGGTAGCCGTTGCAAGATCATTGGTGTTTGATCCACAATTAGTTTTAATGGATGAACCTTTGGGTGCTCTGGATAAAAATTTAAGAGAAAGTATGCAATATGAGATTAAACATATTCATGAAAGCATTGGTGTGACAGTTGTTTACGTTACACATGATCAAAGTGAAGCTTTGACGATGTCCAATCGTATTGCAGTATTTAATGATGGTAAAGTTCAACAACTTTCAAGTCCTGATGAATTATATGAGAAACCTGTAAATTCATTTGTCGCTGAGTTTATCGGAGAGAATAATACTTTTGGTGGTGAAGTTTCAGATATTTCTGGAGGAAAGTGTAAAGTAAAATTAGCAAATGCAGAAATACTAGCTAATCCAATCTCAGTCAAAGGTAAAGGAGAGCGAACTACTGTTTCTTTAAGACCAGAAAGAGCTTTGATTAATCCAAGTACAAAAATGGATAATCTTCATAAAGGAAAAATAGAAGAAGTTATTTATCATGGGGACCATACAAGAGTAAGAATAAATCTTTTAGGCAACCCTGAGTTTATTTTAAAGGTTCCAAATAGTTCATCTAACTTAGATATCAAACTTGGCAACGAGATTAATATTGGATGGAACAGTGATGACGCTCGGGCACTTGACCCAAAATAGACATTCCACAATTATTGAATAAGTAGATAAAAAGGGTTGTTGACTCTCTTCCCTGAAGTTGTTTTAATTAGTTTTTTAAACGTTTAAACGGAGGAAAAATGAAAAAACTAAGTAAAATATTACTAGCTATTTCTTTTGTACTTTCACTAACTACTTCAGCATTTGCAACAACAGTAACTGCAGTGTCTTGGGGTGGGGCTTATACTGAGTCTCAAAAGTTAGGTTATGGTGATCCTACTGCTAAAAAACTAGGCATTAACATTGCTTGGGTTGATTATTCAGGTGGTTTATCAGAAATCAAAGCACAAAAAGAAGCTGGAAAGATCACGTGGGATATAATGGACGTGTTCGCAATGGATACTATCACTGGATGTGATGAAGGATTATTTGTTGAATTTGATTTTGACAAAGACTTCCCACCAGCTCCAGATGGAACTCCAGCAAGTAAAGATTTCTTTACTGCAATGCCAAGTAAATGTGCTGTAGGAAATATTTTATATTCTTGGAACTACGCTTATAACACTGAAAACGTTAAAGGTACTCCAAAGACTATCAAAGATTTCTTTAACACAAAGAAATTCCCTGGAAAAAGAGCTATCTACAAAAGCGCTTTAACTAATTTAGAGATCGCTTTGGCTGCAGATGGTATCAAGCCAGGTAAAGGCGGAGCAAAAATCTACAAAGCTTTAGAAACAGAAAAAGGTGTTGAAAGAGCAATGAATAAGATCAAAAAATTATGTACAGATCCAAAAGGTGGATGTGTATTTTGGTCTGCAGGTGCTCAACCACCAGAACTGTTAGTATCAGGTGAAGTAGTAATGGCTACTGGTTGGAATGGTAGATTCTTCAATGCTGAAATTGGAGAAGGTGCACCAATCAAACAAGTTTGGGATGGCCAAGGTCTTGATTACGAGTATTTCGTACAAGTTAAAGGTGGACCAAACGATGCTAATGGTATGGCTAAAAAAGCTTTAGCTATGATGACTAGTTCTGAAATGTTAGCAGGAAGTGCTAAATACATTGCATATGCTCCTTGGAGAAAATCTTCAATTGGTATTATGGAAAAAGGTGAGCCTTGGTATAAAGATGGTAAGACTAACATGGTACCACAAATGCCAACTGCACCGGCTAACACTAAAAACTACTTCCTAGTAGATCCAATTTTCTGGGCTGATAACGGAACAGAGCTTGGTGAAAAATGGGAAGCTATGAAAGCTGGTCTATAATTTAAGTTTTAAAGAACTAAATTATATATTATAATTTAAGGGCGGTTATTTATAACCGCCCTTTTTATTTATGAGCTCAGAAACAAAACAAATCTTAACTACAGACGGAATACCCTTAGAGGTTAGTCTAAAAAAAGCGGAAAAAAAGAATAAGATCAAAGCTTTCTTGCTCGTTGCTCCTTTATTATTTTTTTTAATTATCACTTATGTTTTTCCAATAGGTGACATGTTGTTCAGAAGTGTTGATGATAAA
This sequence comes from Candidatus Pelagibacter sp., assembly GCF_052049575.1. GTDB lineage: Bacteria > Pseudomonadota > Alphaproteobacteria > Pelagibacterales > Pelagibacteraceae > Pelagibacter. The sequence continues at coordinate 433,559 of NZ_JBNGZQ010000002.1, read as the reverse complement.
ATGGTAACACAAATGTTACCCAAAACATTTAAAGCAATGGAAAACTGGGATGGTCAAGAGTTGCCAGATGAGGAAGTTTTTGCAGCATTTCATGAGGACTTTATAAAACTAGTTGAAGATAAACGAGAAGGTAAACTATCTACTCAATTAAATTACACTAAAAATGGATTTAAAAGTATTATTAAAAAATTAAGAAGAGCATCTAAAAAATTTGAAGAGGGAAACTATAAAGAACAAATAATGGCAGTACACAAAAGATGGGCTGATGTTGAGTACTGGAGAGCAATCCAAAGAAGAGCCCCTGAATTTACAGGTCAAAAATATTTAAAAGGAATGGATATGTATGTAAATGAGGAAGGGAAAATAGTAAGCGTTGAAGAAGATAGGAGAATTCACAGAGTATTATGGTTAAGAACTCTGGAGATTGCATTCTTTGTGACGGTCTTTTGTTTTTTGATGGCTTATCCAATAGCTCATTTGTTAGCTACTCTGCCAATGAAATATAGTAATTTATTAATGATCTGCGTACTGTTGCCGTTCTGGACTTCATTACTTGTAAGAACTGCCAGCTGGATGATTTTGTTACAACAACAAGGTATCGTAAATGATTTCTTTGTTGGAATAGGACTAGTAGCTGACGATAATAGGCCTGAGATGATGTACAACAAGACAGGAAGTTATGTTGCGATGACACAAATTCTGCTGCCATTTATGGTGCTTCCGCTATACAGTGTAATGAAAACTATCTCACCAAGCTTAATGAGAGCTGGAAAATCGTTAGGCGGTACACCGTTTGTAGCATTTTGGAAAGTTTATTTCCCACTGACGATCCCTGGAATAGGAGCAGGTTGCTTATTAGTGTTCATTTTAGCGATAGGTTATTATATTACACCAGCCTTAGTTGGTGGTGCATCTGGGACTTTAATCAGTAACCAGATCGCCTTTCATATGAAAAGTACCCTTGACTGGAGTTTTGCATCTGCAATGGGACTAATGCTGCTGAGTGGAGTATTGGTGATTTATTGGCTTTATAACAAAATAGTTGGAATTGATAACATTAAACTAGGATAATTAGGATGGCATTACCAAAATATACTGAACCACATTATAGAATTTGGCATTATATTTATCTAACAATTTGTGCCGCTGTTTTCTTTTTTCTAATTGCCCCTTTATTTGTAATCTTTCCATTGTCTTTTAATGCAGAGGAATTTTTAAGTTTCTCTGATGGGATGAAAAGGCTTGATCCAGATGCTTTTTCTTTGAGATGGTATAAAGATATGATTTACGGGACTAAAAATCCTTGGGGATTAGCTGCTAAGAATAGTTTTATTATCGCAATTTTTGCAACAATAGGTTCAGTAATACTAGGAACAGTTGCTGCCTTAGGTTTGAGTAGTAGGCACATGCCTTACAAAGGTTTGATAATGGCTGTTTTAATTTCTCCTATGATCGTACCTTTAATTATTTCAGGTGTTGCAATATTTTTCTTTATGGCAAAGGCTGGTTTAGCAGCAACTCATACAGGTATTGTTCTTGCCCATATAATTTTAGGAACACCATTTGTTGTTATCACAGTTACCGCTACACTTTCAGGTTTTGATCACAGTGTAACTAGAGCTGCTGCAAGTTTGGGTAGTGATCCAGTAAATACTTTTATGAAAATTACGTTGCCACTAATATTACCAGGAGTTATTTCAGGTGGATTATTTGCTTTTGTGACTTCATTTGATGAAGTTGTTGTTGTTTTATTTTTAGCAGGATTAGAAAATACAACGATTCCGATACAAATGTGGACAGGTTTAAGAGAACAATTAAGTCCAACAATTCTAGCAGTTGCGACTTGTTTAATTATACTATCAACATTAATACTAGTAACCGCTGAGCTTTTAAGAAGACGATCAGAGAGGCTTAGAGGGATTAATCGATAGTAAAATAATCAAATGAAAATTAAGAATGTAGTAGTTATTGGATCAGGTACAATGGGTAGCGGTATAGCCGCTCACTTGTGTAATGCTAATATCCCTGTCACACTTTTAGATTTAAAAACTGAAATAAGTCAAAATGCTAGAGAACGAATTCACAAATCAAGACCACCTTTATTAATTGATAAAACCAAAATTGATAATATTAAAGTTGGAAATATATCTGATGATTTTGATGTGGTTAAAAATGCTGATTGGATTGTCGAGGCAGTAGTTGAGAGAATTGATATTAAACATCAAATTTATGATAAAATTTTTGAAAGCAGGAAAGATGGAGCAATAGTTTCCTCAAATACTTCTTCAATCCCAATCAAAGTTTTATCTCAAAATTTAAATAAAGATCAAAAAAAAGATTTTTGCATCACTCATTTTTTTAATCCTGTACGATACATGGGTCTTTTAGAAATAGTTAAGAATGAAGACAATGATCTAAATAAAATCAATCAATTAAAAGAATTTTGTGAAGTTGAGTTAGGTAAAGGAGCAATCGTTTGTAATGATACCCCTGGTTTCCTAGGAAATAGAGTAGGTGTGTATGCAATGCAAATTGCAATGACTGAAGCATTCAAGATGAAACTTTCTGTTGAGGAAGCAGATGCAATCTTTGGAAGACCTATGGGTATACCTAAAACAGGAGTTTTTGGATTATATGATTTGATTGGAATAGATTTAATGGCAGATGTTTTAAAAAGTTTTATCAAAGAACTTCCAAAATCTGATGAGTTCCACGAGGTTGCTAAAGAAATTCCTTTAGTAAAAAAATTGATTGAAACCGGATATACGGGGAGAAAAGGCAAAGGCGGCTTCTACAGAATGAAGAAGACTGAAAGTGGAAAAATTATGGAAGCAATTAATCTTGAAACTGGAGATTATTCAACAAGTCAAAAAATAGATATTAAGTCTGATAAAGTAGATTTAAAGGCTCTAATTAACAGAAAAGATAAGTACGGAGACTATGCTTGGTCTGTACTATCCAAGATAATAAAGTATGCTTCTTCACTAGTTCCGGGGATTACCAAAGAATTTAATGACATAGACGAAGCTATGAGACTTGGATTTAATTGGGCGAAAGGACCTTTTGAGATGTTAGAAGAAATTGGTGTTAAAAATTTCTTTGATAAAGTTGATGAATATAAAGGTAATAATTTTTTAGAAAACCTATCTAATTCTAAAGATGAAAATTTTTATGGTGAAAGGCAAAAATATACATCGATTGAAACTTTAGGTAAGATTAAAAAAACTGCCTCAAGTGTTGATGGTAACAGTTCAGCTTCAATTTATAGATTTAATGATTTTAATATTGTTGAGTTTACGACTAAAGCTAATGCGCTCGATTATGACTCAATGGATGCTCTTAAGAAAGCAACTGATAAGCCTTTAATAATAATTAATGAAAGTATGCAATTTTCTGCTGGTGTTAACCTGACTTATACAATGGAATTTGCAAATAAAAATGATTTTAAATCGATAGAAAAATTTATTAAATATTTTCAAGAAACTTGCAAACATCTAAAGTATTCTAAATACCCGGTAATATCTGCTCCATCAGGTTTAACTTTGGGTGGAGGTTTTGAAGTTTTAGTACAAAGTAATTTCGTAGCCTCGCATACAAATATTGTAATCGGATTAGTAGAAACTATTGTTGGATTAATTCCAGCTGGAGGTGGATGTAAGGAAATGCTAGCTAGATGGTTAAATACTGAAGAGGCTAAGAAGGATCCAAAATATGCACCTTTAAAAGTATTTGATATAATTGGCTATGGTAGAACAGCTACGTCTCCAGTTGAGGCAGAGCCTTTGAAATACTTATTACCTGAAAATAAAAGAATTATGAATAGAAATAGTTTGCTTGAGGTATCGAAAAAAATCTTAAATGAAAACAAGGACTTTAAAGCACCAAATGAGCTTAAATTTAATTTACCCGGTAAAGCAGTTATTGATGATATGAACAAAATTTTAGAAAAACTTTACAATGATAAAGTTATATTGGATCATGGTTTGACTGTAGCAAAAGAATTAGCTCATGTATTAAGTGGTGGTGAAACTACTAAAGATAAAACTCTTACAGAAGATGATTTGTTTAAATTAGAACTTGATGCTTTTATGAGATTAATCGAAACTAAAAAAACTCAAGATAGAATTAAACATACTCTTGCTACTGGTAAACCTTTAGTTAATTAAATAATCTAAGAGTATTTATAAAGTCAGGCCTTAAAACATATTCAGATTTATCTAAGTGTTTAATTTTTTCTAAAGCTTCTAAGCCAAATATTACTTTTCCTATGGGTGTGTATTCTCCTTCATACAAAGGTTCATCCTGAAGAATTATAAAAAATTGGCTGTCCTCAGTATCATATTTTAAAGATCGAGCTAATCCCACACTTCCTTTGGTGTAGTTAAAATCCTTATCAACTTCAGATTTGATTGTACCTAAACCAGATTTTCCAGTTCCAATTTTTCCATAATCAATGTTTCCTTTTTTTCCAAATTCTACATCACCAGCTTGTACAAGTTTATCTTTAATGACCCTATGAAATGCTACATCATCATAGGCATTAGATTTAATCAATGTTTTAAATCTCTCTACTCCATTTGGAGATATTTCTGGATATAATTCTATAATTACATTTCCACACTCAACGTTTAGAATTGCTATGTTATTTGGACTTTCAAAATTAATTTTATTTGGGTCATAACTCTTAACAAATAAACATTTATCTTTTAACAAAACAAAAGAGGTAATTGAAAATAAACCTAAAATTACAACAAATATAAATATTATTTTTTCAGATTTTGAAGCTTTTATCTTTTCAATCATAAAATAAAATTTTCATCTATTTTTAGGAGTCCTTTTTTGATGAATTCAATCTTTTTTTGAAGAATAGGATCAACCGTTGCAGGTAAATTTCCATACATTAAATGAGAAAATACCTCAGCCATATCCTCAGATGCGGTAGATTGTGAGTATTCAGTAATAAATCCAGCTGTTTTAGAATATGTTTCTAATCCTATTTTTTTAGTACACGTAGAACATTCTGCATAATTGAACTCTTTAGGATTAAAACTAGACCAAATTTTTTGGTTAAATATATCTTTGAAACTATCATTAATTATGTGGAACACTTCGTGATGTAACACTCTTTCAAAATATTTATCGTTAAATTTTATATCTACAATTAAAGTTTTCATTACATTATCAGGTATCCCAGCAGTATTGATACCTGAGATCGATAAGTCTTCACACATAACAATGTATTTTAAATTTATTTTTTTTAAAAAGTTTTGAGAATATCTATTAAGATTTTTTTCAATAATCTTATATTTCTTATCTAGGTCTTGCTTTGATGATTTAAAACAATTGATATTATTATCAATACCTATTGTAAATGCTTGTTTAGCATTCAAGTATCTTAATTTGTTTTCAGTTTTAAGATTATAAATCTCCAGGTTTGGAATTTTAATTAATTCGTAAATTGTATCTGCTTGGGTTGGAGTAATTAAAAATAAATACAATAAAATGAGCTTTAATAATTTCATAATTAGTATTATTGAAGATATTCCAATTTGTTAGAATGTGATAGAGTTTTTGTGATGAAAAAAAAAAGAAGCAAAGAACCTATTCAACCAGTAAGTGGTACCAAGGTTCCAAGATTTGCTGGCCCATCAACTTTCGCTAGACTACCAGAATTAAGAGATGTTGAGTACTGTGATGTTGCAATTGTGGGGATACCATTTGATGCAGGTACAAGTTACAGACCTGGGGCAAGATTTGGTCCTCAAAGTATTAGACAAGCTTCAAGACATTTAAGAACAAATTATCATCCAAATTATGATGTTGAGCCCTTTAAAGTTCAACAAGTTGCTGATGCAGGTGATATTACTTGTAATCCATTTAATATAGATGAAGCAATTAAGCAAATTGAGGAAGGAGCCTTGGATCTTCTTAAAAAAACTGGCGGTATAATTAGTTTAGGTGGAGATCATACAATTGCGTTTCCTTTATTAAAAGCAGTAAATAAAATTAATAATGGTCCTGTTGCTTTAGTTCATTTTGATGCTCATCTTGATACTTGGGATACTTATTTTGGTGCGCCTTATACTCATGGAACACCTTTTAGAAGAGCACGTGAAGAAAATTTATTCATGGATGATGCCTCAATGCATGTTGGTATTAGAGGTCCATTGTATAGCAGAGAAGATCTTAAAAACGATGAAAGTTTTGGATTTAAGATAATTCATTGTGATGAGTTTCAAACTGAGGGTACTGATAAAATTGCTGAAAGAATAAAAAAAAGAGTAGGAGATAATCCATTATATTTATCAATTGATATTGACGTTTTAGATCCTGCTTTTGCACCTGGCACTGGTACACCAGAAATAGCCGGCATGACCACTAGAGAAATGGTTAATGTTATTAGAGGCTTGTCTGGTATGAATTTAATCTCTGCAGATGTTGTCGAGGTATCACCTGCTTATGATCATGCTGAGGTGACATCACTTGCAGCTGCTACTATAGTTTATGAGTTAACAAATCTATTTGCAAAAAAGTAAAGAAAGGATAGGAGTCTCCAATGGAAAATAAAAAAAATTTTTATATTAATGGCAAATGGGTAACACCAAAAAGCAAAGAAGAAATCAAAGTAATTGATCCTGCAACAGAAGAAAATTGTGCAGTTATAACACTAGGCAACAAAGATGATGTAAACGATGCCGTGAATGCTGCCAAAAAAGCTTACAGTTCGTGGGCGTTTTCAGCAAAAGAGGAGAGAATAAAATTATTAGAAAAACTTTACGAAAATTATAAGAAAAGATGGGCTGACATCGCAAATGCGATTACAATAGAGATGGGAGCACCAAAAGATTTTGCAACAAAACTTCAAGCTGGCACAGGTGCTGCACATTTAAAATCATTTATAAGATATTTAAAAAATTTTGAATTTGAAAAACCATTAGGAGAACATGCGCCTAACCAAAGACTTATTTATGAACCAAAAGGCGTATGTGCATTAATCACACCGTGGAATTGGCCAATGAATCAGGTTTGTTTAAAAGTAATGCCTGCAATAGCATCTGGCTGCACTATGGTTTTAAAACCATCTGAACTAGCTCCGTTATCATCAATGATATTAGCTGAGCTTATTGATGAGACTAAAATTCCAGCAGGCGTGTTTAATTTAGTTAATGGTGATGGAGCAACAACTGGCGATGCATTAACAAGTCATCCTGATGTTAATATGATTTCATTTACTGGATCAACTAGAGCAGGTGCATTAATTTCCCAAAATGCTGCGAAAGATTTTAAAAGAGTAAGTTTAGAACTTGGAGGCAAAGGTGCAAATATAATATTTAAAGATGCTGATCCAGATGCAATAGAGAGAGGTGCTTTGAGATGTTTTAGAAACTCAGGCCAGTCATGTAATGCACCCACAAGAATGCTAGTTGAAAAATCAATGTATAATGATGCTGTGGAAAGATTAAAGAAGTATACAGAAAACTTTGAGGTTGGTGATCCAAAAAAAGAGGGAGAGCATATAGGCCCAGTGATTTCTGAAACTCAATACAACAAGATACAAACTTTAATTAAGAAGGGTATTGATGAAGGAGCTAAATTAGTAGCTGGAGGCCCAGGCAAACCAAATGGATTAGAAAAAGGTTATTTTGTAAAGCCTACTGTATTTGCTGATGTTAATAACAAAATGGAAATAGCAAGAACAGAAATATTTGGTCCAGTTTTATCTGTAATGCCTTTTGAAACAGAGGAAGAAGCTATTGAAATTGCAAACGATACTCCCTACGGATTAACAAACTACATTCAAACCAAAGATAAAGAAAAAGTAAAGAGAGTTGCTAGAAAACTTAGATCGGGAATGGTTGATGTTAATGGTGCTGGTATTGCTGTTGATGCGCCTTTTGGTGGATTTAAACATTCGGGGATTGGTAGAGAAGCTGGTGAACATGGTCTAGAAGAGTTTCTAGAGGTTAAATCTGTAGGTGGATGGAGTTAATTAAGAGTAGATTTTTTCTTAATTCCTTCAAGAAATTTTAAACATTTTTTAAGTTCATTAAGTTCAATGAACTCATCAACTTTGTGAGCTTGTTCAATAGAGCCTGGACCGCAAACAACTGTGCTGATACCAATTTCTTGAAACAATCCAGCTTCAGTTCCAAAGGATACAACTTCTCTAGAATTATCACCGGTCAAACTTGAGACTAATTCACATGCTTCTGAATTATCTATACGATCAAAACCTGTGACTTCACCTATTATTTCCTTAGTTATCTTTGAATTAGGAAAAACTTTTCTCATCTCTGGTAATAAAACTTCATTTGCATATTCATCTATTTTTTGATTTAGAAAGACACCATCTTCTTTGATGACTGGTCTTGTCTCCCATTCAACCCGACATTTGTCAGCTATTACATTGTGAGCTATACCTCCAAATATTCCTCCAACTTGTAATGTTGAAAAAGGAGGATCAAAAATCGAGTCCTTTGGAGCTCTTTTTTTTAATTCTTCCCTAAGCTCGATTAACTTATTTGCGTATTTTGATGCGAATTCAACGGCACTAACACCTTTGTGGGGCATCGAGCTATGTCCAGCTAATCCCTCAAAATAAGTTGTATATTCATAACAACCTTTATGCGCATCTATGATTTTCATTTTTGTAGGTTCACCCACAATACAAATTCCATCTTGAATATTTCTTTTTTTAAGTTCTTTAATTAATATTGGAGCACCCAAGCATGCTGTTTCCTCATCAAATGTAAAAGAAAAATGAATATCTCTATTTAAATCAACTTTAGAAAAAACTGGAGCAAACGCCAAAGTACATGCAATAAATCCCTTCATATCACAGGAACCTCTTCCATAAAGTTTATCTTCTTTAATTGTTGCTTTGAAAGGGTCTGTACTCCAACTCTTTGAAACAGGGACTGTATCAGTATGACCAGATAAGATTATTGGTTTAACCCCATTTGATTTTTTTGCTTTTATTGTTGCAAAAAGATTTACTCTTTTTTTTTCATCATCATATGTTTTAAATGAAGTTGCACCTAAATCATTTAGATATTTCTCACAATAATTAATTAAATCATTGTTATCCTCTCCAGAAATAGTTTTAAATCCAATTAAATCAGATAAAATCTTAATAGAATTTTCGTATAATTTATCTAAATTTACTTCTGTACTCATTAGTAATAATTAATATAAATATCTCATTTATGAAAGAACAAATTACTTACGACATATTTGAGAAAATAGACATTAGACTTGGGACAGTACTTTCAGTCAAAAAAAATGAAAAAGCTAGAAAACCATCTTTAGTTGTTGAAGTCGATTTTGGAAAAGAAATAGGTGTTAAAACATCTTCTGCTCAAATTACTCATTTTTACAATGAAGAAAATTTAGTTGGTAAACAAGTGATTGGTATTTGTAATTTTCCAGAAAAAAATATTGCAGGTGTAAAATCTCAATTTTTACTTTTAGGCTCGATAGACTCTCAAGGAAAGGTAACATTAGTACATCCCTCACAAAAAGCAGAGAATGGTTTACCTATAGCATAAGTATGCATCCTGAATTTTTATCTATGGCACTATTTTGGATTGTAGCTGCTTATACACCAGGGCCAAATAACGTGGTCGCATCTTATTCTGGTTTTAATTTTGGAATAAGAAAAACAATCCCTCACATTTTTGGAGTTACATTTGGGTTTACTTCAGTGGTATTTGCTTTGACTATTGGTTTAGTTAATGTTTTTAAATTATTTCCAATTATTCAAACTATTTTGAAATATCTGGGAAGTTTATTTTTAATATACCTAGCTTATAAAATTAGTTTCTCAAAATCCTCTAACGAGAGTAAAAACGAAAATCCAATTTCTTTTTTAGATACTTTTATTTTTCAATTTTTGAACCCAAAAGGTGTTTTGATTGGAATTATTATTGTTTCAACATATGTTGAATATGGAGAAAATTATCTTAATTATGCGACTCAAGTTGTTTTATTTGCCTTTATAGTATCTTTATCAAGCATTACCTTTTGGACATTTGTTGGTAAATATCTTAGAAAATTTGCGACAAATGAGAAATTTATTAAATACTTTAATTATGTTATGTCAGTGCTTCTTCTTTTGAGCATAATTACATTTTATATATAAGATATGAAACCAGGAAATAAAAATTCTTACAAATCATTATCTGACCTAGAGGTTAACGGTAAAAATTATAAATATTATTCATTAAAAAAAGCTGAATTAAACGGTTTAGAAGGTGTTTCAAAATTACCAAAGTCATTAAAAGTTTTATTAGAAAATTTACTTAGGTATGAGGACGAAATATCAGTTAATAAAAAACAAATAGAAGCAGTAAAAAACTGGCTTGATACAAAAAAATCAAAAACTGAAATAGCTTACAGACCAGCCAGAGTTTTACTCCAAGATTATACAGGGATACCAGCAGTAGCCGATTTAGCTGCTATGAGAGAAGCTGTAAAAGAAAAAAATAAAGATCCAAATACAATCAACCCACTATCTGCAGTCGATTTAGTTATTGATCACTCTGTTCAAGTTGATCAATCAGCCCAAAAAGACTCATTTGAAAAGAATGTAGATATCGAATTTAAAAGAAATGGCGAAAGATATTCCTTTTTAAAATGGGGTCAAAGCGCTTTTAACAATTTTAGAATTGTTCCTCCAGGAACTGGTATCTGTCACCAGGTTAATTTAGAGTATTTATCAAAAGTAGTTTGGTCAGAAGAATACAAAGGAGAAAAATATTTATTCCCTGATACTCTTGTTGGAACAGACAGTCATACAACCATGGTTAATGGTTTATCAGTTTTAGGATGGGGTGTTGGCGGAATTGAAGCTGAGGCGGGCATGTTGGGACAACCTATTTCAATGTTAATTCCTGAAGTCATTGGATTTGAAGTAACAAAAAAAATGCCAGAGGGCACAACTGCAACAGACTTAGTTTTAACGGTTGTTAAAATGCTTAGAGATAAAGGAGTAGTTGGGAAATTTGTTGAATTCTACGGTGATGGATTAAAAAATTTAACTTTAGCAGACAGAGCAACGATTGCTAATATGGCACCTGAGTATGGAGCTACATGCGGATTCTTTCCAATAGATGAAGAAACTTTAAAATATTTAGAATTTTCTGGAAGAGATAAAGAAACAGTCGCGATTGTTGAAAAGTATGCGAAGGAACAAGGTTTGTGGGCAAGTGATGAAATTGAATTTACTGATAAAATTTCTTTAGATATGTCTACTGTAGTTCCAACAATTTCAGGCCCTAAAAGACCACAAGACAAAGTTCTTTTAACTGACGCATCAAGTAATTTTAAAAAAGTTTTTAAAGAAGCTACAGATAAAAATGGTTATAAAATTTCTAAGGTAAAAGATACGGATTATGAAATAAAAGATGGTTCAATACTTATTGCAGCAATTACATCATGTACTAACACTTCTAATCCAAACGTTCTTATTGGAGCTGGACTACTTGCAAAAAAAGCTGTTGAATTAGGATTGAATGTTAAACCATGGGTTAAAACATCTTTAGCTCCTGGGTCTAAAGTTGTAACTGATTATTTAGAAAAGGCAGGTCTAAATACGTATTTAGACCAATTAGGATTCAATTTGGTTGGTTATGGATGTACAACTTGTATCGGGAATTCAGGTCCGTTAGCAGAAAATATTGTTGATGCCATTCAAAAAGAAAATTTATATGCAGTCTCTGTTTTATCAGGTAATAGAAACTTTGAAGGAAGAATTTCACCTCACATTAAAGCAAATTATCTAGCATCTCCACCGCTTGTTATAGCTTATGCTCTTGCTGGTCATATGGAATTTGATTTAATCAATGACTCATTTGGAGAAGGCAAAAATGGTAAAGATATTTTTTTAAAAGATATCTGGCCTTCAAATAAAGAAATAGAGGACACATTGAAGATTTCTCTTAATGCAGATATGTTTGTTAAAAGATATTCAAATGTTTCCGAGGGACCAAAACAATGGCAGGAAATCAAAACAGAGAAGAGTAGTATTTATAATTGGGATGAAAATTCTACTTACGTAAAAAAACCCCCTTTTTTTGAAAATCTTAGCGACGACCCAGAAGGTTTTAAAGAGATTAAAAATGCTAGGCCACTATTGATATTGGGAGATATGGTTACTACAGATCATATTTCTCCTGCTGGCAATATTCAAAAAGATAGCCCAACGGGAGAGTATTTTATGAATTATCAAATTCTTCCAAAGGACTATAATTCATATGGCTCAAGACGTGGAAATCACGAAGTTATGATGAGAGGCACATTTGCAAATATAAGAATTAAAAATGAAATGGCTCCTGGAACTGAGGGAGGTTTCACAAAATTATATCCTGAGGAAAAAGTTATGTCGGTTTATGATGCGGTAGTAGAGTACAAAAAAAGAGGAACCGATTTAGTTGTAATTGGTGGTAAAGAATATGGTACAGGCTCCTCTCGTGATTGGGCTGCAAAAGGCACTAAATTACTTGGAGTTAAGGTTGTAATTGCAGAGAGTTTTGAGAGAATACACAGATCAAATTTAATTGGGATGGGAATATTGCCATTACAATTTACAGAAAATATGAATAGAAAAAATCTGAATTTTTTAGGTTCTGAATTAATTAGTGTGGTAGATATTGAAAAGGGAATTAATCCATCTGATAAAGTAAAAGTTGAGATTAAATATGCATCAGGTGATGTAAAAATAATAGATACGCTATGCAGAATTGATACCAAAAATGAATTGGAATACTATAAAAATGGTGGAATACTCCAATATGTTTTAAGAAATATGATTTAGATATGGACGAGGATATATCAATAATAAATGCAAACACAAGAAATGAAAAAATAAAAAATTTTTTTATTCATAACAAAAAAAAAATAATTTCGGGCTTATGTTTTATCGTTATACTTTTAATATGTTATTTTGTTTTTGGCGAATATCAGGATAGAAAAAAAATTAAGATTTCAGACTCTTTTAATACAATAACTATAAATTATTCCGAAAATAATAAGGAACAAACAGCTAAAGATTTAATACAAATAATTAATGAAAAAAATTCAACATATTCACCATTATCTTTATATTTCATAATAGATAATAAATTAATTAGCGAAAAAAACAAAATCAACGAATTATTTGATGTTATTATTGAAGAAACCACATTGGATAAAGAGATAAAAAATTTAAATATTTATAAAAAAGCGCTTTATAATGCAAATGACAGTAACGAAAATGATTTATTGAGTATTTTAAATCCAGTAATAAAATCAGAAAGTGTTTGGAAATCTCATGCACTATATTTAATGGCAGAATATTTTTATTCTAAAAACGAGATGCAAAAATCAAAAGAGTTCTTTAATCAAATCATAAATTTAGAAAACGCAAATAATGAAATTAAACTGGAGTCTCAAAAAAGACTCAATAGAGATTTAAGTGATTAAAATTTTTAATTTATTTTTAATAATAATTTTTTGTTTTAGTTGTTCATTTAATAAAAATTCTAAATTTTGGACTAAAGAAATAATTAAAGAAATAGAAGAAAAAAAGTTTGAAAAAATTTTTGATAATCCAGAAGCCTTAAGTCAAGAATTAAATACTAATATAAATTTAAATTTTAGCACAAATCCAAAAAAGTCTAAATTATCAAAAAAACTTACAAATAATGATGGCAGGGTAAACTTTGATGGTTCACTTAAAAAATTATCTAAATATAAGTTTTCAAAAATTGAAAATTTTTATCAATTTGAACCAGTCATATCTTTTCACAGAGAGAATATAATTTTTTTTGATGATAAAGGTACAATTTTACAATTTGATAAAAATTCTAGATTAGTTTGGAAAAAAAATTATTATACAAAATCAGAAAAAAAATTAGACCCAATTTTACAATTTGCAAATAATAATCAATTTTTAATAGTTGCTGATAATCTAACAAAATTTTATAAATTAAATTTAGATACTGGGGATATAATTTGGTCTAAAAAAAATTCAGCACCATTCAACTCACAAATAAAGATATACAAAGATCGGTTTTTTGTAATTGATTTTACAAACACTCTAAGATGCTTTTCTCTAAAAAATGGAAAAGAGTTATGGAATTTTCAAACAGAGACATCATTAATTAGATCTCAAAAAAAATTATCAATGGTTATTATTGAAGGAGTAATTTACTTTAATAATTCTCTCGGTGATATAAGTGCAGTTGACTCAAATAATGGCAGATTACTCTGGCAGTTACCTACTCAAAGTAACGCAATTCTTGAGTCAGCTTTTTCCCTCGAAACATCAGATATAATTGCAGATGAAAATAACTTATTTTTTTCAAACAATAAAAATCAATTTTTTTCTATTGATATTAAATCTGGAAGTTTTAATTGGGAGACCACTGTAAATTCAAACATTAAACCTACTTTAATTGAAAATTTTTTAATATCAGTTTCTTTAGAGGGTTATTTGATATTAATCGATAAAATCACTGGAAATATTATTAAAGTTACCGATGTATTCCAAAATTTTAATCCAAAAAAAAGAAATGAAATTTTTCCTACAGGATTTATTGTTGGTACAAAAAATATTTATCTTTCAACAAACATTGGAAGATTGTTAGTTATTGATATTAAATCAGGAAAAACAAATTCAACTTTAAAAGTTGATAATGATAAAATATCACGACCATTTATAATGGATAAAAATTTGTATTTAGTTAAAGACAACGCAATTATAAAACTTAATTAATGTTTTTAAAATTATTAGACAAGCTAGGTAGAAAAAAAGTTGTTCTAGATAGAGGACCCTCACATCCAAGATTTGATTTAGCGAAACCTTGGATGAATAGATATTATCTAATCTTCAGACATAGACCAAAATGGTTTCCGTTTAATATACTTATTCATGAAATGTTAGCTGATGATCACGGTGAAGGAGTACACAATCATCTTTTCCCATATATTACGATTGTGATAAGAGGCGGTTATTGGGAAACAACTAAAGAAGGAAAATTTTGGAGAAAACCTGGCTATATTGGATTTAGATCCGCTAATGCACATCACAGAGTTGATTTGGAGCCCGGAACTAAACCTATGACAATTTTTATTTCCGGTCCATTTGGTTTAAGGAAAGGTCCAAGATCAGAATATGGTATTGATTTTAAATCAAAAAAAAATTGATGTCCAAAAATCTAGAGGAAAAATTTAGATCGTTTTGTAATTCAAAAAATTTAGAAATTAATCAAAATCAAATTACGACAATTAAATTACTACAAGATTTTTATAATAAAAATTTTCATTTTTCTATTTTCAATATTTTTAAAAAAGAAAATTATAAAAAAGGTTTTTATCTTCAAGGGGGTGTTGGTGTCGGAAAAACAATGATATTAGATTTTTTTTATGATCTTATTTCTAAAAAAAAACTAAGACTTCACTTTAATGAGTTTATGTTAAATTTTCATGATTTTGTCCATGAAAATAAGAATAAGGGAGACGAAAATATTATTAATTTATTTGTTAAAGACTTAAAATCAAAAGCTTTGTTAATTTATTTTGATGAGTTTCAAGTTACTAATATAGTAGATGCTATGATACTAGGTAAATTATTTGATAAAATATTTAGTGAGAATATAAAAATAATTGTCACCTCTAATATTAAAATTTCTGATTTATATAAGGATGGTCTCCAACGAGATCAGTTCAAACCTTTCATTGAGATCATGAAAAAAAAGACTATCGAACATGAGCTTATAATTGAAGATGATTACAGAAAATCAAAAGAAAATCAAAACGATAGATATTTCTTCCCACTAAACCAAGAAAGTAATTTTAAAATGAATAAATTCTTTAGAATTATTTCAAAGGATAAAAAAAAAACTAATCTGAGTATTGATATTAAAGGGAGAGAATTTCAAATTAAAGAATTCTATGAAGGAGTTGTAAGATTAACATTTGATGAGTTATGTGACAAAAACTTGGGAGCTGAGGATTACCTTGAAATAGCTAAAGTATCTAAATTTATGGTTATTGATAAAATACCAAAGTTTGATGACATAAACTCTAATCAACAACAGCGTTTCATAACCTTAATTGATATAGTTTATGACAAGAAAATACCAATTGCTGTCACCGCTGAACAAAATCTAGATGAAATGACGTCATCTAAATCATTGAAAGAACCATTTAATCGTACAATTAGCCGTCTTTATGAACTAACATCCTCAAACTTTAATTTATGATACAAAAATTCAATAATTTTAAAATGAATACCAATGGACAAAAATTATACGAATTCACTGATGAAACAATTAATTGGATCAAAAAAAATAAATTTAAAAATGGTATACTTAATTTAAGTATTCAGCACACTAGTGCCTCTTTAATAATTCAAGAAAATGCAGACCCTGATGTCCAAACTGACTTAATCAACTATTTTAATAAAATAGCTCCAATGGACAACAAATTATATATTCATACAACTGAAGGTGAAGACGATATGCCTGCGCATATAAAATCCAGCTTAACTAATAATCAAATTTCTCTTAGTGTTGAAAATGGAGAATTATTACTTGGAACTTGGCAGGGTATTTATTTATTTGAGCACAGATTAAACCCACAAACAAGAACCATCATTCATCATTTTTTAGGAGAAGTTTAATTTTTTTTTAAACTTTGAAAAGCTTTAAGTGCAGAAGCTCTTGCTTCTTCATGTATCACTATCGGTTTTGGATAATCTTTTCCTATAATAGTATTTATTGCTTGTTGATATTTCATCTCCATTTCCCAAGGTTTGTGAATAAATTTTTGAGGAACTTTGCTTAATTCTGGTATCCATTTTTTTACATATTTTCCCTCTTTGTCAAATTTTTCACCTTGAAGAATAGGATTAAAAATTCTGAAGTATGGAGCTGCATCTGCTCCACAACCTGCAACCCATTGCCACTGAGCTACATTATTGGCTTTATTAAAATCAAGTAAACAATTTCTAAAATGTTTTTCACCTTCGGTCCAATTAATTCTTAAATGTTTTACTAGAAAAGAACCAACTACCATTCTTATTCTGTTATGCATCCAACCCGTTTCATATAACTCTCTCATTCCAGCATCAACAATCGGATAACCAGTCATCCCCGATTTCCATGCTTTCAAAAATTTTTCGTTTTTTACCCAAGGAAATTTATCAAATTCTTTTCTGTAATTTCCTTTTAAAAACTCAGGAAAATAATTAATCAAACTATGAGAGAACTCACGCCAACCTAGTTCGTTGATATATTTTCTATAACCAATACCTTTAGATTTAATTTCGTTACATTTTTTCCAAATCGTGCTTACATGTATTTGTCCATGCTTTATATAAGGAGATAACTTTGATGTGCCCTCTATAGAAGGAAAATCTCTAGCCGAACCGTACTCTTTAATCTTGTCATTAATTAAATTGCTTAGAACTTTTTTAGAATCATTTTCCGATACTTTCCAATAATTCTCAAATTTCTTATACCAATTTTTTTTTGGTAAAATACTTTTTGGCTCAACACAATTTTTGAAGAAAGATATTACTTTCGTTTTTTTCTTTACAATATAATTTTTACTTGGTGGTAAACCTAAATATTTTTGCTCAGCATTTCTCCAGAAAGGGGTGAATACTTTAAAGGGCGTTCCATCATTTTTAGTAACTTCTTGAAATTCATTTAAAATATTTCCTTTAAAATATTTAAATTCAACCTCATTTTTTAAGAAAACATCTCTAATTTTTTTTCCTTTTGCAATTACATCAGGTTCATAAATTTTATTCCAATATATTGAAACATCATCTTTTTTTTTAATTTTAGAAAATATATCTAATTCATCTCCTGCTAATATTTGTAGATTTATTTTGTATTTAGATAATTCAGATTTAAATATTTCTAAAGATTTAAACAACCACCACTTTTGTGCTTCTCTTTTGTGATCAAAATCGGCTTTGTTATAAATAAATAAAGCAATAACATTTTCATGATTTTGTGTGGCATATGAGAGAGCAGGATTATGTTCGATTCTAAAGTCTTCCCTTATCCAAGCTATTGCGTTTTTTGTCATATAAATATTATTTTCTACCTTTAGATAGCAGCTGTTTGTAAAGTTTAACATCTGCATTTCCTTCGCATCCAATGACAAGAATGTTTGAGTCTTCGTTTAAATTCAGTGATTTTCGTGCTTTAAAATTGTTAGCTAAACCTATAAGAGCAATAACGCCAGGGGTTGCACATTCACCCCCTATGATTGAAACTCTACTTAGTTTTCTATCTTTTAACATCGCGGTCGTTTTAGCAACATTATTATCAGTAACAGATACACAATAGTTAGAAGTTTTTTTAAGTATTTGCCATGGGACAAGTGACATTTCATTACATGACATCCCACCCATAATACTTTCTTTTTTTATTCTTATTTTTTTCATTTTATTTGCTTTAACACTCTGAAGAACACAATCAGCTCTATCGGGTTCAACAACAATTATTCTTGGAATTCTTTTAAAATATTTTGCGACCCCAGCAACTACACCTGCTGCTAATCCTCCAACACCAGCTTGAACAAATATGTGAGTTATATAATGGTTTGTTTGTTTAGATATTTCCTTTATCATAATAGAATATCCAGCCATTGTAAGTTGAGGAACATATTTATAGTTTTTGGTAGAGACATCCTGAACAATTTGCCAATTATTCTTTTTTGAAAGTCTTTTACATTCCTCCAAAGAATTTTCATAATTTCCCTTAACCCTTATCACCTCAGCGCCAAATTTCTCAATTTCACGAACTCTTGTTTGGCTTACATATTGACTTACAAAAATTTTACACTTTAAATTTAATCTTTTTGCTCCCCAAGCAACTGATCTACCATGATTGCCAGCTGTTGCTGATGAAATAACAATATTTTTTTTTCCTTTAGATATTCTCTCTACTGCGTATGCTCCCCCCAATGCTTTAAACGACTTTAAATGAAATCTTTTAGACTCATCCTTATAAAATATATTATTCAGTTTCAAATTTTTCTTTAATTTATCAAGTGATAAAAGAGGAGTTGCTTTATAATTTTTCCAACTGGAAATTGATTTTAAAGCATTAGTGATTAATGCAGAAGGAAGATATTTTAAAACATAACTTCTTTTAAAATTATAGCGATTATTTTTTAATAATTTTTTATATTTCCAGCTTTTGAGATTTTTTAAACTCTTCACTTTAACAATCTAGAGTATTTTGTCTTTCCCATTTGGTTATAGGTTTTGATTTGTCAAATCTTTCTATAATGTTAAATTCTTTTATTTCTGTACTTCTAAGTTTTATATAGCTATTGATTACATCAGCACCAAAAGCATCATTCATTTCTTTATTTTGTTTTAATTGGCTCAATGATTGATCTAACTCATTAGGGAGTTTTGGCAGATTTGGATATTTTGCAAAATCTTCATACATATTACAATTAAGAGGTTTTCCAGGATCTATTTTGTTTTTAATACCATTTATTCCAGCTGCGAGAACACTTGCTTGAAGTAAATAAGGGTTGGCCGATCCATCCATTAATCTCAATTCAAATCTTCCTGGATCGGGAATTCTAATCATATGAGTTCTGTTATTACCAGTGTAAGAAATACTACTTGGTGACCATGATGCACCTGACTTTGTTGGTGGTGCATTAATTCTTCTATAACTATTTATTGTAGGATTAAAAAAAGCAGATAAAGATGAAGCATGTTTCATTATTCCACCTAAAAAATTATATGCCATTTTACTAAGACCTAAGTTATTAGAATTGTCCAAAAATTTATTTTTCTTTCCATCCCAAACTGAAACATGGGCATGACAACCATTTCCAGTTAAATTCTCAAATGGTTTGGGCATAAACGTAGCTCTTAGACCATGTTTTTCAGCAATAGTTTTTACCATGTACTTAAAAAACGTATGTCTGTCTGCTGTCTTTAAACAATCAGAGTAATCCCAATTCATTTCAAATTGACCATTAGCGTCCTCGTGATCATTTTGATAAGGACCCCATCCCATTTCAATCATACAGTCACAAATTTCTTTAATTAAATCATACCTTCTCATTAAAGCTGATTGATCATAACAAGGTTTTGATTGAGTATCTCTTGGGTCAGCGATGGAGTCTCCATTAGGTGATATTAAAAAATACTCACACTCCACGCCAGATTTCATAGTCAATCCTTGTTTTGAGAGTTTTTTAATTTGTTTCTTCAACATTATTCTTGGAGAGGCATCTACAGGTTTTCCATTCATCCAAAGATCTGATGCAAGCCAACCAACTTCTTTATTCCAAGGTAATTGGATTAAACTATCTGGATCTGGAATTCCAAACATGTCTGAGTCTGCAGGTGTCATATCTAACCAAGCAGCAAACCCTGCAAATCCAGCGCCGGTTTCTTGCATATCTTTTATTGCATGTGCTGGTACTAGTTTTGATCTAAGCACCCCGAATAAATCAACAAAGCTTATCAAAAAATATTTAATTTTTTTTTCTTTAGCAATTTTGAATAAATTTTTTGGCATAACTTAAGTTAACACAATTATTTCAAAAAAGATAAAATTGTTTCTTTATAAAAAATTAAATTTACAGCAATAATTATAATTACAGCTAATATTGCTCCATACTTTGCTTTTGGAAAAGCAACACCTCTCATCTTTCTTGGTCTTAATTCCTCGTTATTTTTATCTTCTTCTGACATAGAATAAAAAAAAGGGCGCTACATTTCTGCAGCGCCCAAATTTTTGTTTTAATTACCAATCGGTAATATTGCTTTTATGATCATTTGGACCATGTCTTTTTCTTGCCAATCTTTCAAGTTCATCACTTTCAGATTTGGAAGTTAAAACATGCCAACCAACCCATAAAATTATAGCAAGTATAACAAGTATACCTTCACTAGATCCAGCACCAGGGTAAACAGCACCAGCAACTTCTTCAGCTGGTTTGTTTAGGTGATCAATCCAATTTGTAACTGTCGCCATATATTACTCCTTTACCTAGTTGCGGATGCAACTGCCTTCTCATCAGTTTTAGCAGTTTCCATTATTTCATAGTCTAGTCCAGCTATTTCTACTTCACGTGGGATCCGTAATTTCCCTATTCCATTCAGTACTTTAGCTATGACATAGCCTGGTATTAGTCCAAGAACTACGAACATTATTAATGCTCCTAAGAATTGTCCTAATGGGTTAATTGAAGCATATGTTGTTCCATCCCACATAGCACCAACACTGTAACCAGATGCCGGGTAACCGTTTAGAACAAAACCACATATTACTAGACCAATAAATCCAGCATAACCATGTACCGCAACAGCACCTACTGCATCATCGATTTTGAACTTACGCTCAACCCAATAATGTAGTTTATATGATATTACAACACCGATCATACCTATGATCATTGCTTGAATTGGATGATATAAATCATTTCCAGCTGAAGCACATATAATTCCCGCTAGTCCACTTGAGTAAGTCCAGAAAGGATCACCTTTTGCAATCCAATAACCGGCTAATAATCCTCCTGATAATGACATCAAGAAGTTAAAAGTGATACCACTAAGTGTAGTAGGGGTCACATATATGTTTGTTGCTGTCCAATAACTTATTCCCTCCATACCGTATTCAGGCCCAAGGTCAAATATCGGTATATTACATGCAGCATAGAATCCCCAGAAACCAGTATAAATTAGAAATAATCCAATTGTAACTAACCAAGGATTTCTTGGTCCAATGTTTCTCGGTTCACCACTTGATGAGAATTTTCCAATTCTTGGTCCTAAAACCATTAGAACTCCTAAAGCAAATCCACCAGCAATTGCGTGAATTACTCCTGACGCGTAAGCATCATGGTATCCTAAAAGTTTTAACATCCATCCATCGAAGTGCCATCCCCAAGCAGCGTCAATTACCCAAAACACAGATCCAATTGCAATCGCTAAAATACCAAATGCAAAAGTTGTAATCCTTTCAATAATTGCCCCTGAAACGATAGACGCAGCAGTCCAAGAAAATAATAGGAATGCAGCCCAGAAGACACCAGAAATATGGTCTCCTAAGTTGACAGCCATTAATTGACTTGTTGCTACATAAAATTTAGCACTGAAAGCCGAGTCATCGGTTATCAAAGCAGTGCTCTCATTCATTATTGATGGTGCTAATCCCGGTCCTGTTGGGAAAGCCCAGTAAATCCACCAACCAAATAAAAACCAAGTTACTGTTACCAGAGGTATCAGCATCGTGTTTTTCATAAGAGTATGTTGATGGTGTTTGTATCGAGAAGCTCCAACTTCATACATACAGAATCCGACGTGAATTAAAAACATCAATACTACCGTTACCCAGTAGTAAAATTCCGTAAATATAGTAGTAAGAGCACCTAACTGATCAGTCATATTCTCTCTCCATATTAGTTTTTAAAATCCTATAAAATTATGAAAGTTGTTACAAATGAAACAATCTAATAAAACCTAATATTGACAATAGATTTTAAAAAATAATCAACTTTAGATTGTGTAATTAAAATTTAAGATAAGCTTTTTTCAAATCAACAAGAGGGTGTTTTGGTGACATTTGAAATTTTACTAAAAGTTCTCTTGCTATCATATCTCTGTCTTGTTGGTTATCAGGTAATTTAATGGATGATGGAATTGTAACCCAACCATTTGCATTTCTACAAAATACAGCTGGTCTTCCTTCTTCGTAACCCATGTGAACGTCCTCCAACCAATTAAGATCATCCCAACCCATTGCCTCAACATATTTTTTTAAAAATGGTGTCATTTTCTTGTAATCTGGAAGTAGATTTACGTCATATCGATAACCGATTGACTGACCAATCATTTTTTCTCTAGCAGTCTCTTTTTTTTTACCCAGTTGGAGAGAAACTGCTTTTGATTTTGTTTTTTTCTTTTTAGCCATTAATACCTTTAAATTTTATGATAGTTATCAACCCCAACAGTGTAATTAGTACCCGCTAAAGGAACTTTTGCTAAAGCTGAAGCCTCAGAGGTAAGCGCTGCTAAATCCTCAGGTTCTAAAGAGTGTATATTTGTTTTTCCACACGCTCTAGCTAATAACTGGGCTTCAAGTGTCATTGAATGTAAATAATTATAAACTCTCAAAGCTGCATCGTCAGGATTTAATCTCGCTCTTAATTTTGGATCTTGTGTAGCAACTCCCACAGGGCATCTTCCAGTATGACAGTGGTAACACTCACCAGCTTTTACACCCATTTCTTTCTCAAAATTTGCTTCCGGAATATCTTTGTTACAGTTAAGCGCAATCATAGAACCTGTACCAATAGCTATTGCATCTGCACCTAAAGCTAATGCTTTTGCCATGTCAGCACCATCTCTAACGCCACCAGCATAAATTAAAGTAACTTTTCCAGTTTTTCCAACATCGTCCAAAGCTCTTCTTGCTTCTCTAATAGCCGCAATACCAGGTATACCAGTATTAGCAGCAGCAATGTGTGGACCTGCTCCTGTAGATCCCTCCATTCCATCTAAATAAATAGAGTCAGGATCACATTTTGCAGCCATACGAACATCGTCATAAACTTTTGATGCACCTAATTTTAATTGAATTGGAACTTTATTTTTTGTTAGTTGTCTAAGTTCCTCTACTTTTAATGCTAGATCGTCTGGACCTAACCAGTCAGGATGTCTTGCAGGAGATCTTTGGTCAATACCTGATGGTAGTGATCTCATTTCAGCAACTTGGTCGGTTACTTTTTGACCCATTAAGTGACCACCCATACCAACTTTTTGTCCTTGTCCGATAAAAACTTCTATTCCATCAGCTAATTGTGCGTGATGTGGGTTAAACCCATATCTTGATTGAATACATTGATAAAACCATTTTTCAGAATATCTTCTTTCATCAGGTATCATTCCACCTTCACCAGAACATGTTGCACTACCTGCCATTGTAGCACCTCTTGCTAATGCAGTTTTTGCCTCATAAGATAAAGCACCAAAACTCATACCAGTAATATAAACTGGAATATCTAATTCAATTGGATTTTCACATCTTGGTCCAATAACAGTTTTAGTTTCACATTTTTCTCTATAACCTTCAATTACGAACCTAGTAAGAGTTCCTGGTAAGAAAACTAAATCATCAAATGTTGGAATTTTTTTCATCAATGCCATTCCACGCATTCTGTATCTTCCTAATTGAGATTTAATATGAATATCATCAATTACTTCTGGTGTGAAAATAGCATTATGACCTAATAAACTTTTATTTCTGCCACCGTTAGAACTTAAATGGACGTCAGCTTTTCCACCTACGTTACCATTAGTTTTTAATTTACCATTTTTTTTCTTTTTTTTCTTAGCCATTAAATCGCTCCTTTTTTCTCAGTAGGTTCTAAGTTATCATAATTCCAAAGTTTTTTACCCGCTACAATTTTTTTCATTTTACTTACATCAAAATTTTCACCGATCTCAGCAACCTTTAATTTTCTCTTTAACCAATCTTGATCACTTTTAGTCAACTCGGCATCTACAGCATCACTACCATAAGAGCCAATTTCTCCACCTACGAAAATTGTCCCATCATACATCGAGTCGCCCAAATTTATACCGACATCACCTAGGATGATGATTCTCCCTCTTTGCATCATAAATCCAGTAAATGCACCCGCATCACCACCAATAATTATTGTGCCACCTTTCATATCAATACCTGTTCTTGCACCAACACTACCTTTACAGATTAAATCGCCACCTCTGATAGCAGCTCCAAAACAAGATCCAGCATTTTTCTCAATTACAACTTTACCTGCCATCAAATTTTCTGCACAAGACCATCCAACTCTCCCATTGATTCGAACTATTGGACCATCACATGAACCCATTCCAAAATATCCTAAACTTCCCTCAAAAATTAAATTTAATTTATTTAAAATACCAACACCTAAACTATGTTTTCCTTGAGGGTTTTTAATTACAATTGTTCCATAACCTTGTCCCATTAAATTATCTATTTCTTTATTTGCTTCTGCGGCAGTCATATCTTTTACATCAAGGTCAGTTCTTTTATTAAAATCAACATCATGGGTTCCAAAATAATAGAAATTTTCTGCTTCATCAGGATTGAAAAATTTTTGTTGTGTTCGTCCTGTTAGAACTTCAGTGTGCATTCCCATTGCTTGAGCTTTAGTTTTTTTGGAAACACTTTTTATATTTGCCATACTTTAACCTCCCCATCGAATGGGTCATAAGTGTCAATTTCTTGTGGTAAAATTGATCGAATTGCTATTTCCTCTGAACCCATTGCTACTAAATCATCAGACTCATATAAAACTAAAGGTTTAGCAGCCATAGTGTCTTTCGCCATACCTAAAGAATCTTTTGTAGCTACAAAATAAGTAAAGACACCATCTAATCCAGTTAGAGACTCTTTCATGCCTTCTTCTAAAGATGCTCCATCTCTCATTTTTTCCGCTAAATAAACAGCAATAAGTTCTGAGTCACACTCAGACATAAATCTCATTCCTTTATTTTCTAGAGCTCTTCTATTATTCCAATAATTTGTAAGCTGACCATTATGAACAACTGATACATCGCTAAACGGATAACCCCAAAACGGGTGAGCAGATTTGATATCTACACCAGACTCGGTTGCCATTCTCGCATGTCCAATTGCGTGAGTGCCAACAAGTTTATCTAAATTATATCTATCGCAAACCATCTTAGCATTTCCAAGATCTTTAATTACCTCTAATGATTTACCCATAGAAAGTATTTCTACTCCAGGAATACTCTCAATCTTTTGTGAAAATTCTAGTAAATCTTTTTTATTATATTCTATTTCATATCTTAATGAGTAGGGGAGTATTCTTTCCTCTTTGATAATTTTTGCACCCATTTCATTAAGATAACTATCAACAATTTTTTTTCTTTCATCATAAACAGAAACATCTTCAGCAACCGATGTACTGCCTTCACCAACGTTTTCTCCAACTTTAAAACGCATAATAAAATTTTTTCCATCAGTATCTCCGTATAAAGCATAACCTGTAGAGTCCTCTCCTCTATGTTTCAGAGCTTGCAACATACCTTGAAGCTCATGACCAACTTTTGAAGATTTTCCTCTATGAATTAATCCCGCAATTCCGCACATATACTTTTCCTCTTTCCGTATTTTTTATGGCAAACAATCTAGATAAGTGTCTAGATCCCATTGAGTTGTTGCTCCTAAAAATCTCTCCCATTCATCATTTTTATACCAGTGAAAAACTTTATACATTTCATCAGGCATAGCTGATTTAATTACCTCATCTTCTGATAATCTTTCCAAAGCTTCTCCTAAACTTAAAGGAAGTTTTTTTACATCCTTACCAGCTTTTTGAGCTTCATAAATATTTCTAGATTCAGGATCAGCTGGTTTCATTTTATTACTTATTCCATGATCACAAGCTTTTAACAATGCAGCACCTAATAAGTAAGGATTATGCATTGAATCAACAGATCTATATTCAAATCTTCCTGGAGCTGATACTCTTAATCCACAAGTTCTATTTTGATAACCCCAATCAGCATAAACAGGTGCCCAAAAACCTTGATCCCATAATCTTCTATAAGAATTTACTGTTGAAGATCCTAAGGCCGTTAAAGCAGGAAGGTGTTCCATAATACCCGCTATTGATTGTAAACCAATTTTACCTGGCAATTGCATATCTTTCGTATCAGGCATAAATGTATTAGTTCCACCTTCAACATAACCAAAAACTTCTTCAACTCCTGGTAAAGATTTGTGTCCAAGTTTGTTTGTTTTAATTTTTCCACCTTTCCATAAAGACATATTTGTATGACAACCACTTGCAGAAACTCCCATAAATGGTTTGGTCATAAAACATGCAATTAGATTATGTTCTCTAGCAACTTGAGCACATATTTGTCTATAAGTTGATAGTCTGTCTGCATTTCGAAGTACGTTGTCATAAGTCCAATTTAATTCTAATTGACCCGGAGCATCCTCATGGTCTCCTTGAATCATGTCTAAACCCATAGCTTTTGCGTATTCAATAACTTTCATGAATACTGGTCTCAATGATTCAAATTGATCTATGTGGTAACAGAATGGTTTTGAAAACCCTTTTCCTGTAGGAGTACCGTCATCATTTTTTGTCAGCCACATCATTTCAGGCTCAGTTCCGACTCTTAATTCTAAACCATGCTTTTTCTGGAATTCATCCATAAAAATTCTTAAATTTCCTCTGCAGTCAGAAGTTAAATGTCCACCAGGATTATTTCTCTCTTCTCTGTTTCTAAAACATGTTACAAAAACTCTTCCTACTCTTTTGTCCCATGGTAATTGACAGAAAGTTTCTGGATCAGGAATACCAACTAATTCCATTGCTTCAGGTCCATAACCTATATAATTATTATGACGATCTAAAAATAAGTTTGCTGTAGCTCCGTACACTAATTGAAAACCTTTTTCTGCTGTTCTTTCCCAATGATCCGCAGGTATTCCTTTACCTACAACTCTCCCTGTGACAGAAATAAATTGATAATATATATAAGTAATTCCTAATTCGTTTATTTTTTCTCTAACTTTTTTAACTTGTTTATCTCTACCAGGTCGGTTTACGTGCTTTTCTAGATCCGTCATTTTTCCCCTCAATGAATTATAAATTTATTCAAGCGTAACTGAAAAATTTATTAGTGTCTAGGCTAAGAGTTTAACTCCAAGGAAACGGACTGTTCGAAGTAGGGTGAAGTTCGCCCTTCTCGTAACGGTTGAATCTAAACGGTTTTAATAAATCACTTTCAGTACCAAGAATTTCTTTGGCTACAAGTTCACCCACACCAATCATTTTATATCCGTGGTTAGCATCAGCAATCATGTATACGTTTTCAAAAAATCTATCAAAGATTGGAAATGAGTCCGGAGTCATGCATCCAAGACCACCTGATGGGCCTTTTCTATATAAATCAGATTTTCCCACAAATCTTTTTTGGCAATGAGCTAAAGCAGAGCACCACATATCACTAAATGCATCAGTAGTTTGATACTCTGGAGACTCAATTCCATAAGGATCTACATTGACCTGGTCAAAATGTTTTTTAACAATGTAAGGAGATGTTCCACCTTGAACTCCTAAACCCTCAATATCAGGTTTATAATAAATCCCCCAAATTTTATCTGTAATTAATTTTTTTGTTTTGTCAGAATATAGTGGTGCTGTTGAGTCTACGTGAACCACAGGTGGCTGTTTTCCATCATTTGTTTTTAAGTAATCTGGTTCAACACCAATAACCCCTTCTTGGAGCATCCAGTAAGTCCACATGTCAGTTACATGCATTTTACCATCTTTACCTTTGATGTTTGCTGTTTTAGGAAGTTCAAGCATATTCCAAAAATCTCTAGCCCACGGTCCTGCTCCAATTACTACTTGCTCACAATCAATTGTTCCTTTATCTGTTTCAACTCCTGTAACCGCCTTACTGTTACTTCCTCTTTTAAATCCTGTAACTTTTACACCTTTCATCACTTGAACACCATTAGACGTAGATTTATTTTCTAAAGCTTTAATAGAGTCTTTATTAAATGCGTATCCACCCTTTTTTTCATGAAGAATTGAAGTTATGCCTTTAGCTTGCCAGTCATCAAACATTCCCTTCATATATTTCATGCAATCCTTTTCACCTTCTATAAAATCTGACTCATACCCGATTGCTTTTTGTTGCTCATAAATACTTGCTACGTCTTCATGCATAACCTCAGGTGATATTTGTAAATAACCAACTGGATTATATTTAAATGCTTTTGGATCACTTTCCCAAACAGAGACTGAGTGGGCCATCAATTCTCTCATTGCTGGTTGAAAATAATTATTTCTAACTACTCCACATGCAATTCCACTTGCTCCAGCAGCAGTGTCTTTTTTTTCAAGGACTACAATGTCACCAGGATTTTTATAAGTTTCAGATAATTTCCAAGCAGTGCTTAAACCGTGGATACCCCCACCGATTATTACTACTTTTGCTTTTGTCGGTAATGACATATACAAACTTTATTTTTCGTGCGACTTAAATATATAGTTTTTTATATATATAAAAAATATAAGTAAAACTTGTATAAATACTAAAAACTCAGATGTTTTAGTGTTTCTATATAATTATTAAACTCGTTAATAAAACTTTCACTTGGTTTAATGTGCTTTTTTCTTTGATCATTTGAGGTTTTTTCTAAAAAGAAAAAACCTTTTTCACAAGCCTCATTTATCATCAAAGCTGACTTTGGACGTGAAGTTTTAAATAGTTTAGTCTTAAGTTCCTCAACAGTAAGATTTTCTTCATATTTATATGCATGCATTACTAAAAGCATCATATGATAATGTGAAGGCGATTTTCTAAAAAAGTAATTACTAGAAGTATGAGAAAGTTTCATCTGATCTTCCCAAAATTCTAATAAATCCTTCGCTGATTTTGGCATTAGGATCTGACTCTTGTTTTCTTCGGATCGAAATGCGGAAACCCAACTACTTTTGCAGCAATTCTTTTTTGATGACCATCAATTTTACCAACCTCAACTTCAGTTCCTTCACTTGAGTACTGAGTATCGATTCTACATAAAGCTATATTTTTATTTAAAGTTGTGGATAAACAACCACTAGTTATTACACCTACTTGAGATCTTCCAACGTGTACGCAATCACCATGTCCAGCTGCTTCTTTTCCAATAAGCTCTAAACCCACAAGTTTTTTTTGAGGATTTGCTTTTCTTTCTTTCAAAACCTCTTTACCAATAAAATCTTCCCCTTTAGTTTTTAATGGAACGGCAAAACCTATTCCAGCCTCAAAAGGGTCTTGTTGACCATCAAATTCATTACCAAATAAAATTAAACCAGCTTCAATTCTAAGCTTGTCTAAAGCTGCAAATCCAGCAGGAATTAAGCCTTCATTTTTTCCAGCTTCCATAAGTTTATCCCAAACGTCAGAGGCATTACTCGGATGACACCATACTTCATAACCAAGTTCGCCAGTATATCCTGTTCTTGAAACAATCAATGGAATACCTTGAAGGTTTTCAATTCTGCAAATAGTAAATCTGAACCATTCCAGTTCATCTATAGACGGTTGTGTTGGTGGAGCAAAAATTATTTTTTTTAATATTTCTCTACTTTTTGGACCTTGTATTGATACGTTACTAATTTGATCTGTTGAATTTTTTACATTGACCTTAAAGTTTCTCTTTTTAGCTATTTCTTTAAGCCACTCACCACCATATTCGTCTCCACAAATCCATCTAAAACCAGTTTCACTTAATCTCAATAATGTACCATCATCAAACATCATTCCGTTTTCATAACACATCGCAGAGTAGATAACTTGACCAACAGCAAGCTTTTTAATATTTCTAGTTAATGTATAATTCATCAATTCCTCAGCATCAGGACCTATAATTTCAAATTTTCTTAAAGCAGATAAATCAATTAAGACTGCTTTTTCTCTACAAGCATTGTACTCCTCAACAACTCCATGTTTGGTATAATCATTAGGTAGCCAAAAACCTCTAGCATCAATAAAATTTCTAGTAAGCTTAGAGGTTTTTTCGTGAAAGCCAGAGTTTCTAGTGAGTTTTTTTTCAGAGTCTGTTTTCATTCTAAATGCAAAAGATTTTGAAAATTCTTTTTTTTTGTCATATGTTCTAACAAAAATATCTGTTGGATTCCATGAATTACATGCATCGATATCACTAGGACAAGCTGTTGTCCCAATTGTTAAATCTTTTAAAGCTCTGAACATTACATAATCCCCAGGTCTTGCATATGACTCATCTGAAATTACCGAATTTAAACCTGTTGCTGAAGTATTAAAAAATAAATTGATAGCCTGCCATCCTTTTTGTTTTTGAACACCATATTTTGCCATTGCATTATTTAAGTTTTCTGAGCAATTAGGATGACCAAAATAGCCAGCGTCTTCGTAATATTTTGAAGTACAAGCAAGATTAAATGTATCATGTTTTCCAACAGTATCTCTTATGACTTCAACTAATGGTTCATGATCGGTGTCATAAAATTTTGAAAATAAACCAGGACCTGGAAAAGTATTTCCCATAAAAGTCCTCGTTGTTTGCCAATCAAGACCTTTTTCAACTTTCTTATCAAGTTTTTTTGTATCGAACGCCACAAAGTCAGAACACTGTCTGCCTGCCGGACTTATTACTTGAATGAAATCTCCTTCTTTAACTTCGAATGAAATTGCAGTTTGTTTCTCAATATTTTCCTCATAATTTGGCTCATAAATAGGATCAGGAATTATTGATAATTCTTTGTCATTAACTATTTTATATCTTTTAATGAATAACGTTAAATCGCTTGAAGGATTTTGCTCAGACACCAGCATATTGTTTTGTGGTGCTGCAAAAATAACGTAACATTTATCTTTAGATTTTATCTTAATTTTTTCACCACTTGGAGTTTGTTCATCAAATAAAATTGATGATTTTGATTTATTAATATCTAAATTTCTTTTTTTTAATTGTAGGTTCGTTATTAAAGAGCTTTCATCTTTACCTTTAAGCAACTCTTTAATAAAACTTTTTTTACAATTTTCTTTTTGATTTAAAATTCCAAGCTCAGATTTTCCATCTTTATCAAAACAAATAATTTCACAAATTTGATTTCCTTCCTCATTAATGATTTCTATTTCATCATCAGGAAATATTTGCAAACCTGTAAGACCACCAGCGTTAACGACATGTCTTTCAACTCCAGGTGGTAAAACATTCAGACCAGGCTCTTTAATATCTAAAGTAGTTTGCGACATTTTTATAAATCTCTCTACATAATATATATAAATCTTGTAGTTGACTATCATTTTACTTAGGCACATACTGAATGCACTTAATATTAAGAAAGGGGAATAAATGCGAAAAATAATATCTTTAATTTCTGCAGTTATAATCTCAGCAGTAAGTTTTGCTGGTTTATCAAATGCAGATAGCAAAAAACCCATCGTTATCCCAACTCATAACTGGTCAAGTCAAATTGTAATGGCTTACGTTATTGGTGGAATAATGGAAAGCATGGGTAATAACGTTAAATACGTAAATGCTGACTCACAAGCAGTATACGAGTCAATTAGAATTGGTGACGTAACTATCTCTCACGAGGTATGGGAATCTGCTTTTGGTAAATCATTTACAACAGCTTTAGATAAAGGTGGTTTACTTGACTGGGGTGATCATGAAGCTAGAACTCTAGAGGATATGGGATATCCTAATTGGGTTGCTGAAAAAGGTTTATGCCCAGGACTACCAGACTGGACTGCTTTGAAAAATCCAGACTGTGCTAAAAACTTTACAACACCTGACTCTCCGAATGGAAAAGGAAGAATGTTAGAAGGTCCACAAACTTGGCACGGTGACTTAATCCCTCAAAGGGTTGACGCTTTAGGTCTAGGAGATCTTTGGTGGGTTAAATTTGCTGGAAGTGCGGACGCACTTTGGGCAGAGTTAGCAGCAGCTGAAAAAGAAGGAAGAGGAACAATTATCTTTAACTGGACACCAAACTTTACTGATGGTGCTGGTTTTACATTTATCGACTTTCCTCCGTACACTGCAGGTTGCAGACCTGAAGATGGTGGAGATGGAAAATGTGGTTCGCCAGATGGTTATTTGAAAAAAGCAGTTAACGCTGATTTTCCAAAAACTCATCCAGATGCAGCTAAGATGTTTAAAAAACTTTCTTTCTCAACAAGTCAAATTGGAGCAATGGCAGCTTTAGTGGACATTGATAAAATGACTCACGAAGATGCAGCTAAAAAATGGCTGAAAGATAACGAGAAAGTTTGGAAAGCTTTTACTAAATAAGGTAAATAGCAATCAAATCTTTAAATCTCTCCCAACTATGTTGGGGGAGATTTTTTTTTAACAAATTAAAATGATCAAATATTTATTTACTATACTAATAAGTTTATTGTTTTTTAATCAAACCTTAGCAAAAGATGTAAGTATAAATGAAAATATTGATCTAGAGTTTGTTTGTGATTTAGAGAAAAAAATAATTAAAAATTCAGAATTTAATTATCAAACTTTTTTAGCTAAAGATTTAAATGAAAAGGGTTTAGATAGTTTTAAAATTTTATCAAAAAAACCAGAAACACTTTTAATCATAGGATTATCATCATTTCTCTCAGTTTCATCAAAACTTAATGTCAAAGTAGTCAATAAAGATGTGGTTTTATTTAAATCAATTGATCAAGAAAAAAATTATTCTGAGTCAGGTATTATTACAAGGAAAACAGGTGAATTAATTCATGAAATAACGAAAAATATGAAAAGTGAAAACTCTGAAAAATATATTTCTATTTACTCATGCAATGAAGATGACAAAAAAGTATAATTTTTTTTTAAATAGTTTTGTGTAAAATATTATTATGAAAAAATATCTTTTAACAATAATTTTAAGTTTATTTATCAGTACGATTGCAATAGCGCGAAGCACAGGATGCAAAGAAGGAAATTGTGAAAACGGTTTTGGTAAATGGGTTTACACAGATAAAACTACCTATGAAGGTGAGTGGGTAGGTACTAAGAAAAACGGACAAGGAATTGAAACTTGGCCTAACGGATATATCTACAAAGGCGAGTTTAAAAATAGCGAATGGAGTGGCGTTGGTGTTTTAACTTTTCCTGATGGTTCAACTTATGAAGGTGAATGGGCAAAAGGTTTCATGAATGGCAAGGGAACTTTTACTTGGTCTGATGGCACTCAAAAAACAGGGATATGGAAAAATGGAAAGCTACAAGAATAAATGTCAAAAGAAAATTTTTTAAATAAAATAAAATATTTACCCGAGACTACAAAACAGTTTGGTGGCTTGGTGCTAATAATTCTAATAATATCATTTTCATTTTTTGTTCTTAACATAATGTTTGGTGGAGGCGATGAACTTGTTAGAAAAATGAAATTAGAGGAGGAGAGGATTGCTCAAGAAAAAAAATTAAGTGAATTAATTTCAAAATTACCCTCAGGAATACTGGTAACTTTTGATGGCACAGATCACTTCAGATTAACAGACGAAGTTTATGAGCAAGTTTGTAAAGCTACAAAATTAATTCCACAACGTGCGATTATGGGGGCAAACTTCTTAAATTTTAGAGCGCATGAAATTTACACAATTAATGGTAATAAAATAGATGAAACATTCGTTAAGTGGGATGAGGAGAAAAATAAGTGTTTTGCAGGCTTTACAGTGAGTGGCAATAATGTTGGAGTTGATGAGTCAATTACTGTCAGTGGTGAAGCATTAAGTTTTCTAAGTACCGGAATAGATACAAGGGTTTATTATATTAAAAATTTTTAAGGGGGAAGTAACAATATTATGGATTTAATTTTATCCTAATTTCATATAACTTAATTGAAATTTATGTCTGAGCCAGTAATCAAATGTGAAAACGTATATAAAATTTTTGGAGCAAATGCTCAGAAGATGCTTCAAGACTCAAATGGAAATGTTGATGCTAAAGTTTTTCAAGAAAATGGTTGTATAGTTGGTGTGAACAACGCTTCTTTTGAAGTTGCAAAGGGAGAGATGTTAGTTGTTATGGGTTTATCTGGCTCAGGTAAATCAACTTTGTTAAGATGTATCTCAAGATTGACTGATGCAACAGGTGGTAAAATTTTTATAGAGGGCCAGGACTTATTACAATTAAATAATAAAGATTTAATTGATCTTAGAAGAAATAAAATGGGAATGGTTTTTCAAAGCTTTGCTTTACTTCCACATAAAACTGTTGTTGAGAACATTGCTTTTCCCCTTCAGATTAAAGGGATCAAAACTGAGGACAGCATAAATAAAGCAATGGATATGGTTAAATTAGTTGGACTTGAAGGTAGAGAAAATTATTTTCCTAGAGAACTTTCAGGAGGACAACAACAAAGAGTAGGTATAGCAAGATCTTTAGCAGTTGAGCCAGATATTTGGTTTTTAGATGAGCCTTTTTCAGCTTTGGATCCATTAATTAGAAAAGAGATGCAAGATGAGTTTTTAAGACTTCAAGATAAATTACAAAAAACAATTATGTTTATTACACACGATTTTGACGAGGCTTTAAAACTTGCTGACAGAATTGCAATTATGAAAGATGGAATAATTGAGCAGTTAGATACACCAGCTAATATTGTTTTAAATCCAGCTACTGAATATGTCAGAAAATTTACTGAAGAAGTACCGAGAGAAAAAGTTTTATTGATTAAGGATGTTATGGACACATCAAAAGATAATTTAGGTGATTTAAAAGTCTCTCAAAATGAAATCATAGAGAATGTTGCAGAAAAAATTCTTACACAAGAAAAAATAGTCGCCGTAGTTGATAACAATAATGAAATT
Source organism: Candidatus Pelagibacter sp. (assembly GCF_052049575.1). Lineage (GTDB taxonomy): Bacteria > Pseudomonadota > Alphaproteobacteria > Pelagibacterales > Pelagibacteraceae > Pelagibacter. Next base: position 398,173 of record NZ_JBNGZQ010000002.1, on the reverse strand, counting down.
ATAGGCTCTATCAATCCAACAAAAATAATCAATACAGTTTTTGGGGGAAGAAAAAATAATAATTAAATTATGGAATTTTTAAAAAAATATCCGAAAACTTTTCAGTGGTTATTTTTATTAATCGTATTCTTTGCTTTATGCTTTGCGATTGATGTTCCTGAAACATATAAGTTTATTAGGGGTCAAGCAGAATTTGTTAAAGATCCTAATCAAAGTAGTTATGTATTTTTAGGTAAAGAGGTAAGATATTACGCTTTTGATGTCTTTTGGAGATTGCCTCCATTGCTTGGATGGTTACCCATCTGGATTAATGACTCGTTATTTTTCTTAATGAACGAATGGATGCCAATTGAAGTTTGGAATGAAGATACTCAAGAATTTAAAAGTCGGCCTATAGTTTTACAAATTAGTAGAAATTTGACTGCTTTTATGACTTTTTTAATAGAATTAATAAGAGAGATTTTATTGGGAGGTCTCGAAACTATTGTTGCCTTCACCAGTTGGGATTGGATAGATAAAAACCCATGGGCTGAATTACCAGGATTACCTTGGACTATCGTTGCAGCAGGTGCAGCATTACTTTCTTATAAATTAAGCGGTAAAGGTCTAGCTTTGTTTGCAGGTTTAACTATGATTTACATTTCTGTGTTTGGTCAGTGGAAACCTTCCATGCAAACTCTTTCATTTATATTAGTCGCTGCTCCATTATCTTTTATTTTTGGACTTGGATTAGGAATAGCAGCTTTTAAAAGTAAACGTGTAGAAAAAGCTTTATATCCAATATTGCTAGTAATGCAAACGATGCCACAATATGCTGTATTGGTTCCAGCATTAGTTCTTTTTGGAGTAGGTGACCATGCTGCTGTGATTATTACTATGGTTGTAGCAATACCACCGATGATATTATTAACTCTTTTAGGTCTAAGAGCAGTGCCTCCGGAAGTTATTGAAGCTGGAAGGATGAGCGGATGTAATAATTTTCAATTAATGTTTAAAGTATTAATTCCAACTGCTAGGAGAGATATTTTAATTGGAGTTAATCAAGTCATCATGGTGTGTTTTTCAATGGCGGTTATCTCTGCATTTATTGGAGCAAAAGGTTTAGGGTTTAATTTATTGTTAGCTTTGAACCAATTAAATATTGGACTAGCTTTAGAGGCTGGCTTATGTATCAGTTTAATTGCAATTCTTTTAGATAAAATGTCTTTAGCTTGGGCAAATAAACAAACAGATTATTTTGGTAATCTTACCTTCTATCAAAGAAACAAAAATCTTTTATTTTTTGGAGTTATATTTGTTGTTGGAATAATCTTAGCTTACATTGGAACTTTTTTATTTAAAGATACTTTCAATTATTTATTTGAAATTCCACATAACAAAGGAATATCAACTGCTGATTTTTGGAATAAAGGAGTAGATTGGATTTTTGAGACTTTCTTTGTCTATATTAAAGCGTTCAATACATGGTTGATACAAGATGTACTTCAGCCAATGAGAGCACTGTATTTAAGAATGCCTGCAATCGCTACAATAGTTTTAGTTGTTGGTGCAGGATATTTAATTGGTGGTTTACGTTCAGCATTGGTAGTTTGTGCTTTGACACTTTTTATTGCATTCAGTCCCTGGTGGGATAGAGCTTTAGTTACGGCATATATGGCAACTTTTGGAGTTGTTGTTTCTTGTATCATTGGATTTACAGTAGGAACTTTGTGTTTCCAAAATAAACATTCAGCAAACTTTATGCTAGGTGTTTGTGATATTTTTCAAACATTCCCATCTTTTGTATATTTAATTCCAGTAATGATGTTATTTGGTATTACAGATACGTCTGTACTTATCGCAGTTATAGTTTATGCAACGATACCTGCTACAAGATATACAATCGAAGGATTAAGAAGTGTTCCAGCTGGTCTGCATGATGCAGCAACTATGTCGGGTGTAAATAAATTTCAAAGATTGACTAAAATTGAATTTCCTTTGGCATTCCCACATATGATGCTTGGTATAAATCAAACAATTGTTTTTGCTTTATTTATGGTAATTATAGGAGCATTTATTGGAACAGAAGATTTAGGTCAATATATATTAAAAGCATTATCGGATAAAAAAGGTGCTGGAATTGGGTTAACGCTTGGTATCTGTGTAGCTTTCATAGCTTTAATTTTTGATAATTTAATTAGAGCCTATGTCCAAAAAAGAAAAAAACATCTAGGTATTGATTAATCTAAAATTATTTGTCTAAAAAAGTTTTTGAGGAGTCGTCCATAGCAGCTGCCCATGGCGTATGATGAATAGGAGCAACTGAACCAGTTACAGGAGATGAAAAAGATTTGTTTCGATAAGTTGAAATATCCTCAACTTTATGGTGTTCCCACTCTTTAAAGTGTTTTCTAATTAACTCAAAATCAATTTTTGGATAATCAGACATTTCATGAAGCTCTTTTGTATACTCAGTTTGAAAATCAATCATTTGATCTGGGTTTTCTAGCTTTTCCTCCATTGCAACCCATTTATTAATATCTTTTTCAACTTCACTATTACTAGGGATTTTGATTTTATTCATAATAACATCTCTTGCGTACCATGCTTGGCAATCAAACATATTAAATGTATGGAATTGATCTTGCATACCAAGATATAAAAGTTTGTGATTATCTTGCCAAACCACTCCTTTATATAATTTTGGTGGATAAAGTCTGTTTCTAGTTTTTAATTGTAAATTTTCCTCTAAAAATGGAAAATGATGAAGGTAACCGGTACATAAAATTACGACGTCAGCCTCTTGTTCAGTACCATCTTTAAAAATTGCTTTTTTTCCTACTAATTTATCAAGATAATGAACCTCTTTCATTCCATTTGGCCATTTAAATCCCATTGGGTTATGTCGATAACCAATGGTAACACTTTTAGCTCCGTATTTATTACACTGAAGTGCGATGTCTTCTGCCGAATAACTACTGCCTAGTACTATTACATTTTTATTTCTAAACTCTTCTGCATCTCTAAAATCATGAGAATGCATTATTCTTCCAGGAAATGTATCCATTCCTTTGTATTCTGGAATAAATGGAACAGAAAAATGACCTGTAGAAACAACAACAAAATCAAAATTATCTTTTAATATTTTATTGTTAACTTTATCTTGATAACTAAGTTCAAATTTGTCGTTTTTAAAAATAGTATTTATTACTCTTGTGTTAAATTTAATCTTTTTTTTTAAATTTCCTTTACTTACTCTTCCAACAATATAGTTATATAAAACTTCTCTAGGTGGAAATGATGGTATTGGCTTTCCAAAATGTTCATCAAAAGAATAATCAGCAAATTCTAAACATTCTTTTGGTCCATTTGACCAAAGATATCTATACATACTGTTAGGCACAGGGTCACCGAATTGATCAGATCCTGTTCGCCAACTATAATTCCATAAGCCACCCCAATCGTTTTGCTTTTCAAAACAAACAACTTCAGGGATTTTTTCACCATTTTTTTCCGCAAGTTCAAAAGACCGTAACATTGATAGTCCACAAGGTCCTGCACCAATTATCGCTACTTTTGTCATTAATCTACTAAATTAAATAATTATTTCTGTATTTTACTAACAAAATGATGACAATTACAATAAAATAATTATTTGTTATGAAAAATATCTTAGTTATTGGTGGAGGTGCAATGGGTTCTGCATTTACAATCCCAAGTTTAGAAAATAAAAATAATGTTACAATTACTGAGCCCTATAGCAAAAGATTTATTAAAGATTTATCTTCTAAAAAAAAATTTCACTCTGCTCTTAAGATAAAATTACCAAAACAATTAAAATTTAGAAAATTTTCTAAAAATTTATTAAAAGAAAATTTTGATTTAATAGTAATAGCCTTAAGTCTTCCAGGTATTGACTTTATTGGCAAAGAATTAAAAAATTTAAGAGTTAAATCACCAATTTTGGTTCTGACTAAAGGATTAAAATTTGAAAAAAAAAAGAATAAGATATTAACAATTTCAGAACAGCTTCAAAAAAACTATGATCTAAAAAATATTTCAGTACTTAAAGGACCTTGTTTGGCAAGGGAATTAGCCAGAAAAAATCAAACTAGTGTTATTATAGCAAATAAAAATATTAACATTGCAAAATCTATAGGAAGAAAAATTTCTACAAAATATTATTTAACAGAGTACTCCCGGGACGTAGTAGGAGTAGAGGTCTGTTCAGCAATAAAAAATATATATTCAATGATCATTGGAGCCGGTCAAAGCCTTAACTCTTCATCTAATCTATTTCAAAAAGCAGTTCTTGAAATGAGATATTTAAATAGATATTTTAAAGGTAAGGATGAAACAATCCTTGGGCTCGCTGGAGTGGGTGATCTTTACGTTAGTGCTGCTGGCGGAAGAAATAGTAAAATGGGTAGTTTTTTAGGTAAAGGATTTACATTTAAAACTGCAAAAAAAAGATTTATGCCTAAAGAAACTGTTGAAGGTGAAGAACTCGCAAGAGAGATCACACCATTTATTTTAAAAAAAATTGATAAGAACAAAATTCCACTAATGATTAATTTACTTAAGACAATTAAAGAAAATAAAAAACTTAAGTTAAAAGTTTAAAATAGACCTTCTATATCACCGTCTTTATTTAGCTTGATAGAGTCAGCTGCTGGCACTCTAGGAAGTCCGGGCATTGTCATGATTGTTCCACAAACAACAACAATGAACTCCGCGCCAGATGATAACCTAATCTCTCTAATTGGTAGCGAATGACCAGTTGGAGCACCTTTCAGATTTGGATCTGTTGAGAAACTATATTGAGTTTTTGCAACACATATAGGTAATTCACTATAACCAGCTTCTTCAAAGTTTTTTAGTTGATCTCTGATTTTAGTATCAGCAATAACTTCATTAGCTCTATAAATCTCTTTTGCTATGGTCTCTATTTTTTTGAAAAGTGGAGTTTTACTTTCATATAAAAATTTAAATTTAGATTCATTCTTTTCACATAAATCTGTTACATGTTTAGCTAAATCCTTTGTTCCTTCACCACCATCAGCCCAATGCTTACAAATACTTGCTTTAACCCCTAGCTTTTTACAAAATTCTACTAAAGCATTTACTTCTTTATCAGTGTCTTTTATAAAATGATTTATAGCTACTGCTACAGGTAAACCAAACTTTTTCACATTTTCAATATGTCTTTCAAGATTTATTAATCCTTTTTTTAGTGCATCTACATTCTCATTCTTTAAATTATCTTTTGCAACACCACCATGCATCTTCAAGGCTCTAACAGTAGCTACTATAACAACGCAACTTGGTTTTAAATTTGATTTCCTACATTTGATATCTAAAAATTTTTCAGCTCCTAAATCTGCACCAAAACCTGCTTCAGTTACAACGTAATCAGCAAGTTTTAATCCAGTTTTAGTTGCAATTACAGAATTACATCCATGAGCAATATTTGCAAATGGTCCACCATGAATTATCGCAGGATTATTTTCCAGTGTTTGTGTAATATTAGGTCTGATTGCCTCTTTAAGCAAAACAGTCATTGGTCCATGTGCATTTAAATCTTTAGCGTAGATTGGTTTTTTTTCTCGAGTGTATGCTACTGTAATATTTCCGATCCTTTTTTCTAAATCTTCAAGATTATTAGCAAGACAAAAGATAGCCATTATCTCAGAAGCAACCGTGATATCAAAACCATCTTCTCTTGGAAAACCATTAGCAACACCACCAAGATTAATATTAATTGATCTTAAAGCTCTGTCGTTCATATCCATAACTCTTTTCCAAACAATTCTTCTGACATCTATGTTTAATTTATTTCCCCAGTAGATATGATTATCAATTAAAGCAGATAAAAGATTATGTGCTGATGTTATTGCGTGAAAATCTCCAGTAAAGTGAAGATTAATTTGTTCCATTGGGACTACTTGAGCATATCCTCCTCCTGCAGCACCACCCTTCATACCAAAAGATGGACCTAGACTTGGTTCTCTTAAGCATACAATAGATTTTTTTCCAATTTTATTTAGTCCATCGTTTAATCCGACGGAAGTGGTTGTTTTACCTTCGCCAGCAGGAGTTGGAGTTATTGCCGTAACTAAAATTAATTTACCGTCCGTCTTATCTTTTAATGTATCTATGTATTCTAAGTTTATTTTTGCAATATGTCTGCCCATCGGGCTAAAAGCTGAACTTTCGTCTGGAACATTTACTTTCGCTAGGATTTCCTTTATTGGAAGCATTTTTGCTTCACGAGCAATTTGGATATCTGATTTTATGTCGCTCATTGAATTTTATAATAAATAATAAAAAACTGGTCGATTAGTATCTCTTTTTAAAGCCTTTGGAAATATCTAAAAATTATATATAAAAAAAATATGAACTATTTATATTCATTATTATAAAATTTAATCATGCAAAAATATTCAGTTTTTAGTCTTGTTAAAAATGCCCTTTCAAATCATGAAAATTGGGACTTAGCTTGGAAAGACCCAACTCCTAAGAAAGAGTATGATGTTGTTATTATCGGTGGCGGCGGACATGGTTTAGCAACAGCATATTATCTAGCTAAAGAGCATAATATTACCAATGTTGCTATAATCGAAAAAGGTTGGATCGGTGGTGGTAATGTTGGTCGAAACACTACAATAATTAGATCAAATTATATGCATGATGACAATGCATTATTCAGCGAATTTGGAATGGATCTTTGGAGAAGAATGAGTCAAGATTTAAATTACAATGTGATGTTTTCTCCAAGGGGAATAATAAATCTTGCTCACTCAGATGCACAAATGAATACTTATGCTCGAAGAGGAAATTCAATGAGATTAAACGGTATCGATGCAGTTCTCTTAAATAGGGAAGAAGTGAGAGAAATTATTCCTATGGCTGATTTTTCTGAGAATGTACGATTTCCAATTTTTGGTGGATTAATGCAGCCTAGTGCGGGAACAGCAAGACACGATGCTGTAGCTTGGGGTTATGCACGTCAGGCAGATGATATGGGTGTAGACATAATTCAAAATTGTGAAGTAATTGGATTTGATGTGTCTGCAGGAAAAATTAATGGAGTGAGAACTTCTCGTGGAGACATTAAAGCAAAAAAAATTGGATTATGTGTTGCAGGTAGTACAAATATTTTAGCTGAAAAATTAAATATGACATTGCCAATTGAGACACATCTTCTACAAGCATGTGTATCTGAGCCAGTAAAACCAGTTTTAGATAAAGTAGTTACTTTTGGTGCTGGACATTTTTATATAAGCCAGTCTGACAAAGGTGAAATGGTTATGGGTGGTGATCTTGATGGCTATAATAGTTATGCACAAAGAGGTAATCTTCCAACTCTGCAACATGTTCTAACTGAAGGAATTGCAATGATGCCTTTCCTAAGTAAATTAAAAATGCTTAGAACCTGGGGTGGAATAATGGATATGTCTATGGACGGCTCACCAATAATAGACAAAACTCATATAGAAGGTTTGTATTTAAATTGTGGTTGGTGCTATGGTGGATTTAAAGCGACACCTGCATCTGGTTGGACATTTGCTCATACAATAGCACAAGATAGAGTTCATGAATTAAATGCAGGCTATAGTTTAAATAGATTTAACACTGGTCACTTACTTGACGAAAAGGGGCTTGGTACCAAAACCTGGATTTCGTAAATGCTCCATATAAAATGTCCACACTGTGGAATGAGATCACAGAATGAATTTTCATACGGAGGCGATGCAACTGTCAAACGGCCAGAATTAGGAAAAGAAATATCTGATCAAGATTGGGATAATTTTGTTTATAATAGGAAAAGCTTAAGAGGAAAGCATTGGGAGTTATGGCAACATTTATCAGGTTGCAGACAATGGATAAAAGTTCAGAGAGATACAGCTACTCATGAAATTTTTAAAACTCTAAAAGCAAATGAAGAAATTTCATAATGACACAAAGTTTTAGAATAGAAAGTGGTGGATTAATAAATAGAGATAAAAAAATTTCTTTTAAATTCAACGGTAAAAATTATTTTGGTTATGAGGGCGATACCCTTGCCTCTGCATTAATTGCTAATGGAGTTCATCTTATTGGAAGAAGCTTCAAATATCATAGACCCAGAGGTTTCTTTGGTGCCGGAGTTGATGAGCCTTATGCGATAGTTCAATTATATAGAAATGGTGAAACAGAACCAAATATAAAAGCTACTGAACAGGAACTTTTTGAGGGTTTAGAAGCAAAAAGTGTAAATTGTTGGCCAAGTGTGAATTTTGATGTTGGTGCTATAAATAATTTTTTAAAGATATTTCTCCCAGCTGGTTTTTATTACAAGACTTTTATGTGGCCAAAAAGTTTTTGGTATAAAATTTATGAGCCTTTTATCAGAAGAGCTGCTGGTTTGGGCACAGCATCTATAAAACATGACAAAGAAAGATATGAACATAAATATGAATATTGTGATTTGTTAATTACAGGTTCAGGTCCTTCAGGATTAGCAAGTGCCTATTCAGCTGCAAAAAATGGTGCGAAAGTTATTCTGGCTGAGGACAAATCACGATTTGGAGGAACTTTATTAACTAGTGAAGTAAATATAGGGAACCAAACAGGTAAAGAGTGGGCAGACAGTATCATTTCAGAGCTTAAAGAAATGCCTAATGTGACTGTAAAAAACAGATCTCAAGTTTTTGGTTATTATGATCATAACATGTTAGTGATGTCTGAAAGAATTAGTGACCATTTACCAAAAACAAAAAAATTTCATCCAAAGCAGAGACTTTGGTATATTAGAGCAAAAGAAGTATTAATCTCCTCTGGATCAATAGAGAGACCTATTGTATTTGGCAATAATGATACTCCAGGCGTAATGTTGTCCTCAGCTGCTAAGGAATACTTGAAAGTGTATGGAGTATTAGTTGGAAAAAAACCGCTTGTTTTTACAAATAATGACAGTGGTTATGAGACAGCAATTGAATTTAAAAAGAATGGTATTGATCCAATAATTTTAGATACAAGAAAAGAACCTCAATCAGAGATTATCGAAGAAGCAAAAAATATGAATATCAATATTAAAAATTCATATGTAGTTGTAGCTGCTCAAGGATATAAAAAAGTAAAATCAGCTGATGTAGCTAAAATTTCAGATAACAAAGAGGAACTTGGATCAATTGAAAATATTGAGTGTGATTGTATTTGTGTTTCTGGGTTTTGGACACCTACAATTCATTTGGCATCACAATCTGGAAATAAAACAAAATTTAATGAAGATATTGATGCATTTGTTCCTGGTATATCTAAACAAAATGAAAAAACCTTAGGGGCTGCAAATGGAATTTACACTTTAGAGGAGACATTAAAAGATTCATTTGAAAAAGGAAATCTTTTATCAAAAAAAATAACAAATAATGAGAACAAGGTTTCTTTTCCTAATGTTGTTGAAAAGAAATCTACATTACATGATAAATTTTGGTGTGTACCCTTACCAAAGGGAAAAAACTACAAAAGATTTTTGGATTTCCAAAATGATGTTGCAGTTTCTGACATAGAGATAGCTCTTAAAGAAGGGTATAGGTCTATTGAACATGTAAAAAGATACACTACACTTGGTATGGCTACTGACCAAGGTAAGACAAGTAATCTTAATGGTTTACAACTAGTGTCGAAAATTGAAAATAAAGTTGTGCCAGCAGTTGGGCACACAACATTTAGACCACCTTACTCACCAGTTTCTATTGGAGCAATTGTTGGAAGGGAAGTAGGAAAACATTCAAAACCAACAAGAAAATCTCCAATGCATTCATGGCATGAAAAAAATAATGCAGTCTTTGTTGATGCTGGTGTATGGTTAAGACCAAGGTATTACAAACGTGGTGAAGAGAATTTATTTGAGGCGTCAAAAAGGGAGGCTAAAAATGTTAGAACTAATGTTGGTGTTTGTGACGTAACCACTTTAGGTAAAATTGATATTAAAGGACCAGATGCGGCAGAGCTTCTAAATAGAGTTTACACAAATGCTTGGTTAAAATTGCCAGTTGGCAAGGCAAGATATGGTGTGATGTTGAGAGAAGATGGAATAGTTATGGATGATGGAACAACGACAAGAATATCAGAAAATCATTACCATATGACTACAACAACTGCTCAAGCTGCTAATGTTCTATCGCATCTAGAATATTACCTACAACTTGTTTGGCCAGAATTAAATGTAAATGTAGTTTCAACGACAGAACAGTGGGCGGGAGCAGCAATTGCTGGACCAAAATCAAGAGAATTATTAAAAAAACTTTTTCCAAAATCTGATGTTACAAATGAAGGACTTCCTTTTATGGGTTACATGGAAGGTGATTTATTCGGAGTAAAAGCAAAAATTTTTAGAATTTCATTTTCTGGTGAACTTGCATACGAAGTAAATGTTGAGTCAGACAATGGATATTTTATGTGGGAAAAAATAATAGAAGCTGGAGAAGAGTTTGGAATTCAACCATATGGAACAGAAGCACTATCAACTTTAAGAATTGAGATGGGGCATGTTGCAGGCTCAGAGCTTGATGGAAGAACTATTCCTTATGACAATTCACTTGAGGGACTATTGAGCAAAAAGAAAGATTTTATTGGAAAAAGATCTTTATCTAGAAAAGCTTTTGCAGCTGAAGATAGACAAAAAATTGTTGGTGTTGTCCCATTAGATAAAAAAACAAGCATACCAGAGGGATCTCATTTAGTTAAAGATTCAAATGCACCACTTCCAAACCCAAAATTAGGTTATATTTCAGCTTCATGCTGGAGTGTTGAATATGATAATCCATTTTCTTTAGCAATTTTAAAGGATGGTAAGAATATGATCGGAGAAAAGTTATTTGTTATGTCCCCGCTAAAAAACAAAGTAATCCCAGTCGAGATAGTGTCTTCACATTATGTTGACCCAAAAGGTGAACGAGTTAGATCATGAGTTTAATTTCTGCACTAGCCAATGTTCACCATCAAGGACAATTTGGAGACTTTGAGGACAAAAAAGGGGATGATCTTTTAAAAATCTCAGAGAAAAAAAATTTATTAATTGTGCAAATTGTACAGTTCAAAAATTCTAAGATACCAATTGAAAGTATAGATATTGACGGTTTAAAACCTAAAGACACTCCTTTAAATGTTAGTTTTAATGATAACACGAGAATTTTATGGAATGGTCCAAAAAATTGGTTATTAGTCTCTTTCAAAAAAGATTTAATAAACGATATTTCTTCAACATGTAAAGAAACAGATTTTGCGGTTACTGATTTATCTCACTCAAGAGCTGTAATTGATATAGAGGGCAATCATGTAATAGAAGTTTTAAAAAAAGGATCACCATTTAATTTTGATGAATTAAAGAAAAATAATTCGATAAATTCTCTTTATAATAATATTGCGTTCACAGTAGACTTATTAAATGATAAACCATTTAAAGTAAGATTATTTGCTCTAAGAAGTTTTGGAGAGTCGTTATACCATTCTATTACTGATGCAGCATTAGAGTTTGGTTATGAAAATAAATAGCTTAGATTAATCTCTAGTAGCTATATAAACTCCTATTGACGTTATCAAAAAACCTAGAAGATCAATTGTTGTTAAGCTTTCTTCTAAAAAGAACCAAGCCATTAAAGCAGATGTTGCTGGAATAAGAAAAAAAATTGAAACAGTCTTACTTGCAGAATTTTTTTTTATCAAAAACATTAAAATTGTAAAAGCACCAAAAGACACAAGAAATATTTGATGACCCATTGAAAGAAGAAATGTTTTTGTGAAGGCTATGTAGGGTTTTGCAAAAAATATAACAACAATAATATGAAAAAAACATCCTCCTACAGCTTGATAAAAATTACTAACTGACAGAGGTAAATTATTACTTAATCTTTTTTGCCAGATTGTTGATGCTGTTATTGAAATGAGTGCTATTAATGTAGCAACTAATCCCAGCAATGGAATCTTTGATCCTAAATCTAAACCCAAAACTAGTGTTGCTCCAAGAAATCCAAGCAAAACACCAAACCATTGTTTTAAAGTCACCTTTTCATTTAATATTGGTCCACTCAGGATATTTGTCAAAATTGGCTGAAGAGTTACAATTAATGCTGCAATACTTGTGGGCATGCCAATAGAAATTGAATAAAAAACCCCTCCCAGATACAAACCATGGAATAGAACACCACTAAGGACTGACTCAATTAAGTTTTTTCTTTTTATTATAATTGAATATTTAGAATAAAGTGAGAATATCAAAAACCCAACTGCCACAAAAAAAAAACGAAAAGCCAAGGCAGCAAATGGATCACTATTATCGATGATCGGTTTAGTAGTAATAAATGCAGATGACCAAAGAATAATAAAAATAAAAGGAAAAATTTTGATCATGTTAAAAATTGTAATAAAATATGATGAATTACCATAATATTCTATTAGTATTAAAACTTATTTTGGACAATTTAATTATTGTGGCATCTAGCTAAATCAAATAACTTTAGACTGTGATTAAAAAATTTTTAAAACTCAGTTTGTTTCTTACGTCATTTTTATTTTTAACTGGTTTCGTCCCTTTACCGGCTGTATTGGGTCCGGCAATCACAGTAGCAACATCGGGAAATTTAGTCAAAGCAACCGCTCAATTAGCAATTGATTATGAATTTAAAAAAAAAACAGGCAAGAGTTCTCTTAACTACATCACAGAAGAAGTATCAAAAAATAATGAAGAAAATCGTATTAATAAAGATTTTAAAAACTTAATTGAAAAAAGAGTAAAAATAGTTCATCAAAAACTTGTCCAACAAAATAATGAGCCAAAAATAATTAAAGATTTTAAACTTTTAGTTGAAAAAAGAGTTGAATTAACTCATCAAAAGCTAATAAAACAAAAAATTAATCAGTAAGATTTAAAAGAATTAATTTTTTTTGGTTAGTTTCTTTACACCATAATTCATAACTTTCACACATTCTCCATAAGTGATCAAATGCACGCTGAGAAATTTCCAGGGGAAAATGGCTTTTAGTGTAATAAAGTTCAGGGTATTGAATTAATTGTTTGATCATCATTTCTCTTTGAATCTTTAGTAATCTCATTGTCTCCTCAGGAATTTTTTCATTTTTTTTCTTTAGTTCCTCAAACCAATTGTCATGAAATTTACCACTACTTACTTCTTTATAGGTTTCAGATCCAATAAAACCATCTATGGCATCTATATTAGAAAAACCATTATTTTTTTTTTTAATTTCTGAAACCTCTAAATATATTCTTTCAGCTACATATAAAATATACGGTTTATCTTTAGATTTCATTATTTACGATATTTTTTCTTTGCCGCATTGGCTAATATCAAATTTGGATCTAAAAAAATTTTTGAAGTCTTTACTTTTTTAAAAGATTTGAATGCAAATATGGCTATCGGTAATTCAGTACACCCTAAAATTATCTTCTTACATTTTTTTTTAATCAAATAATTTATGGCAGGTTTAATAATTTTGCTGGCAGCTTTTACATTTCCCATTTTGACAAATTTTATTGCTTTATTTACAGAATTTCTTTGTAAAGAAATATTTGGAAAAACAAGATTATAATTTTTATCAAAAAATTTATTGTAGACACCAGTGTTTAAAGTACCCTCAGTTGCTAATAGTCCAATTGGTGAATTTTTCTTACATGTTTTTTTTGTGTGAATGAATACCTCTTTTGGCATATTTATAATTGGTAATTTTACTCTTTTTCTTAAATCATCATACCAATAGTGTGCTGTATTACATGGAATAACAATAAATTTACATTTACTTTTTTTAAGTATATTGCATCCATGTAATAAACTTTTTAAAACTAACGAGTATTTTTTTTCAATTTTTTTATTTTTTTTTCGATTTGATAAATTCTTAGTTTGAACACCTATTGACTCTGGTCGTCCAGGAATATTTGATTTGTTGAAAAGAAGAAATAAAGGATATTCTTGATCAATTTTTCCTCGGTAAAGAATTGCAAGTTTATTACAAAAGTCTAGGCCAGCTTGTGTGCCCATGCCACCTAAAATTCCAATCATTCTATTTTTATTTTATTGATTTTAAATTTTTCTTATTGGCTACAAATATACAAATATTGTCAAATTGTAAATCTTATAGCCAATAATCTATGTAATGAAAATTATGCAGTTTTTAAGTTAACTGCTGAAGGACCTTTTGGACCATCTTCAACATCGAAAGTCAAAGCTTGACCCTCATCTAAACCGTTCATACCAGCATCTCTTACTGCTGAAACATGTACAAACACATCTTTTTCTTTATCATCTCTTTCAATAAAACCAAAACCTTTGGTTGGATTGAACCACTTTACTTTTCCTTGTAGACTCATATTTTTTCTTCTTACTTTTTTGTTTGTTAATTTATTACTTATATTTAAGTAATAGTGACTTTCTTTATAATTTAATTACTTTTGTCAACAAAATAGATCAATACTTAAAATTTTATTTTTAAGTGTTGTTAATTAACTTTGATAAATAAATAGAATTTTTATCCTCTTTATAATGTGCAAACGGTTTACAAGGCTTAAATCCACATAAATTAAATAATTTTCTTGCTGGTTTAAAGAATATTCCTGCTCCAGTTTCTATGCTAATTCGTTTAATATTTAATTTTTTAGCTTCATCAAACAAATGATCAATAAGTTTCATTCCATTCCCTTTGTTCCTAAAATCATCATGTAATCTAATTGATTTAAATTCACCATGATCTTCTTCTAGAATTTTAAGGGCACCACAACCTATCAATTTATCATCATCCCATAAGCTCCAAAACTTAATAGATGGTACTTTTAAACCTTCAATATCCAAAACATGCGCACTTCCCTCAGGAGAAGCTGCCCTTAGTTCTACAAAATGTTTTTTTAAAAGTTCATTAACATCCGAATTTTCAAAGTTTCCCTCAATAGTTTTAAACATTATAAAATTTTTGTTAAATGACCCATTTTTCTTTTATCTTTTATTTCTTTTTTTTGATAATCGAAAAAAAATTCATTATCTTTTAAATTTATATTTTGTCTATATGGGGTAATTTGATTACCTATAAGATTTATCATTTCTGCATTATGTAATTTCTTTAAAGGAATTTGCTCTAAAGAACAAACTGCTCTTATATGATTTTCAAACTGACTAATATTAAAAGCATTAATAGTTAAATGGCCAGAATTATGAACTCTGGGTGCAATTTCATTCACATAAAGATTATCATTTCTATCTATAAAAAATTCTACACAAAGTGTACCAATGTATTTTAATTCCTCGGAAATTTGTTTACTCCACTCTCTAGATTGATCAACAAGTTTATTGCTAATATCAGCAGGGATTTTAGATTTCTTTAAAATTTGGTTTTCATGAATATTTTCGATTGCCTCATAAATTTCGTATCTGTTAATACCAAATCTTGTGATTATAACTGAGATTTCTTTTTTTAATTTAACTAGTTTTTCAAGAATATATTCTTTTGAAAAATCTATATTTAATCCATTTAACTCACTTAGTGATTTAATAGGATATTGACCTTTTCCATCGTAACCCATGGTTGATGTTTTTAAAATTCCTGGCAAAAAATCATCAAGGGTCTCTAAATCTGATTTTTTTTCAATACTAACATATCTTGTGGTTCTGATATTTAATTTATTCACAAAATCTTTTTCAGCTAAACGATGTTGTATTAATCTATTTATAGATGGCTTTGGATTGACAGTTTTGAATTTATTTATTTCATTTAAAGTTTCATAAGGAATATTTTCAAATTCATATGTAACTATACTTACCTTTTTTACAAAATCGTTAATTTTATTTTTATCTTTGTAATCACCAAACATGAATTCATCACAGAAATTTTGTGCAGGTGCATCTTGATCATCTGAGTAAACCAAAGTTTTGATATTTAATTTTTTTGCCGCAACTGACAACATACTACCTAATTGACCACCACCAAGAATTCCTAATCTAATTTCAGACATTGAATTATTTTGGATTTTTTTTAACTGATTTTGTTTGAGAAAATCTCCAACTTCTAAGTTTAGATTTAACGCTAGGATTACTATTAGAAATAATTGAAGCAGCAAGTATAGCTGCATTAATTGCTCCATCTTCTCCTATCGCTAAAGTCCCTACAGGAATTCCTTTTGGCATTTGAGCAATAGATAACAAGCTGTCTAAGCCTTTGAGTTTTTTACTCTCAATTGGAACACCTAATACAGGTATTTGAGTAAGTGCTGCTATCATTCCAGGCAAATGTGCTGAGCCTCCTGCACCTGCAATAATTACCCCAATATTATTTTTTTCTGCATCAGATGCGTACTTATACATTCTCATTGGAGTTCTGTGTGCAGAAATAATCTTTGTTTCTATGGGAACCTTAAGTTTTTTTAAAATTTGTTTTGCTAACTTCATTGTTTTAAAGTCAGATTGACTGCCCATCACTATTGAAACTTTCAGACTCTTTTTATTCATGAATATATTTATTGAAACTTTATTTCAAAAAATTGTTGAAATTTCAATAAATTAATAGAATTTCAAATACATATTGATATGGTTTAATAAAATTAAACTCATGAAATATAAAATTGATAATTTACAGTATTGTAATTGGACAAGAGAAGTTTTTGAAATTAATAGACAAGCTGAGCTAGATGCTGTTCATGTAACAATTGTCTATCATGAGGATTATAATGAATTTTTAAATGAAATTAAAAAGTGGGAAAAACTTTTTGAAAAAAATTCAGATTTAATTTTTCAAGGTACAAATTTCAAAGATATTGAAAAAGCTAAATTAGAAAAAAAAACTGCAATTTTTTTTGGATTCCAAAACTGCTCACCAATTGAGGATGACATATCTTTAGTAGAAAAAGTACATAAATTTGGATGTCGTTTTATGCAATTAACTTATAATAACCAATCTCTTCTAGCAACTGGCTGTTATGAAAAAATTGATAGTGGAGTAACTAATTTTGGACGTGAAGTTATTAAAGAAATGAACAGAGTTGGAATAGTTATAGATATGTCCCACTCTGCTGAAAAAAGCACATTAGACGCAATTGAAATAAGTGAGAAACCAATTGCAATCACACATGCTAACCCCAGCTTTTGGCATGCTGCTAAAAGAAATAAATCTAACGAGCTATTAAAAGTTTTAAGTGATAGTGGAGGAATTTTGGGTTTTTCTTTATATCCTCACCATTTAAAGAATAATACTGATTGTACTTTAGATAGCTTTTGTGAAATGATTGCTAGAACGTCAGATATAATGAATATCAAAAATATTGGTATTGGATCAGACTTATGTTTGAATCAGCCTGATGAAATCGTAGAATGGATGAGGAACGGTACCTGGTCTAAAAATAAAAATTATGGGGAAGGCTCAAAAAACAAACCTGGCTTCCCTAAACAACCAGGTTGGTTTGAGGATGCTAGGGGTTTTTTCAATATAGAGAAGGGATTAAGAAAAGTTGGATTTTCTGAGGAAGAAACTAATGGGATATTAGGTAACAATTGGTATAATTTTTATAGAAACATTTAGAGCATGAAAGTCGAATTAAGAGATCCAAATATAATAATGAAATTGTCTAGACTAGGGTCTTTTCATCAATCTAAATTATCATTTCTAAGAAGTTTTTTAGATGAATTCAAAGACTGGGAATACAACAGAGATTTATTCAACTTAGATCCTGGTGGATATGGTGTAGCGATATATTCCTTCAAAAAAGATAAAAGAGTTTACTCATTAGTTTGTTTTGCTAACAAGATAGAAGATAATGATAGATCAGATAGAGTTATTGCAACAAAATGGGATGCTGCATTTACTTTGCATGATGGGGTTCCCTCAAAAAAAGATATTGAAAGATTGAAAAATGAAGTTCCAAGGCAAGAAGTTGGTAGACTTTCATATAAAGAACTAACTTTATCTAGAGCAAATAAATCGGTTAGAGTTTTTAATCACGTAGTTGAGAAGTTAAGCGAAGGTAATCAGCCAGATTTAAATTTATTAGAAAAAGTTGGATACTTATATAGAACTACTGCTGTTTATGGTTCTGGAAAGTTTGGTTTAGCAGATCGATTTAGAATTAAAAATAGGGCAGAAATTAATGGACCGTTTAGATTAGAGATGATGTTGGTCTATTTAGTAAGGCAATTCACTTTTGATCAAGTTAATCATGTAGCAAAGCATAAAAATCCAAAGAAAGCTGTTCATTTAGACACAAAAATTTGCAGAAACCTTGGCATTGGAAATTCAACTGGACTAGGAATGGCACCTTTTATTGTAAATCATCCTACTTTGTTAAATAATTGGATTTTATCAAGAGAAATCGCATTAAAAGAAATTAGAGAAATTAAAAATGTAAATTCAAAAGATGCATATTTATTCAAAAAATGTGTCAAAGGTTCCTTAAAAAATATTACCAGTTGGAATTCTGAAAGCGAGTTCCAAATCAAAAAAATAAATTCGTTACTTTTTAATTTAAAAAAATTTTTAGAATTTATCGAAAATCAATTAGATTTTTCAACCCCATATCCTTTCAATCAAATATATTTATGGTTAGAGAAAGAATCTTGTGAGGAAACCATTGAGTATATCGTATCTATGATGATGGAACCTTTTGATAAAATTGTTCAGCCATTAATAAAAAAAATGAGCTCAGATGAGGAAAAGTATTTTAGAATTCCCGCAGAAAGAACAGTTTTGGACCTAAAAAATATTTTAAAGCAAAGGTATCCAGATATTCTTAAAATTGATTTTGAAGATAAATCAAATTTAAGAAATTTTTGGTTTATTTCTAAAAATAAGGAAGAGCCTAGGTATGCAGATCGTTTTGAGGAAGTAGGTGCAGAATTAGAACAACCTCTTGCAATTGCTAGAGACATTAAAATACTTAATGATCAGTTAATTTCATGTCAAGATGATTTAACTATTGATAAATTTTTAATGAATAATGCAGATTTAAGACATGTTGTAAGACGTGCATTTATCATTGAAAAATTTCCTTATGCTGAAATTCAAGATAATACAATTAATGAAAACGTTGTCCCAATCGATATGCTAAGATTAAAATTATCTTTTTTTGGTGCACTTAAATTTGATCCTAGGTCAGATAAGTGGTTAAGAATTTGCATGTTTCAAGGAGCACCACTTCCGCATGAATTAAAAGATTATAATCAGCATTGGGTCTATCGTTGATTAAATTTTATGAAATCTTTGAGTGAAATTGAAACAACCTCTAAACGCGCAAGTAGAGCATTAGGTTATTCTTGGGGAATAAGCGAAGAGGTTGGAAAAAGTGTAAGGTTACTAGAAATGTTTAACTTTGAGGGAATTAAAAATTTAAATAAATATTTAAATGAAAAAAAAGACAAAAAGTTTGAGAATCTTAGTCTAATTAATGAAAATAATGAATGTTCTGAATTTTCTTACTGCCCAATTATTTTAGGTGTAAGTTTTTTAGATCAAATTGAAAAAATTGAAAAAATAAAAACTATTAATTTTTCTAAAATTGCATATCCATTACTATTTTTACCATTTCTTAGTAGAAGCTCAGAGGTTATCGGTAAAAAAATTTTTTTTAAGTTTGAAAAAAACGAATTTTTGTTAAATATTAATGTTAATATTTCCACAAACTTATTAAATAAAAATTGTCCAAATATTGCAAACAAAGTAGAGGTAAAAATCTTAGAAAATAATGACAACTTTACAGAGCGAGATTGGAAAAGTTTATATCAATTATCAGAGAAAACTTTTGTTGAAGAAACAGAAAGTTTAAAAAAAGGTGCAGCAGGAGCGGGTTTAACCGATAATGATTGAAGATGACAATATAAAAGATCAGAATGACACAAACGTTGATGAGTTAAATGATATCTGTGATGAATGTAAAAAAATTGATGAGAGTGTTACCCAAAATTTAATTTTGACTGGATTTAAAATTTGTAAATCATGCAGAGTTTCGAAAACAATCTTTCCAATTTAGATACTATTTATTGGTAACGCATTCATTCTACTCATAACGAATGATATCGACAGGAATGCAATAATTAAAAAAGACAAAAATACAATCCCAAATGATTTAAAATTTGATTTTAAATTCAAGATTTGTTTAGTTGATATGATTAAACCAGCAAAAATCCAAAATTGGGTAAGAAAAATTATAGGTATCATCAATTCGGGAGTTAATGCAAAAAATCTTATCAAACCTGGTGCATGAGCAAAACCAACTGCTACCAGAACTTTTTTAAAAGGTACTTTTGTTTGTTTATCTGGAAATAATTTTACACCGATTACATAAATAAAAATTGCCCAAATAAACCATGTTAAAATGGCCGTAAGACCAGACATTCCAATAGCTGTTTTTACAACAGTATTTGCAGCCACAGCTCCAGCTACACCATCTAATATCATTATTAAACCCGCAAAATATATTGAAGCTTCACCAAAATTTTTATTATCGCTATAAAGTGTTTTATCTAATTTTATAGATTTAAAAATTATATTTAAAAATTCTGCAAACATTTATTTTTTTTTATTTTTTTGTTCTTTGTAAGATACAATCAACGGAAATAGTAATAATGCAATAGCAATGATAATGCAAACTACAATAATGAAACTCTTTGTCATTTATGATTTTAAGGGGAGCGCAAACTCCCCTAAAAAAATAATTAACCTGATACCACTTCTCTTGTGTTAGCGTTATAAGATTCCTTAAATGGAATATCAACTATAACAGCATCAACAGGTGTTCCAGTTTTATCTGAATATTTCTCTGGTAAATGGACTTTAAATTTCTTTCCAACTTTACCTTTGGGAAAACCATTAGCATTCAATGTTCCATCAAAAGGGACATATCCCATAGCAATATTTGTTTTTTTCTCAGGATGCCACCATGGTGAAGTTACAAATCCGACAGGATTTCCGCCACCCTCATTTGATATTAACCAAAAATCTGGCGCATAATCATCAATAGGTTTTCCACCCAACTCTAATCCGACTAATTGAAGTTTATATGGCTTTTTTCCTTCTTTAAGTTCTTTGCCCATTTTTTCTAAAGCAGATTTACCAACATAGTCAGCTTTTTTATTCCATTCTCCTTTACCAGATAATGAAACCTGATAGCCCAAATTACATTGATAGGGATTATGTTGTTGATCCATGTCTTGACCCCAAGAAAGAATTCCAGCTTGAATTCTTCTGTGGTGTGCAGGTGCTATAACCATAAGTTTATGTTTTTTTCCAGATTCAAGAACTGCGTTCCACATGTCTTCTGCATATAGAGTAGCATTTCTTAAATAGATTTCATACCCAGCTTCACCTGAGAAACCTGATTGTGAAATTACACAACTTCTTCCTGCAATCTTAACTTCAGCTAAGCCATAAAAAGGCATATTGTCAAAATCAACCTGATCTCCACAAAGATCTTTCATTAAAGCTTTTGATTTAGGCCCTTGAATTTGAACAGGACATGCATCAATTTCCTCTATCGTGCAATTAAATTTACCGTCTGCATTAACACCTTGTAAATACATTCCAATGTCCGAGTCTGATAAAGAAAACCAAAATTCATCTTTTGCAATTCTTAAAAGTATTGGATCATTTAAAACTCCTCCGTAAGCGTTACATAAAATTACATATCTTGCTCGCATCGGAGAGATTTTTGTTGCATCTCGAGTTATCACGTAATCAACAAATTTTTCTGCATCAGGACCCTTTACTTGGATCTGTCTCTCAACAGCAACATTCCACATAGTTACATGATTTACAATTGCATCATACTCAACCATTGCACCACCATCCTCAGGTTTCACATATCCTCTTGGATGATAAATTCTGTTATAAACAGTTGCTCTCCAACAACCTGCTTGCATAGATAGATGCCAATATGGTGACTTTCTTACCCTTGTTGAAATTAACATTTCAACTTTTGTAGGCCCACTTTGTCTTAAATTGTATGGTACTTTTCGATCTGATTGATCAACAGAAGTAACATGCTTTAGTTTAGTATAGTCAAATTCTTTAGACATAACCATTCTCCTTCAACCACTTGTTTGTTTCCTTCAAGCCGCCGAATGTATAAATGTGGAAGAAATCAGTATGCGATTTAACTTTCCCAATTAGATCATTAGGGTCTTTAGGTTTTAATAAATCTAACGCCTTAGTAAAATTAGATTTAAGAAAATTTAAGGAATTTTTTGCTCCAACAATATTAGCAAATTTAATTAAGCTTGATATTTTTAGAGGCCCAGTAATTCCAACATGCACTGGTACGCTTTGTTTAGAAACAAAATCTATAATAGGCTGGGGATCTAATAACCACTGTGTTACTATATAATCAGCATAAGGCTTTTTATCTATCATAGCTTTTTCTAAATCTGAGTCGGATATATCAGGACTCCCCTCTGGGTGTCCAGCAATTCCTATTGTCATCTTCTCAAAATAACCAGTCTCTAAAAGTTGAAACGAGCTATCAAATTTTCCCATCGGTTCTCTTCCGCCACCAATTACTAAAACTTGTTTAACTCCACCGTCTTTACACCTAGAAACATAATCTTTTAGTTGCTTTTCATCTTGCATTGATCTTGCAGGAAAATGAGGAACAGGATTAAAACCTTTTTTAACTAACTCAACTGCCTGTTGAGCTGTCTCTCTATAATCCCCACCAGGTAACATTGTTATGTAAATATCATTTACAGGCGGAACAGTGTCGAGATCTGTTGTTGGGCTTATTTCTAGAGAAAAATTCATTTTATAGATCATTATCTTTTTTGAAAAAGCTGTCAAAGAATTTTATCAAATGACGCAATGATATTTGTTGCTTAAAATCGAGTGGATTGTTAACTATCTTAAGTCATGAAGATTATATTAATTATGGGTTTGCCAGGCTCAGGTAAAACGACTTTAGCCTCTGAGTTAGTTCCATTATTAAAAGCAAAGTGGCTCAATGCTGATGAAGTGAGAAAAGAAGCAAATGATTGGGATTTCTCAGCAGAGGGAAGAACTAGGCAGGCGAAAAGAATGTGGGCAAAAGCAAAAGAGTTTAGAGATCAAGGTAATCATGTTGTTGCAGATTTTGTTTGTCCAACCCCTGCTGCAAGAGCACTGTTTCCAGCAGATTTTATTATTTGGGTCGATACTATTAAAGAAGGTAGGTTTGATGATACTAATAAAATGTTCGTAAAACCAGAGAAGTATAACTATCATGTTACCACTCAAGATGCTAAAAATTGGGCACCAAAAATATTAAAGGAAATAGTATAATGTCTTATAAATGGGACAATAAAAAACCAACTGCACAGATGTTAGGAAGGTGGCAGCCCTTTCATGATGGTCATTATACCTTATTTAAAGAAATAATTAAAAAAACTGAACAAGTTTGCATACAAATTAGAGATGTACAAGGTGTTGATGATAATCCATTTGACTTTGAAACAGTAAAAAAAAATATTGAAGATAAACTTAATCCAGAATTCGAGGGACGTTTTAAAATTATGTTAGTACCCAATATTACAAACATTTGTTATGGAAGAGGCGTTGGTTATAAAATAGAGGAAATTGTTTTACCTGAGGAAATACAAAAAATTTCAGCCACCAAGATAAGAGCAAAGATGAGAGAAGACGGTAAACTTAAATAGTTTTTAATGAATATCAAAATCATTAATCAGAATAAAGATATAGCGAGAGTTATTATTAATGAGCCAAAAACATATAACTCTTTATCTTACAAAAATTTGAAAGATTTAATTAATGTTTTAAAAAAATTAGACAAAGATAAAAAGGTTAAAGTTATTATCCTTGAGGGTGCTGGAAAAGGTTTTAGTGCAGGTCATAATTTAAAAGAAGTAAAAGACTTAAAGAAAAAAGAAAGATATAAAAAATTATTTAATCTTTGTTCAAAGCTAATGCTTCAAATAGTTGAGGGTAAAAAACCTGTTATTGCAAAAGTTCATGGCGCAGCTTATGCAGCAGGATGTCAATTAGTTGCGAGCTGTGATTTAGCTTACAGTACTAAAGATGCTCTTTTTGCAACACCAGGAGTAAATATTGGATTGTTTTGTAGCACCCCTATGGTTGCAGTTAGCAGAAAGATTAATAGAAAACCTATGATGAAGATGCTTCTTACTGGTGAGCCAATTAATGCAAATTACGCAAAGGAAATTGGTTTGATTAATGATTGTTTTTCAAAATCAAAATTAAATAGCGAGACGATGAAAATTGCAAAAAAAATTGCATCAAAATCAAATTTAACAATTAAAATTGGAAAACAAGCTTTTTATAAGCAGTTAGAAATGCCACTTAGAAAAGCATACTCGTACACCAGTCAAATGATGACATACAATATGATGGCTATGGATGCAAAAGAAGGCATTTCAGCTTTTTTGGAAAAAAGAAAACCTAAATGGAGAAATAAGTGAAAGTAAAAAATATTCTAACAATTATCTTAATCATAATTGGTATATATTTTATCTTTACCTTTAGGGATCATAATTTTAATAGATCTATTGATGCTTGTATTGCAGGTAGTCAAAAGTTGGATCAACCAATGACTATTGAAGAAGCTAAGAAGTTTTGTGAAGAAAAGATAAAGAGTAATAAGTAAATAGAGTGGAAAATATAAAAGAAATTTTAAAAAAATATAAAAATATTGCTCTAGTAGGTGCAAGTAAAGATTTAACAAAAACATCTTCAATTGTAATGAAATACTTACAAGATTACGGTTTTAAAGTTTATCCTGTAAATCCATCCATGAAAGGAGAAAGTATATTAGGTGAGAAAGTTTTTGGAAATATTAAGGAGATTGATGGTCCAATAGAAATAGTTGACGTATTCAGGCCTTCAAATGAAGCAGCTGAAATTGCAAAAGATGCAATTAAAGTAAAAGCTAAGGTTTTATGGTTACAATTAGATATAAGAAATGAAGAGGCAAAAAAAATTGTTGAGACAAATGATATTATATACATTGAGAACAAATGTACGAAAATAGAGTACGAAAAGTATTTTAATTAATGAAAAAAATATTTGTTGTTTATGGTCATTATGATGAAAAATCTTTTAATGCGGCAATTCGAGATACTTTTAAGGAAACTCTAGAAAATAACGGCCATCAAGTAGATATAGTTGACTTATATAAAGAAAAATTTGATCCAGTTTTTTCTGGCGAAGAACCAGACAATAAGATTTTGGATCATAGAAAAAGAATAGAAAGTTCGGATGTAATAGTATTAATCGCACCTATATGGAATTTTAGAATGCCAGCAATTGTGGAAGGATGGATTGATAAAGTTCTTGCACCACCTTGGGCATTTAGATTTAAGAAATTATTTGGAAATTATGGTTATCCTCTTGGAAATTTAAAAGGAAAAAAAGCTGTAGTTTTTTGTACTTATGGCTCCCCACAATTCGCTGTAAGAACATTTTTTTTAAATATGCCAACAAAAAGATTAAGAAGAGGTGTTTTCAATATATGCGGCATAACGGATGTGGTATATCGAAGATACTTTGCAGTACCATTTGTTGAGGATAAAAAAAGAAAAAAATTTTTAGAAGATGTTAAAAAAACTGCAAATAATATTTAAAGTTTTAATAATTCTCGTCTTTTCAATTTCAATAACAAAAGCTGAATTACTCAAACCTAATAGCAATATAAAACCTTCAAAAGTTGTAGAGATCCAATTAAATGGACTCAAAAAAAATGACATAAATTATAAAGATAGCGGGATCGAACAAACGTGGAATTTTGCCCATCCCAGCAACAAAAAAAGCACTGGCCCCTTACCAAATTTTAAAATGATGATTAAAGGCAACTCATACCAAATGCTACTTAATCATTTAAGCCATACAATTACGAAGGTAGGAGGTGGTGACAAATGGGCACAATTTGAGGTGATAATTTTAGATAAAGATAAGATTTACCATAAGTTCAACTGGCAAGTGGAAAAATATACTGCTGACGGACCTCTCAAAGATTGTTGGTTGACCACAATGGTTTCTAGCCCAATTGCACTAGGAAGTTCAATCTGATTATCCATAATACAATTTTGTTTCGTTATGAATAAAAATTTAGTAGGAATCGTTTAATGAAATCTAAAGCAAAAGTTGTCGTAGTCGGTGGAGGAGTAGTTGGAGTAAGTGCTCTTTATCATTTAGCAAAAAAAGGCTGGTCTGATGTTGTTTTAATTGAAAGAAAAGAATTAACTTCTGGCTCAACTTGGCATGCAGCAGGATTATTACCTCTTTTTAATATGAGTTATTCTGTTGGTCAACTTCACAAGTACGCAGTAAATCTTTATAAAAAATTAGAAGAGGAGACTGGTAAGAATGTTGGTTTCAGTGTTGTTTCAAATATCCGTTTAGCTAGTACAAAAGATAGAATGGATGAGTACCATCAATATGCTGGTGTAGCTAAAACAATTGGTGTTGATGTAAAATTTTTGACACCTCAACAAGTAAAAGAAATTTGGCCGCTTTGTCATACTGATGATTTAGTTGGAGCAATTCAACATCCTGAAGATGGATACATTCAACCCGCTGATTTAACTCAAGCGCTAGCTACAGGAGCAAGGAACAGAGGAGCAGAAATTTATAGAAATACAACAGTATTATCTATGAGACAAAATAAAGAAGGATGGATTGTTGAAACAGATAAAGGATCAATTGAATGCGAGCATGTGATTTCGTGTTCGGGAAATTTTGCAAGACAAACTGGTGAAATGGTTGGATTAGATATTCCAGTCATACCTGTTGAACATCAATATATTGTGACTGAACCACATCCAGAGATACAAAAAAGAAAAAAAGAAGGTCTTCCAGAAATGGGTGTATTAAGAGATAGTGATAGTAGATGGTACATGAGAGAAGAGGCTGGTGGGTTAATACTAGGTCCTTATGAAGATGGTGCACCAGCATGTTATGTTGAAGGTCCCTCAAAAGATTCTGAATATGAATTGTTTCAAGAAGATTTAGATAGACTTGCTCCACATATTGAGGGAGCAATACATAGAGTTCCAGCATTTGGAGAAGTTGGAGTGAAAAAAGTTTATAATGGTGCAATATGTTACACACCAGATGGTAATCCTATTGTTGGTCCAGCTTGGGGACTTAAAAATTTTTGGATTAATGAGGGACATAGTTTTGGAATAACTGCAGCAGGTGGAGCGGGCTGGCAATTAGCAGAATGGATTATTGATGGTGAACCGACGATTGATATGCTTGGTGTTGAACCAAGACGTTACGGAAATTACGCAACAAAATCTTATCTTAAAGCAAAAAATGAAGAAGCTTACAGTCATGTATTTATTGTTCATTATCCTGATGAAGAGAGACCAGCTGCAAGACCTTTAAGAACATCTCCTTGTTATGAAAGAATGAAAAATCTTGGTGCTGTTTTTGGACAAAAATTTGGGTGGGAAAGACCAAACTTTTTTGCAACTGATGGAATGGAACAAAAAGATCATTGGTCATTTAGAAGATCAAAATGGTTTGATGCAATTAAAAAAGAATGTGAGAATGTTAAAAAAAATGTTGGACTTTTGGATATGACAGCCTTTGCAAAATGTAGAATTAAGGGTCCAAAAGCAGAGGAATTTTTAGACTACTTAGTAGCTAACAAACTTCCAAAAAAAATTGGAAGAATTAATTTGTGTCATGCACTAAATACTAAAGGTGGTGTTCACTCTGAGTTTACAATTATGAAAGAAGCTGAAAATAGTTATTATTTGGTATCAGCTGGAGCAAATTTAAGATTAGATCATGATTGGATTCAAAAATGGATGCCTACTGATGGTTCAGTTATATTTGAGGATTTAACAAATAGTACAGGTGTGCTTGTTGTGGCTGGTCCTAAAGCTAGAGAACTTATGAAAAGAGTTTCGACTGATGATTTTTCAAATGAAAACTTTAAATGGTTAACTGCAAAAAATGTTAATGTTGGATATGCTCCAGTAAATGCTATGAGAGTAAATTTTGTTGGTGAACTTGGTTGGGAATTACATCACCCAATTGAATATCAAAACCATATTTTTGATAAATTAATGGAAGCAGGTAAGGATCTTGGTCTTAAACCTTTTGGTATCAGAGCGATGAACAGTTTAAGAGTAGAAAAATCTTATAAACTCGTGGGAACTGAACTATCAATTGAGTATTCACCTTATGAGTCTGGCCTAGATAGATTTATTCATCCAAACAAGGGCAATTTCATAGGACTTGATGCACTAAACAAATGGAGAGAAAAGGGTTTTGATAACAAGTTAGTAACACTAGAGGTTCATGACACAACAGATTCAGATGTTTTAGGTAACAATCCAATTTATAAAGATGACAAAGTCGTTGGGCGAGCAACAGGAGGGGAATATGGATTTAGATTAGATAAATCTATTGCCTTAGCCATGGTGAAACCTGATTTAGCAAATGTTGGGGAAAAACTTAAAGTTGATATTCTAGGAAAAATGTATGAGGCTACAATAGTAGAGGAAAGTCCGTATGATGCTGAAAATAAACTTTTGAGAGCCTAATGAAAATTTTAGTCGCAGTAAAAAGAGTTATAGATTACAATGTTCAAGTCAGAGTTAAGGAGGATAACACTGGTGTGGTAACTGAAAATGTTAAGATGTCTACCAATCCACCAGATGATAATGCAATCGAGGAGGCGGTAAAGATCAAAGAGTCTGGAAAAGCGACCGAAGTAATTGCAGTAAGTGTTGGAGAAGAGAAAGCTCAAGAAACTGTTCGTAAAGCATTAGCGGTTGGAGCTGATAGAGGCATTCTTATTAAAGCTGATGGAATTTTAGAACCTTTAGCCGTTTCCAAATTATTACAAAAAATTGTTGAAAAAGAAAAACCAGATTTAGTTTTTATGGGAAAACAAGCAATTGATGATGATTGTAATCAAACAGGTCAAATGTTAAGTGCTTTACTAAATTGGCCTCAAGCAACATTTGCCTCAAAAATAGAGATTAAGGATAAAAAACTTGAAGTTACGAGAGAGATTGATGAGGGATTAGAGACAATAGAGATTAATATTCCTGCTATTGTAACTTGTGATTTAAGACTTAATGAACCAAGATATGCGTCTTTGCCCAACATAATGAAGGCTAAAAAGAAACCTATTGAGCAAATAAATGCGTCAGATTTAGGAGTAGATACATCACCAAGAATCGAGCAAATTAAGGTTGAAGAGCCACCAAAAAGAAAAGCTGGTATAAAAGTAAAAAGTGTGGCTGAGCTAGTGCAAAAATTAAAAAATGAGGCTAAAGTAATATAATGTCAGTTTTATTAGTTGCAGAACATAACAATAAAGAACTCAAACCTTTTACACTTAATGCTGTAACTGCAGCCTCTCAAATGAATACCGATCTTCATGCTGTAATTATTGGTAATAACTGTGGAGATGCAGCAAAAAAATTATCAGAGTTACCTTTGGTCAAAAAAGTAATTCAAGTAGAAGCAGCTCATTACGAAAACTTTGTGGCAGAAAATTTTGCGCCAGTGATAGTGAAATTGGCAGAAAACTATTCACATGTTGTTTGTTCAGCTAATACATTTGGTAAAAATTTGATGCCAAGGATTGCAGCTTCTTTAGATACTTCTCAAGTCAGTGATATTATCAAGGTAATTTCTGCAGATACATTTTTAAGACCAATTTATGCTGGAAATGCATTTGCAACAGTAAAAAGCAAGGATCCAAAAAAATGTATTACTATTAGACCAACTTCTTTTGATCCATGTGAGAGTTCAGGCGGATCTGCACCAATTGAAAAAGCTGAACCAAGTGAAGAGTTTAATAATACAAAATTTGTAAAAAGAGAGGAAATTAAATCAGATAGACCAGAACTTGGAACTGCAAGAGTGGTTGTTTCTGGTGGAAGAGGAATGCAGAGTGGAGACAATTTTAAATTAATCACTTCAGTTGCTGATAAATTAAATGCTGCTATTGGAGCGTCAAGAGCAGCTGTCGATGCTGGATATATAAGCAATGATCATCAAGTGGGTCAAACTGGAAAAGTTGTTGTTCCAGATTTATATATCGCCATTGGTATTTCTGGTGCTATTCAGCATTTAGCTGGAATGAAAGAAAGCAAAGTGATTGTCGCAATCAATAAGGATGGTGAAGCTCCAATTTTTAGTGTTGCAGACTATGGTCTAGAAGCTGATCTTTTTGAAGCAGTACCTCAATTTATTGAGGAACTGAACAAATTAAACACTATACAAAAATAATATAATCTGTAAAAAATTGTTATGTCCAGAGAGTCAATGGAATACGATGTTGTAATTGTTGGTGGAGGACCATCAGGATTAACAACTGCTATTAAATTAAAACAATTAAATTCAAATTTAAATATTTGTGTTTTAGAGAAAGCATCTGAGATAGGTGCCCATATATTAAGTGGAAATGTTTTTGAAACTAGAGCACTGGACGAATTAATTCCGAATTGGAAAAATTTAAATCCACCTATAAAAACAAAAGTCACTAAGGAAAAATTTTTATTTTTAGGAAAAACAAAATCTTTAAGTTGGCCCACGTGGTTGTTACCTGCTGTTCAAAAAAATCATAAAAATTATATTATAAGTCTTGCAAATTTATGTAGATGGCTTGCTGAGCAAGCAGAAACACTCGGTGTAGAAATATTTCCAGGATTTCCAGCTAGTGAGATTTTATTTAATGACGATGGCTCTGTTAAAGGTGTGGCCACTCAGGACATGGGTGTAGACAAACAAGGAAATAAAAAAGATAGTTTTGAACCAGGTATTGAACTTATAGGCAAGGTCACAGTTTTTGCTGAAGGTTGTCGTGGTCATTTAGGAAAACAATTGATTAAAAAATTTAATCTGAATAAAGACAAAGATCCTCAACAATATGGAATTGGATTTAAAGAAATCTGGGAAATAGATGAAAAAAATCATGAAGAGGGATTGGTGATGCATACTGCCGGATGGCCTTTAGATAATAACACTTATGGTGGGAGTTTTATTTATCATGCTGAAAACAAACAAGTTTTTCTAGGATATGTAATAGGTTTAGATTATCAAAATCCTCATCTTTCTCCTTTTGATGAGTTTCAAAGATTCAAAACACATCCATCTATAAAAAAAATTATAGAAGGTGGAAAAAGAATTTCTTATGGCGCTAGAGCTTTAATTGAAGGGGGTATTCAAAGTTTACCAAAAATGTTTATGCCAGGTGCATTACTTATTGGATGTGACGCGGGAACTTTAAATATGCCAAAAATAAAAGGATCTCACACTGCAATGAAAAGTGGAATTTTAGCTGCAGAGGCTATCAATGAACATATTCAGTCTAAAAAAGATTTATCATTATATGAGGAATTATTTAAAAAAAGCTGGTTACATAAAGAACTGTATCAAGCAAGAAATGTAAAACCTAGTTTTAATTGGGGTTTAATTTTAGGTATAATTTTTACAGGAATTGATCAAATTCTATTTAGAGGAAAACTTCCATTTACATTAAAACATAAGCATTCCGATCATGAAACTTTAAAACCTGCAGATAAAATGCCAAAAATTAATTATCCTAAACCTGACAATGTGATTACTTTTGATAAAACAAGCTCAGTTTATTTGACTGGGACTAATCATGAGGATAATCAGCCAGTGCATTTACAGCTCAAAGATAAAGATTTACCTATAAAATATACTCTTGAGAAATATGACGAACCAGCACAAAGATATTGTCCAGCAGGAGTTTATGAGGTTCAAAAAGAAAATGATATAAACAAATTTGTTATTAACGCTCAGAACTGTATTCATTGTAAAACTTGCGATATTAAAGAACCTTCTCAAAATATAGTTTGGGTCACTCCAGAAGGAGGTGGTGGACCAAAGTATGGAAATATGTAATTAGCTATCTTAGAAAATTAGCAAAAATTATTACTATTCCAATAATACCTAGCCAGATAATAAGATTTTTCAAAAAAACTTTTTTATTTTTATTTGCATAATAAAAACCTGGGAAGACCAGTGTAATCACTAATAAAAGATATATAACTGATAAAATATCTTCACCCATGATCCAAATTTATCTTATGAAAGATCTATTGCAAATTTTTTAAGTGTTTCGATTGGTAAAACTTTCAATGTATTTTCATGAGTTCGTTTCAAAAAAATTGGGCAACCTTTTCCAGCCTCTACTGCTCTTGCATACCAAGTTGCGCAAACACACCAGCCGTCTCCATCTTTTAAACCTGGAAATCCAAACTCTGGATGAGGTGTGATTAAATCATTTCCAGCTTCTTTACACCATTCCAAAAATTCTGTTGTAACTTTTGCACAAACAGTATGTAACCCATGATCATTTTCATCAGTATTACAACAACCATCTCTATACCAACCAGTAAGAGGATTTTTGGAACATAATTCTAAATTTTCTCCAAGGACATTTTTTTGAATTTTATTTTCCATATACATTATATATATCCTCATCAATTGAAGCATTAAATGAGATAGAACGTCTTTCCTCCTCAGTACCTTTGAATGGAAAGACCGTATGCATTAAATAATTAGGAAATAAATAAAAATCACCAACTTCTGGAGTAATATTAAATGTTGAAGGACAAGTAAACATTCTTGCTCCGTGTATTAGTTGTAAGTTTCCACCTCTATATTTTTTTGATTTTTTTTGCTGAGTACTTTGTCCTAATGATTGAGGAACTTTAAGAAATCCAGCTCCAGAAATATGACCACCATGCCAATGAGTCGGATTATATTCATTTTGAAATTGTCTAACAACCCAAGTTTTTAATAAATTAAATTTTGATATTTTTTTTCCTTCATTTAATTCCGTATAAATCTTACAAGAATTTCCCAAAAATTCTAACCAACCCGATGATTTAACAAATTCTACTTCTAATAAAAATTCCTGAGTTACATCACCTACAAGCGCCTCACCATAATTTAATTTTTTTAATTTTGAGTCATCATTGATTATTTTATCAATGTAGTCATTTAATTTATTTAATATTTCATCTGGTATTTTGACTTTTAATATTGCCGGACCTAATACTCTTAAATTTTGATATTTAATCTCCATCTAATTAAATCTTTGTTGGGTTGGGTTGACCTTTATAAACTCTTTCTGGGTCAAATTTTTTTTCTTTTTCAGTGAATTTCATCTTAACTTCTCTACCATTTTCAATTGGCCCAAGTGGTATAGATCTATAAAAACAAGATCTATAACCGACGTGACAACTAGCTCCGTTTCCAATATCAACAGTAAGCCAAACTGAGTCTTGGTCATCATCAATTTTGATTTCAGTTACTTTCTGAATAAAACCACTGGTTTTACCTTTATGCCAAATAGTTTTCCTTGATCTGCTATAGTAGTGAGCTTCTTTTGTTTCAATTGTTTTTTTTAATGCTTCAACGTTCATATAACCATGCATTAAAATTTCTTTTGTTTGAGAGCACATTGTAACGACAGGTATTAAACCATCATTATCAAATTTGGGTGAAAGGAGATTTCCCTCTTCAATTTCAACCACATTTTCTCTTTTTTTGAACATATTTGGTGATTATGTAGCACATATGGAGATATATTAAATATTTTAAAAATGCGCATTTATATGTATAAACCCCTCGATGAAGTTAGTTAAGGACATTGATAATAATCAAAATTCGAAGAAAATTTCTGACAAAGAAGCAGAAGAGGCTTTTAAAACTATTTTGTCGTGGATGGGTGAAGATCCTAATAGAGAAGGATTATTAGAAACTCCAAAAAGAGTTGTTAAAGCATTTAAAGAGTATTTTAAAGGTTATAAGGAAGATCCCATTCAAGTTTTAGATAAAACTTTTGGCGATGTGGATGGGTATGATGACATGGTCATTCAAAAAAATAT
Source organism: Candidatus Pelagibacter sp. (assembly GCF_052049575.1). Classification (GTDB taxonomy): domain Bacteria; phylum Pseudomonadota; class Alphaproteobacteria; order Pelagibacterales; family Pelagibacteraceae; genus Pelagibacter. The sequence goes on along the minus strand of NZ_JBNGZQ010000002.1, from coordinate 364,334 downwards.
TTCTGTTCAAAGTCATTGCGAACATCATATGGCACCAATAATTGGTAAAGCTCATGTGGCTTACATACCTAATGAGAGAGTTGTTGGATTAAGTAAATTAGCAAGAGTAGTAGAGGTTTTTTCTAAAAGATTACAAACCCAAGAAAGATTAACTATGCAGATTGCGAATACACTAATGCAATCTCTAGATGCTAAAGGAGTAGCAGTCACAATAGACTCAACTCATCAATGTATGACTATGAGAGGTATTAAAAAGGAACAAGCTACAACAGTCACAAATTATTATTTAGGTCAATTCAAAGAAGATTTAAGTTATCAAAATAGATATTTAAGGTTAATAAGCAATTCAAAAGATTAAAAGTGTCAGACCAATTTAAAGCATTAGTTTTAAATCAAGAAGGTGACAACTTTACAAGAGAAGTAAAATCATTAGACAAAAGTTTTTTAAAACATGGTGATGTAACTATCAAAGTTGATTATTCGGATCTTAATTTTAAAGATGGAATGATTTTAAAAAATGGTGGTAGGTTAGTAAAAGAGTTCCCTCATATCCCAGGCATAGATTTTTCTGGAACTGTTATAGAAAGTGAAAATTCAAAATTTAAGTCAGGAGATGAAGTAATTTTAACTGGTTTTAGAGTTGGGGAAATTTTTTATGGTGGATATTCTCAAATAGCAAAAGTGAATGGTGATTTCTTAGTAAAGAAACCAAGTGATTTAACAACTAAACAGGCAATGATCTTGGGAACTGCGGGTTTTACATCTTTAATGGCAGCATTTGCAATAAAAGCTCGAGAAGAAATATTACTTGGTGCAAAAGTAAATGATGTCTTAGTTACAGGTGCAACTGGTGGAGTTGGAAGTATTGCGGTAATGATATTAAATAAGATGGGATACAATGTTAGTGCGGTCTCTGGCAAAGATTCTAAAGCGGATTACTTAAAATCATTAGGTGCTAAAAGTGTTATAAATCGTGCTGAATTTGATAAAGATCCAAAACTTATAGATAAAGGTTTATGGGATGGAGTGGTAGATACAGTTGGTGGTAAAATTTTAGCTAATGCAATTGTCCAAACCAATTCAAATGGGATTATTGCAGTATGTGGTAATGCAAGCACAAATGAATTAAATACTAATGTAATTCCTTTTATGTTACGAGGAATAAAACTTTGGGGAATGGACTCAGCTAATTGTAGCATCAAAAGAAGAGAATTTATTTGGGGAGAGGCTGCAAAATTAATCGATTTCAGCTTAATAGAAAAATCTATTCAAACTGTTAGCTTGGAGGAGTTAATTGAAACTTATCCTAAAATATTAAAGGGTGAAATTTCTGGAAGAGTTTTAGTTGATTTAAATAAATAATGGACTGGGATAAACTTAAAATTTTTCATGCAGTTGCAGAAGCAGGAAGTTTTACTAACGCAACTATAAATCTAAATCTTAGTCAATCTGCGATAAGTAGACAAATTCAATCTTTGGAACAAGACTTAAAAGTTCAATTATTTGAAAGACACGCAAGAGGTCTTACGCTCACCGAAAATGGAGAGTATGTATTTAAGACTGCACACGAAGTTATAAGTAAACTCAAAGAAGTGGAAACTTCACTAGGAGATCAAAAAAATAAACCAACAGGAAAATTGACAATTACAACAGTTAGAAGTTTCGGAACTCATTGGTTAACACCTAGAATTGAGGAATTTATGCGGTTAAATCCCGAGGTTGAAATTGAGTTGATTTTTGAGGATAAGGAGTTGGACTTAAGTACAAGACAAGCAGATATTGGTATTTTTATGAGAAGACCTAAACAATTAAATTATATTCAAAAAAAGCTTATAGATCTAAAATATTATATTTATGGGTCTAACAAATATTTAGAAAAATACGGTATGCCAAAAAATGTGAGTGACTTAAATAAACACAAATTCATATCATTTGGCAAAGGAGCACCTTCACCAGTTTATAATCCAGAGTGGGCATTAAAGTTAGGGATGCATGACGGAAAAAAAAGAAAACCTATAATGAAGGTAAACAGTGTTATGGGACTTTTACTAGCAGTGGAGTCTGGAGTAGGTTTAGCAGCACTGCCTGAATATTTAGTAAGCAATTCGACTAATATTATTAAAGTTTTACCTAAATCTGAAGGACCAATCACAGAGGCACACTTCGTTTATCCACAATCTTTAAAAAACACAGCCAGAGTTCAGGCTTTTAGGAACTTTTTATTCAGCAAAATAGGCGACTGGAAGTCTTAGTTAGCCTGCGACATCTTTGCGATTGATAATCATTCTCAATGAGAATAGTTCTCATTTTCACTGAGAATAATAATCATTCTCAAATAAACTAATAACGAGGAAATTAATGAAAAAAATATCTATATTAGCATTAATTGCTTCTTTATTTGTATCAGCTATCGCTGTTGCAAATGAGGTGAACGTTTTTAATGCAAGACATTATAAAGCAGACGGTGAGCTTTATTCCAAGTTTACAAATATGACTGGTATTAAGGTCAATTTGATAAATGGAAAATCAGGTGCTTTAGAAAAAAGAATCTTGAGCGAAGGTGCTGACTCTTCCGCTGACTTATACATAACAGCTGATGCTGGAAGATGTGGAGCTATGGATGCAAAAGGTGCACTTCAAGGTGGTTTAACATCTGCAGCAATTAAAGACGCTGTTCCAAAAAGCTTTAGAACAAGTAAGTGGGTTGGAATAGCAAAAAGAGCTAGAATAATTTATTATTCACCGGAAAGAGTTTCTGGTGCTGAATTATCTGGAATGACTTATGAAGGTTTAGCTGATCCTAAATGGAAAGGCAGATTGGTAATAAGAAAATCTAGCAACATTTATAATAAATCTCTTGTAGCATCATTGATTAAAAACAATGGAAAAAAAGCTACAGCAGAGTGGGCTGAAGGAGTTGTTGCAAACATGGCAAGAACACCTACGGGTAATGATAGAGCTCAAATCATGGCAGTAGCAGCAGGAGAAGCTGATATTGCAGTAGCAAATACTTATTACCTAGCACTTATGTTGTCAGGTAAAAAAGGTGCAGAACAACAAGCAGCTGCTAAGAAAGTTAAAGCTTTCTTCCCTAATCAAAACGATAGAGGAACGCATATGAATGTAAGTTGTGCTGCTTTAGTAAAAGGTGCACCTAACAAAGCTAATGCCGTCAAACTTGTAGAGTTTTTATTAACTCCAGAATCTCAAGAGCATTTTACAAATAATACTTTTGAGTTCCCAATGATTGATGGTGTTTCACCAAGTCCACTAGTAGTAAATAACTTAGGTTTAGATTTCAAACAAGATATGAAAACTAAGTTAGCTTCTTATGGAAAAAATCAAGCTGCAGCAGTAGAAGTAATGACTGCCGCTGGATGGAAGTAAACGTGAAACAAGAAAAAAAATTTATTTCAGAAGTTGATTTAAATAAATCTTCCAAAGCATGTTCCCCATGTATTATGGAGTGTAAAAAAATCAACCAAAGAATAAATAAAAGAAAACTAGAGGAAATTGAACCTAAGGAAGTTCCGCATCTCCTTAAAGTTTTTAATTTCTAATTTTTCTTTCCGGTGTCCATCATAGATGGGGATTTATGGTGGACACTAACTTTTAATAGCTTTTTGCACCAAGTAAATTCTTTTTCAAAAAAACGTTTTAATATATAAAAAACCAATAATGTTTAGATTTTTAAATATTTGGTTTGTTTCATCATTTTTGGTATCTATGTTTGTAATCATACCAATTGTGACTGTGTTTACAAGTTTCTTTGATGATACTTCAGGTTATTACGAACTTTTAAAAAAAACTTTTTTAATTGAATATATTTTAAATTCAGCAATTTTATTATTTTGTGTTCTTATTCTAACATTTTTATTAGGCACGGGATCCGCATATATAGTATCTTTTTATGAATTTCCATTTTGTAACTTTTTTAAATGGTCATTAATATTATCTTTTGCAGTACCACCTTATATTTACGCTTATTCATTGACTGCTTTTTTTGAAAATTATGGTACGGCGTATTCAATTCTAAAAAATCTTTTTGGAAATGCAAATTACAATCAAAGTATTCCTAAATTTGATGGGATGTTTGGTGCAATATTATCAATATCTTTCTCGTTGTTCGCTTACGTGTATATATTAGCGAGAGCTTCGTTTTTATATCAATCACAAAATTTAATTGATCTAGGAAAGAATTTAGGTTTCTCAAAGTTTAAATCTTTATATAAAATAATACTACCAGCTGCTCGGCCTGCAATTATCGCTGGTTTATCATTAGTTTCAATGGAAACTTTAGCAGAATTCGGAGCAGTTGATTTTTTTTCAATAAACACTCTTACAACTGGAATTTATAACTCATGGATAGCGTTTGATGATCTAGCATTTGCAAATCGAATATCTTTTTTTCTTTTGTTATTCATTTTTGTACTCTTTATTCTTGAAAACTTTTCTAGAAAAAACGCCAAATATCACTTTAACTCTAAAGGAGGATTTAAACAAAAAGAAAAAATCAAACTCTCTAGTGGAAAATCATTATTTGCATTTTCTTTTTGCTTTTTATTGTTCTTTTTAAGTTTTTTATTTCCATTAAGTCAAATGATGTATTGGACAATTAAATTTCCAGAGAATTTATTTGATCTAAAAATTATAGAGCTTTTAATCAATACAATTTGCTTAGTTGTCTTATCTAGTTTTATTTTAATCTTATTTTCTCTAATTTCTAATTATGGGAACAGAGTTTCTAATAATAGAATTTTGAATTTCTTGTCAACCTTATCTATTTCAGGATATGCAATTCCAGGAGTAATTTTAGCAATTGCATTTATAACTTTTATTGCATGGTTTGATAATAGCATAATTAAATCTTTAGGATTTGAGTCGATAAAGAAAGTTTTTATAGGATCTATTTTAGGTCTAATATTGGTTTATTTTATAAGATTTTATTCTTTAGCATTTAATGGAATAAAATCTGGTTATGAGAAAATTAATATTTCAGTTGATGAAAGTGCATATTTACTTGGTTACTCAAAAAGAAAAACATTTTTTAACATTCATGTTCCTTTTTTAAGAAATTCACTTTTATTTATAGTGATCTTAATTTCCTTAGAGATTATTAGAGAATTACCGATTACTCTTATTTTAAGACCTTTTAATTTTGAGACTTTTGCGACTACAGCATATATTTCTGCTTCAGAAGATTTATTAGAGGCTGCAGCAGTACCTTCATTATTTTTAATTTTAATCGCATCTATATTCATTATAATAAGCTCAAAATATATTTTAAGAGAAAACAATGAGTAATTTTTTTGAAGTAAAAAATGTTGATTTTAGTGTTGGAGGTAAAGTTAAAGTTAGAAACGTATCTTTTACAATTGAAAAAGAAGGTGATATAATTTGTCTTCTAGGCCCTTCTGGAATTGGAAAAACTACTATACTTAGAACTATAGCTGGACTTGAAAAAACAAATAATGGCACAATAGAACTTAAAGGGAATTTATTATCATCAGAAAAAAAACATGTAGAACCTGAAAAAAGAAATATTTCTCTTGCTTTTCAAGAAAATAGTTTATTTCCTCATTATACAGTCAAAAAAAACATATTATTAGGTGCTGAGAGAAATAAAGGAAAAAAAAATTTACAACTGAGTTTTAAGGAAATTATAGATTTATTAGATATTTCATTAATATTAAATAAATTTCCTCATGAAATCAGCGCTGGAGAATCACAAAGAGCATCTCTAGCAAGATCTCTTATAACTCAACCCGACCTTTTATTACTTGACGAACCATTATCAAATGTAGATCAGAGCTTCAAAGAAGAAATTCAAGTAAAACTTAAAAGAATTTTAAAAAAATCAAAAATCACAACAATAATTGTAACACACGACTCATACGAGGCTTTCTATCTAGGATCTAAATGTGGAATAATATTAAATGAAGAACTTAAACAATTTGATGATCCTTATAATGTTTATCATTTGCCAAACTCAATTGAGGTTGTAAATTTCTTAAATAGAGGAATTCTCATTCCTGCAGAAGTTACAAGCCCAAAAAGTCTTGATAATGTTGATTTAGGCACAATCACTGGAAACTTTATAAAACCATTCCCTATTGGTACTAAGGTAAAACTATTAATTCAACCTGAAGATCTTGAACATGATGACAAAAGTAACTTACAATTAGAAATAGTTGATAGAAAATTTAGAGGCGCAGGTTTTATATATACATTAAAATCAAGTACCAAAATGTTAATCCCAGTTTTTGTTCACTCACACCATATTCATCAACATAAGGAGAATGAAAAATTTGGTATCAAAAGACCAATTCATATTGATCATATTGTTTGCTTCTAATAAGAATTCTCTAAAATGAATAATAAAACAAGAGTTTTTTTTAAAGGGATTTTTGATGTAAGTCCTCTCATGATCCCAGTTGTTCCTTTCGGTCTGATATTTGGAGTTCTCTCAATTGATATAGGATTTAGCCCGATAGAGACAATGGGAATGTCATTAATAATTTTTGGTGGAGCATCGCAAATTATTTTACTTCAACTATTTTCTGGAGGCGCCTCCTCTCTAGTTATAATAAGTTCAGTTGGAGCAGTTAATTCTAGACATCTTTTGTACGGAGCCGTTGTTTCAGAGCATTTATCAGATTTGAAACTTATTTGGAAAATAATAATTTCATATTTTTTAATTGATCAAGCTTTTGCAAGATCAAATGAATATTTAAAAAAAAATAAAGATAAAGATAGATATTTTCATTTAGTTGGTGGTGGTATTACTTGTTGGGTTATTTGGCAATCAACTACTTTTTTAGGAATTTTTTTAGGAGCATTTATTCCTGAAAAACTTGGTTTAAGTTTTGCAGTGCCATTAACTTTTTTGGCATTATTAGTAAATGATCTTAGAAAATTTATAAATATAATTGTAATTATTATTTCGGGTCTAGTAGCAACATTTGGATTTAATTATATCCCCTATAAAGCATATGTAATCGTTGCTGGTATAACTGCACTTATCGTTGCAGCAATCTTAACAAATTTTAAAAAAAATGAATAATTGGGTTTTAATTATAAGCTGTGGTTTGATAACTTTTTTAACTAGATTTTCAATGATTGCATTATTAAAAAAAGAAATGTTTAATGATAGAATTAGAGAAGTTTTGTCGTTTGTTCCTTCAGCAATTTTTCCAGCAATAATATTTCCTGCAATTTTTTTAGATAGTACAGGAGATTTTCAATTAGAAAATAATCCAAAAATTATGGCTGCAGTAATTGCAATGTTGATTGGACTGATAAGTAAAAATATAATTGCGACAATTATTGCAGGATTAGCTTCTTATTGGTTTTTGATATTTGTGATATAAGATTATATGAAAAAAATTATATTTTTATTATTCCTTTTCTTTACATCTAATGTTTATTCAATAGAAAAAGAGACAACATTTAATAAAGAGTTGTTTGATAAAGCTCAATCACAGGGAAAAATAGTAATAGTAAGTTCTTGGATTAAGTATTGCACATCCTGTGCAAGTCAAATGAAAGTTTTGAACACTGCAAAAAAAAATGGAGAGTTATCTGATATTAAATTTGACAATATTGAATATTTTGCCTTCGATGTGACAGATAAAGAAATTTCTAATTTTTTTAATGTGCAGTATCAAACCACACTTTTAATATTTAAAGGAAACAAAGAAGTTTACAGAAGTATTGGTGAAACCAGCGAAAATTTAATATACGAGGCTATAAAAGCTTCGATTTAAAGTTAATTTCCTAAATTGATATTTCTTTTCACGTTAAAATCTATTTGAGCTGGTTTTTTTAAGTTTAAGTTGCTCATCATCTCAACATATTCATCTACACTATTTACTTGAAGTCTTGGATTTTGTTTTTTTTCTTTACCAATACTGCTTACTTTTTCACCTTTATAATCGTGAGCAGGGTATAAAAAAGTTTCATCAGGAAGTTTAAGTAGTTTATTAAAAATTGAGTTATATGCATCTTTCGAATTTCCATTCTGAAAATCTGTTCGACCTGTTCCATTTATAAGCAATGTATCACCAGAAAAAAGATAATTATCCATCAAAAAACTATAACTATCAGAGGTATGACCTGGAGTGTACATTGCTCTAATTTTTAAATTTTCTAAATTTATATATTCATCATCTTTTACCTTAATTTCAACAGCATTAGCCGGAGTATGATCACCCATTATTGTGGAGCATTTAGTAATATCTTTTAATTTTGAAGCACCTGTAACATGATCAGCATGAATATGAGTGTCAATTACTTTAACTAATCTTAAATCTAATTCTTTCAATAAAATTATATAATCACTTACATTTTCTATAACTGGATCAATTATCAAAGCTTCTCTTCCTTTAGATGAGGCAATTAAGTATGTGTATGTGCTAGATTTTTGATCAAATAGTTGTTTAAAAATCATAACTACATATTATCATATATGAATGAAATCCACTACATTTGATTGGTCTTGCTCACATACATGGAAACAAAGTGCTAAAAATACTGCATGGTGTTTGCTTGGATGTTCAATTGGAGATTTTGGAACAATTTTATTTTTTCAATTAACCAAAATACCGTTCCCAGTTTTAGCAATAATGATATTAGCAATAATCAACGGACTGATTACAAGCATAATACTTGAAACGATTATTTTAATCCGTCAAAACTTAGCATTTAAAATAGCTTTAAAAACAGCTTTAGGTATGAGCTTTATTTCTATGATAAGTATGGAAATAACTATGAATTTAACAGATTATTTTTTAACTGGTGGAGCGATACTCACGTGGTGGGTCATACCATTGATGCTTATCGTTGGTTTTTTAACACCTTGGCCATATAATTATTGGAGATTAAAAAAATATGGCATCAGTTGTCATTAAAAATTGGGACAATAAAACTTGGCTCTCATCGAAAAATTATATCAATTCGTTTAATGAATTTTTAATTAAAAATCTGAATATTAATTCAAAGTCAAAAATTTTAGATATTGGATGTGGAAGAGGTAAAATCTTAGGATCTTTGAGTTCAAAATTAAGATTAAAAAAAAAACCATTAGGAATAGATATAATTAGTCATAAAGACAAGGATAAAAGAATTAAATTTAGAAAAATTAATGTGATAAATTTTTTTAAAATCAATAAAGAAAAATTTGATTTTATTTTGATTAAACAAACAATCCATTTAATCAATTTAAAAGAAATAAAAAAAATATTACACCAATTAAAAAAAAGATTAAATCCAGGAGGTAAAATTTTAATTTTTACTTTAGATACTGGCAAAAACGAAATTCCAACTTTTAAAATAATGAAAATTAAACTTAATAAATCTCTTGAACGAGATAAGAAAATATTAAAGCTGATAACAAAAATATTTCCAGGTAGAATTAAAAAAAAATTTATTTACAATGTAAAGATAGATAAAAAAAAATATTTAGATATGATTAAAAATAGATATATTTCAACTTTAATATCCTTAACTGAAAAACAAATTTATAGCGGAATACAAGAAATTAACCAAAAATATAAAAATAAACTTAAATTTAAAGATAAATTAATTTGTATTATTTTATAAAATTCTTTTGAGTAAATTCTCTTTAAAAAATAATTTATGAATAATTACAGCTGATATGTGTAATGTTATCAATCCGATTAGTGTAAAGTTTCCAATTATGTGAATTTCATAAAATATATCTGCTAGCTCAAAATTGTCTTTAATTTCAAGTTTAAAAAAAAATATGTCAAGTTCCTCACCATTATATAATTTTTTTAAAGCCCCTGAGATAGTTATCGTTAAAATTGAGATATATAAAAAATAATGATTTAATTTTGCTATTAATTTTTGCCCAGTAAAAATACTATTTTGCAAGGGCGGAGTAGGATTTAAAGTTTTATATATAAGTCTTAATATAGTCAGATAAAATATACCTATGCCTAACGTTACATGTAGACTTTCAACTGTTAATCTAAGTTCACTGAAATCCATGTCAACCAAGTAAAAACCTAGTGGAATTTGAACAATCAATAGCGCGGCGCTTAACCAATGAAATATTTTGGAAAAAGTTCCATACTCTGTTATAGTGTTTGTTAATCCCATATGGCATTTAAATATAGCATAAATATATTAAAAATTACTTTCTTCATTATAGTTTTTTTCGTGATGTTGACTCCAGTAAATTCCGAAATGTCAGTAGAGGAGATTATAAAAGGTAGAAAAGCTTTGTTCAGTAAGAATTATAGTACTGCAAAAAGGGTTCAAACTTTTGCTAGTAAAGGAGAATTTGATAAAGCTAAAACTTTAATGTTAGAAATGAGTGAAAATTATAAAACTTTAATCGAATATTTTCCGGATAATACAAAAGAAGGCTTTAAAACTGAGGCTCTTCCATCTATTTGGGAAAATAAAAAAGAATTCAATAATTTAATGAAAAAAGCATCAGATGATATGATTAAATTAGCATCATTATTTGAAGATGCCGATGATGTAAGTGCTGTCTTAAAAGAAATGATGTGGAGTAATTGTAAAGCTTGTCATAGTAAGTTTAGAGCACCACATTAAATTTTTAGATTAAACGAAGGGGTTCGCTCTTTCGTTCTCCAACCAAAAGAGCTCCCCTTAGTCGCCTTTTTGGCATTTAAGTCCTAATGGACTTTTATTTTTTTCGTTTATGTTTTTATGAAATATAAAGCTACCCAGCTAAGTGTCAGGTGGCATTTGATTCATTAAAACTACCTCCTTGTATAAAAAAGATAAATTTTAGATAGGTTGTATTCAAGGAATATATTTAACAAAAATCAAAATTAATTTCTTGAATACAACCTGACTCTTTTGTAGTATCCCAGCATCAAAAAAATCTTCCCCTTCAAATAGAAATTTGATTTGCATTCAAGCAAATTGTAGTTAAGATTAATTATGAACTACTTAAGCGGACTTATAAATCTTGTAACTAGTTTAGTTATTTCAACTGTAATAATTTATGCAATAAATTTTATAGCTGGATTTGCTGGAGCTGATTATTCATTTACAAATGGCGAGGTATTTGTGATGTGGATTTTAATGGCAATTTTAGTGAATAACTGTTTTAGAAAATAGAAATTTAATTTTTAAACATTATTCCTCTTTTTTTTTAATAATATTAAAGTATTATATTTTAAGGGGTGTCTTTTTAGACTGAGATTAAACCCTAAGAACCTGTCCGGTAATTCAGAAAGGGAAATAAATGAATAATTCTTTTTTTTTAGATCAATCCACTTCATTAATCTTAATAATTGCAATCAGTTTGTTATTTGCTTTTTTGGGAATTAATCACACTAAAAAATTCAAAGGGTTAAATAATTATTTAACTGCTAATAGGAATATTGGTGTCTTTTCATTAACCACCAGTTTAACAGCATCAGCATTAGGAGCTTGGATTTTATTTGGACCTGCATCCGCTGCGACCTGGGGAGGAATAGGAGCTGTTATTGGTTATTCTTTAGGAACAGCATTTCCACTATTTTTTTTAATTTACTTAGGAAAAAAAATTAGGAATGAATTCCCCAAAGGATCTTCTTTAATAGAATTTATGAGAAGAAAATTTGCCAAAAGTTTATTTAAGTTAATTTTATTAATGACCATATTTTATATGTTCATTTTTTTGTGCGCTGAGGTAACTGCAATTTCAGTTTTGATTAATTATATATCTGGTACTGAATTTTGGATTACAGCTTTAGTAGTTCTCTCGTCCACTCTAATTTATACATTATATGGTGGATTAAAGGCTTCAATTTTTACTGATAATATTCAAATGATTGTTATAGGAGTTTTATTAATAATCTCGTTTATATATATTACTTCATTTACAGGTTCTAAATTTTCTTTTGATTTTGTGATTAAAAAAAATCCTCAACTTCTGAGTAGTAATTACATTCCAAATTATACTGCAGGCTTAACTTTTTTTATAGCAGTAGCTGCAACTAATTTGTTCCATCAAGGTAATTGGCAACGTGTGTATGCAGCTAAAAATTACCAAACTTTAAAAAAAAGCTTAATTATTTCTTTTTTAATAATAATTCCTATTGTTTTATTTATGGGTTTTTCAGGAATGGTAGCTTTCTCAATTGACCCTAGTACTAGACCAGATCTGGGATTTTTTTCATTGTTACTTAAAGAGCAAACAATTTTTTTATCTTTATTTGTAATTATACTGGGGATGGCATTAACAATTTCAACTGTGGACACATTAATTAATGCAATCTCGAGTTTGGTAATTTTAGATGGAAAAGCAGTATTTAATTTGAGTAAAAAAACTAATTATTTAAACTTTTCTAAATATATAATTTTATTTTTATCGTTTATCTCTTTTATTATTGCATCAAAAGGATTTGATATTTTATATCTTTTTTTATTAGCAGACCTGTTTTGTTGTGCTTTTGTATTAACTGTTTTTCTGAGTTTTTATGATAAATCAATTAATGAAAATTTAGCTTATATTTCTATTTTGATTGGATTGATAGGTGGATTTTTACTGTTTCCCTCACCCGATTTCTCTAAAAGTTTATTAGTAGGAATTTTCATGCCAAAAGATTTATTTCCATCTTTAGTGTCACAATCTTTGCTTTTTTTATCTTTTATTGTAGCGACCTTTCTGCCTTTGCTTATTATTAAAGCTAAAAAGCTTCATATAAGTTGATTGTATTAAATCAATTAATAACTATATAAATGCTTCCATGCGGGATAATCAGATTTTAATAAACAATCTATCTAAAGTTTATGACAATGGCTTTAATGCCTTAAAAAACATAAATTTAAAAATTAGAAAAGGGGAAATTTTTGCAATGCTTGGTCCTAATGGAGCAGGTAAAACTACTTTGATAAGTATTATTTGTGGGATCGTAAATCCAACCTCAGGAAATGTTACTGTAGATGATTATGATATCATAAAAAATTACAGAGAAACTCGATCAAGAATAGGTTTAGTTCCTCAGGAATTAACTTTAGAGCAATTTGAGACAGTTTTTAACAATGTCTCTTACTCAAGAGGTCTATATGGGAAAAAAGCAGATCCAAACCATATCGAGAAAGTCTTAAAACAACTAAGTTTATGGGATAAAAAAGATCTCAAACTTCGGCAGTTATCTGGTGGAATGAAAAGAAGAGTTTTAATAGCAAAAGCCTTATCTCATGAACCAACAATTTTATTTTTAGATGAGCCTACAGCTGGTGTTGATGTAGAACTAAGAAAAGAAATGTGGCAGGTTGTTGAAAATTTGAGAAAAACTGGTGTTACAATTATTTTAACTACTCATTATATCGAAGAAGCAGAAGCAATAGCTGATCGAGTTGGAGTTATAAATCAAGGAGAGATTGTAATTGTTGATGAAACAAATGAACTATTAAAAAAAATGGGCCATAAAAAACTTACAATCGATTTACATGAAAAAATAAATCAAATACCTACAACGCTTCAAAAATACAACTTATCTTTCGCACCAGACTTGATGAGTTTGAATTATACTTATAGTCTTAAGACAAAGCAGACAGGAATTACAAATTTATTACAAGATTTAAAAGATGCAGGCCTAAAATTGAAAGATTTAAAAACTGAACAAAGTAATTTGGAAAAAATTTTTGTAAACTTAGTTAGGGAAAAAAATGAAAATTAATTTTTATGGGTTTAGAGCAATTTATCTTCATGAAATGGATCGTTTTAGAAGAACTTTAACTCAATCTGTATTGTCTCCAGTATTAACAACTTCGCTATATTTCATAGTTTTTGGTTCAGTAATTGGAGGGTATGTGGAAAAAATTGATGGAATAAGCTACGGATCATACATCGTGCCAGGTCTATTGATGCTTACTTTATTAACTCAATCAATCAGTAACACTTCTTTTGGAATTTTCTTTCCCAAATTTAACGGAACAATTTACGAAATTTTAGCTGCCCCAATTTCAACATTAGAGGTCGTACTTGCTTTTGTAGGAGCTGGTGCAACAAAAACACTTATAGTAAGTATAATAATATTTATCACTTCATTATTTTTCGTCGATGTCCAAGTCAAATATCCATTGCTGATGATATTTTTATTAATTTTGGTAGCATTTACTTTTGCTTTATTTGGTTTTTTAATAGGTTTAATGAGCTCAGATTTTGAGCAAATGTCTATAATTCCAACTTTGTTTGTGACACCGATGGTATTTTTAGGTGGGAGTTTATATTCATTAGATATGCTGCCATCATTTTGGCAAACTGTGACTTATTTTAATCCAGTTGTTTACTTAATAAATGGTTTAAGATTTTCTTTTTATGGAGTTTCTGATTTCAATATATGGATAAGTATTGGAACTATGTTTTTATTTTTATCCATTTGTATAACAGTAGTTACAGTTCTTCTTAAAAAAGGTTATAAAATCAAATCTTAACTGACCCATTTCTGGGCCAGTTAATAACTCTAATTAAGAAGGATAGTTTTATTAGAATTGTTCAGACTCTGTTGAACCTGCCATTGCCGTGGTAGAACTTTTTCCACTACTTATTGTATTGGATACAGCATCAAAATAAGATGTACCAACTTCACGTTGATGTTTAACACTAGTATATCCATCTTTTTCACGAGCAAATTCTTGTTGTTGAATTCTTGAGTATGCCGTCATACCTTCTTTCTTATATTTTTCAGCTAGCTCAAAAATTGCAATATTTTGTGTATGAAATCCTGCTAAAGTAATAAATTGAAATTTATAACCCATTTGACTAATTTTTTGTTGAAACGATGCTATCTCATCATCAGATAGATGTTTTTTCCAATTAAATGATGGAGAACAATTATACGCTAAAAGTTTTCCTGGAAATTTTTCATGAATTGCATCTGCGAATTTTTTTGCTTCCTCAAGATTTGGCGTAGCCGTTTCACACCAAATTAAATCTGAGTAAGGTGCATAAGCAAGGCCTCTTGATATAGCTTGTTCAATTCCAGCTTTTACATAATAGAAACCTTCTGGAGACCTTTCACCTGTTAAGAAAGGTTTGTCATTTTCATCGTAATCATTTGTAATTAATTTTGCAGCGTTTGCGTCTGTTCTAGCTAAAATAATTAGCGGCACATCTGCTATATCGGCTGCCAATCTAGCGGCTTTTAAATTTTTTATCATGGTACCAGTTGGAACCAAAACTTTACCTCCCATATGTCCACATTTTTTTTCACTTGCTAATTGATCTTCAAAATGAACACCAGCAGCACCTGCTTTAATAAATTTTTTTGCAAGTTCAAATACATTTAAAGGTCCACCAAAACCGGCTTCTCCATCAGCAATGATTGGAAGCATGTAATCAATTCTCTTCTCTTTTTTCATATCACCATCTTTTAATTCCATGTGCTGAATCTGATCAGCTCTAATTAAGGCGTTATTCATAGATTCTACTAATTTCGGAGCACTATCATAAGGATATAAAGATTGATCAGGATACATTTCTCCAGCACTATTAGCATCAGCTGCTACTTGCCAACCACTTAAATAAATTGCTTTCAAACCAGCTTTTGCATGTTGAACCGCATGATTACCTGACAAAGATCCTAGAGTATTAACATAATTTTCTGTATTTAATAATTTCCAAAGTTTTGTTGATTGTTGTTTACAAATTGAATATTCAATTTTAATTGAGCCTCTAAGTCTTTCAACTTCTTCAGGAGTATAATCTCTTTTAATTCCTGCAAATCTTTTTAAATCATAAGAAATCTTTTCTGCGCTCATAATTGACCTTTGCAATGTTCAAGTAATTGAAAATGAATTTTAGAGTTTGAAAATTAGTTTGAGTCGTTAAGTGTCTCAACCAAATCTTTCATTCCACTTGAACCCCAATCACAATGATCATCTCTCATGTAGATACCTCTGCTATTATGTCTTGCAAGGTCCTCATGTCTTATAATTTGAGCCTCATTTTCGTTGTTTTTTAATTTTTCGTCCATGTAAATTTTATAATTTACAAAATTTACAAAATCTATCAAAAAGTATAAAACTGTTGTAAACTAAAGAAAAATCTTGTAAAAATAAATTTACAAAATTTACAAATAGAAAATATGAGTCAATTTAATCTAAAAATAGGACCAAAAATCAAGGCTTTTAGGAGACAGCTAGGGCTTCAAGCGAATAAATTGGCTGAGGATTTAAATATATCTCCTAGTTATCTAAATCTTATTGAAGGTGGAAAAAGAAAAATAGATGGAGATTTACTTTTAAAAATTTGTGAAAAATTGAATATTGAACTTTCTCAATTAACCTCAAAGTCAGATATAAATTTAGAAAATACTTTATCAGAAATACTAGATGATAAATTGTTCGAAGATTTAGATATTCTAGGTCCAGAAGTAAAAGATTTAGTTGGTACTAATCCAAAAATTGGCAGAGCCATCGTTAGACTAGGGGATATTTTAAAAAAAAAGGATCATGAAATGATTAACAAAATTGAAACAATATCTGGTAAAATTGTCGATAATAGAAAGAATTCATTTCCTGGTGAAGTTATTTCAGATTTTTTACAAGAAAATAAAAACTATTTTCCAAAATTAGAAGATTTTGCAAATAATGTTTTTGAGAAAGTTCAAAAAAATAATAGGACTAGATATATTGCTCTTTGTGACTATTTAAAATCAGAATACGACATAAAAGTAAAAGATGTTATTCCTGAGGAAAATAAACCTTTTTCAAAGCTCTACAAAAAAAATAAAAAAGAACTACTATTGAGTGATTACAGCTCTTTAGAAACAAAAAAACTTCATGCAGCTGCTCAAATTGCCCAAGAGGGTGCTGATAAAGAAATCGAAGAATATTTGTCAAAATTTACTTTTCCATCTGATGAGTCTAAAAAATTAACAAAAATTGCTTTATTAAATTACTGCGGTGCTGCTATTTTAATGCCTTATAAACTTTTTCATACAGAATGTAAAAAACTTAAGTATGATTTAGAGTTATTACAAAATACTTTTGCTACGTCTTTTGAACAGGTAGCTCATAGAGTAACGTGTTTACAAGATCCAAAATTACCAGGGATACCTTTTCATTTTTTAAGAGTGGATATGGCTGGGAATATATCAAAAAGATTTTCCTTATCAGGAATAGAAATTCCAAGATATGGTGGTGCTTGTCCGCGTTGGAACGTTTATTCAGCTTTGACAAGACCTGGTATAATTCAAGCTGCTGTTAGTAAAATGTCTAATGGTGAAAAGTATGTATGTATTGCTAGAACAGTTGAAAAAGGGATTGGAAGATTTGGACAATCAAAAAGTATTTTGTCTATCGGATTGGGATGTGAAGCAAAATATGCAAAAGAATTCATCTACTCGGAGAATTTAAACATTAATGATAAGTCTACAGAAATACCAATAGGTGTGTCATGTAGAACGTGTGATAGATTAGACTGTTCACAAAGGGCGTTCCCTCCATTACACAAGAAATTTGATGTTGATATTAATTCAAGAGGTGTCTCAGTTTACGTTGGAGACAAAAACACATAGTCGATGATTAAATTTATCATACCTGCAGTTGCTATATTTTTGGTAGTTCTATTCTGGGAAAAAATAAATGAAACAATTTATAAAAAATTTAATATTAAAATAAACTATATTGTTGCTACGATTATAGTAATAATTTTAGGGGTAATTTTTGCTTTACTATATTTTTAATTAAAATTTAAGAAAAATTAGAAAATGAAAGAAATTTTTAAAAATGTAAGAAATAAACTAGCAGAGAAGTATTTAGATAATAATAATTTAAAAAACTCAAAAAAATTTAAACCAAGAATAAAAGCAAGGATCCGAAAAAACAAACAAATTATTAATAAAAATATTGATAATTTTTTTGGTTGGGTTAAAGGTGCAGAATTAGTAGAGCTAAAAGATTGTAATACCTCTGAAGACCCAGTTAGACCTGAATTAGATGTTTCTTTTAGAAGAAATTATGGAAGAAAAATTTATGGCGTGAAATATAAAAAAGAAATTCATGCTGTGATGTGTTTTGCCTATACTAATGAAATACCCAGGAATGTTGAAGAACTAGACAAGTTCAGTCAAGATGCTCATTTACAGAGCACTCATAGAGGTCAAAATGTTGGCCAAATTGCCATTGCTTATACAGTTTGGTCTAAAAAAAAAGGCGGTGGAAAATTGATTGTTAAGGAAGTTTACAAAAAGATTAAAAAATCTAACCATTTAAATAGATTAGTTACGCTCTCTCCTCTAACTGAAATGGCAACAAAATTTCATAGCAAAAATGGTGCGAAACTTTTACAGGTTAATGAAACTACTCAAAATTTCGAGTATGAGATTATAAAAGAATAAAAAATTTTAAATTCATATAAAATAAAAATATATATGATAAATTTTTTATATTTTCTAATTTTGGTTTTAAGTTTAAACAATTTGACATTTGCTATGGAAAAAAAACCTTATCATCATCTCCCTGACGGCACTTTTAGGAATCCCGAAGGCTCACCAAAAAGAGATCCAAATGTAAAATGGTCGTATAAAATTTTTAATCAAGAGAAAAAGAAACTTGATATGACGATTTCCGAAGGGCACGTTTTAGAAAAAAACGAAGTATTGAGAAACTTAGAAAAATATAAAGATAGTGATTATATTGCTTGGATTGGTCATGCCACGTTTATTATTAAATTAGGAGATACTACTATTATTACTGATCCAGTTTTTTCGAAAAATGCAGGTCCACTAATATTTGGACCGAAAAGATTTACTGAACCAGCATTAAAATTAAGCGAGATACCTAACATAGATTTATTTTTACTCACCCATAATCATTATGATCATCAAGACATGATGACAATAAGAAGATTTCCTTTCAAGGACTCCAAAGTTTTAGTTCCACTAAAACTTAGCAAATATTTTAAAACTAATGGCTATAGAGACATCAATGAGATGGATTGGTATGATGAAATTAATATTAATAAAAATTTAAAAGTTACTTTTCTTCCAGCTGTTCATTGGTCAAAAAGAAGTTTAACAGACACCAACAAAACTTTGTGGGGAAGTTTTTTAATCGAATATAATGGAAAAAAAATATTATTTGCCTGCGATACAGGATATGGAAATATTTATAAGGATTTAGGAAATGAACACGGACCAATTGATTTAACTATAATTAATATTGGTGCATATAATTTTTATCCAATTATGCCTTATAAAGATAAATCTATTTATCATACCAATCCAGAAGAGGCCCTTAAAATTGGCAGAGATTTGAAAAGTAAAAAGGTATTGGGGATGCACTGGGGAACATTTGTATTATCATTAGAACCAATTATGGAACCACCAATAAGATTTAAAGATAATGCTGAAAAATATGGGTTTAATAAAGAGGATGCACTTATTTTTAAGATTGGTCAAATTTCAAAAATATCAGATATTATAAACTAAAAACTTATGGAAAAATTTAATTGGAATTATCCTACTTCCATGTGGGTAGGTGAAAATAGAATTAAAGATTTAAGCTTAGCTTGTAAAAATTTAGATATAAAAAAACCTTTATTGGTGACTGACAAAGGACTTAGACAATCAAATATTGTAAAAGATACCTTATCACATTTAAAAGGTAATAATTTATCAGCTGAATTATTTCATGATGTGATTGGTAATCCAACAGGTAAAAATGTAGGTGATGGAGTAAAACATTATAAAGAAAAAAATTGTGATGGTGTGATTGCTTTTGGTGGTGGAAGTGGTCTTGATGTGGGAAAAGCAATTGCATTTATGGTAGGTCAAACTTTATCACTGTGGGACTTTGAGGATGTTAGTGATAATTGGACCAAGGCTGACACAAATAAGGTTGCTCCTATTATAGCAGTGCCCACTACAGCTGGAACTGGTTCTGAAACAGGGAGAGCATCTGTTATTTTGAATGAAGAGCTAGGAGTTAAGAAAATTATATTTCATCCAAAATTTTTACCATCCATAGTTATTTTAGACCCAGTTTTAACAAAAGATTTACCTAAAAAAATGACAGCTGCAACAGGTATGGATGCGTTAGCTCATAATTTAGAAGCATTTTGTGCCCCAGGGTATCATCCAATGGCTGATGGAATAGCTTTAGAAGGTATGAAATTAATTTTTAAATGGTTACCAGAGGCATATAAAAATGGATCTAACCTTGAAGCCAGAATGAACATGCTTACTGCTGCAAGTATGGGTTCAACCGCATTTCAAAAAGGCTTAGGTGCAATTCATTCTTTGAGCCATCCAGTAAATGCTCTAAATAACCTTCATCATGGTCTCTCAAACGCAATTTTCATGCCGTATGTTTTAACTTTCAACAGAGATGTGATTGAGAGTAAAGTCGCAAAGATCTCAGAATACCTTGAATTAAAAGATAAATCTTTTGACGGTTTTCTAAAATGGATTTTAGATTTAAGAGAAAAATTTGAAATTCCACATAAATTATCAAGTGTCATAAATGAAAAAGATTTACAAATTGATCGTTTATCAAAAATGGCTTTAGAGGATCCATCAACGAATGGTAATCCAAAAAAATTGAGCATTGAAGACATGAAAATAATGTATCAACACAGCATGTCTGGCAATTTGTTTTAAATGAAAAATCTTAATATTTTAATAGTTGAAGGAAATTTAAAAGAGGAAAACCAAAATTTTTTAAAAGTAGGCATTCAAACACATACTGAGAGTTTAAAAGATAGTCTAAATGTATTTAATAATAATTATCATTTTGATGTTATTAATCCATCCTCGGATCAAAATTTAGATAAGGTTAAAAATAAACTTCCAAAATATGATGGATTAATTTGGGGTGGAAGTAGTTTGAACATCTATAACAATACACCAGAGATAAAAAGACAAATTGAATTTATGAGAGAATGCCAAAAACAAGTTAAAAATATTTTAGCGATTTGTTGGGGAATGCAAGTTGCAGTAACTGCTGCTGGAGGAGAGGTAAAAAAAGCAGAAAAATCTCATATAGGAATAGCAAATGAGATTATAATTAATAATGAAGGATTAAATAATTCTATTTATAGGAATAAGAATAATAATTTTAATTCTCCAGCGTTTAATTTTGATGAGGTAGTAAAATTACCAACAAACGGAATTTGTTTAGCATCAAATAAAATTAATAAAGTACAAAGTTCATATTTCACAGTTGGAAAATCGAAAATTTATGGGTTACAGTATCATCCTGAAATTACTTATGAGAAAATGATAAGCTTAATTGAGTTTAGGAAAGACAGATTAATTCAAACAAGAAAAGTATTTAGAGATGAGAGAGAAATTAAAAATCACATATTATTTATAAAAAAAGAAATTGCTGTGTCAAATAAGTCTCAAAGAATGATTGAGTTAAAAAATTGGATGGATAGTATAAATTGATTTTAAAATGCTAAGTTATATTTTACCTTTTATTGTTCTAATTTTAATTGTCGTCTTTATTCATGAATATGGTCATTATTACTTTGCTAAAAAATTTGGAGTGGGTGTCACTGATTTCTCTATAGGATTTGGTAAGGAAATTTTTGGTTGGAATGATAAATCTGGGACAAGGTGGAAAATATGCTGGATACCTCTAGGAGGATACGTAAAATTTTTCGGAGATAGAAATGTATATTCTCAAGCGGATCATAAAGAAATTTTAGAAAAATATAGTGAAGAGGACCAAAAAAAATTATTTACTCTTAAACCTCTATATCAAAGAAGCTTAATTGTTTTTGGTGGTCCTTTAGCAAACTTCGTATTAGCTTTAGTAATTTTCTTCTCAATTTATACTTTTGTTGGTAAAGATTTTACACCAGCCGTCATCAATGAAGTTCAGAAAGATAGCCCTGCAATGGCTGGAGGATTAAAACAAAATGACGTAATTTTAGAAATAGATGGCAACAAAGTTGAAAGTATTATGGATGTCTCTAAGTTAATTACTATGTCCACTGATGAAATTATAGATTTTAAAGTGAAACGTTCATATGATGAGCTAATTTTAAAAGTAAAACCTAACATTGTTCCAGGTGAGGATAATTTAGGAAACAAACTTAACAAAAGAATAGTTGGTATAAAATTAGGTGCTTATAATAATGAGATTAATCATGTTAAATTAGGACCTGCACAAGCTATATACCATGCCGCTCATGAAGTTTATTTTGTGGGAATTTCCTCATTGAAATATATTGGTGCAATGATTTTCGGTAAAGCTGATACCTCTCAGCTTGGAGGGCCAATAAGAATAGCTAAAATTTCAGGACAGGTTGCAGAATTTGGTGTTTTGGCATTCATCAGCATGATGGCATATATTTCAATAAGTCTTGGTTTAGTTAATTTGTTTCCAATTCCAATGCTTGATGGGGGACATTTAATGTTTTATGCATTTGAAAAAGTTTTAGGTCGTCCGTTATCTCAAAAAACGCAAGAGGGTTTTTTTCGAATCGGAATATTTTTACTAATATCTTTGATGTTTTTCACAACTTTTAACGACCTTAAAGACCTAGGATTGTTCAATTAATAATTTTTAAAAAAGTTTAAAAAACTCAATAAAATCAACATTTTTTAAATTTACACAACATATTGTGTATAACTTTTTTTACTATACTAAAAAAAGTCTTGATTTATCAATACTTTTGACAACAATGAAATTAACCTAATAAAACCGGAGCTAAAATGAATAAAAAACAACTAGTAGTCAAAATTTCTGGGGCATTAAATCTAAGTAAAGCTGATGCTGAGAGAACTTTTGATACAATTACCAACACAATTTTAGATGCTTTAAAAGCTGACGATTCAGTAAAAATTGCTGGTTTTGGTACATATAAAGTAGCTAAGAGAAAAGCTAGAGTTGGAAGAAACCCAAGAACTGGAGAACAGATCCAAATTGCTGCGTCTCAAAAAGTTAAGTTTTTACCAGCAAAAGCTTTAAAAGAAGTATTCAACAAATAACGTCTTTTTACAGCCTTAACGAAACTCTCGTTAAGGCTGTTTCTATATGCAAATACTGCATACCCAATTTTCGTAATCAGCGTTAGTTATTAGTATTTAATAAAATAAAAGAGCTCTCTTTAACAGGGAGGTCGTATGACTAAATTAATAAAAATAATAAGTGCACCACTTATTAGTTTAATTTTTTTATTAAACATGAGTAGTGCTGTTATGGCAGACACAACTGTTTCTGCTGAAGTAGGGTTTATATTTAACACCCTATTATTCTTGATTTGTGGATTCCTAGTAATGTTTATGGCTGCAGGATTCGCAATGTTAGAGTCAGGTATGGTTACATCAAAAAGTGTATCCGTAATCTGTGCAAAAAATATAGGTTTATTCTCAATTGCAGGTATAATGTTCTGGCTTGTAGGTTATAACTTAGCTTATGGTATTGATCCAGGTGGATACATTGGTAAATTTATTCCATGGGCAGATGGTAGTAAAATAGATACAGGTTATTCAGATGGTTCAGATTGGTATTTCCAGATGGTATTCTGTGCAACTACCGTTTCAATTGTATCAGGAACAATGGCTGAAAGAATTAAGTTATGGCCATTTTTTACATTCGCTGCAATTCTATCAGGAATTATATATCCAATCGTAATGGGTTGGCAGTGGGGTGGAGGCTGGTTGGCAGAAGCAGGTTTTTCTGATTTTGCTGGTTCGACCTTAGTGCACTCAACTGGTGGTGCAGCTGCTTTGGCTGGTGCAATGATAATTGGTCCAAGATTAGGAAGATTTACCAAATCTGGAGCTCCAGCGCCGCTAAAACCTTTTGCAGCATCATCAATACCATTAGTAACAATTGGAGTATTTATTTTATGGTTAGGTTGGTTTGGATTTAATGGTGGTTCACAATTAGCATTGGGAACGGCTACAGATGCAATCGCTGTATCAAAAATATTTATTAACACATTCCTTGCTGGTGCAGGTGGTGTTATGGGTGCAGCAGTTATAACAAGATTACATTTTGGTAAAACTGACGTAGTTCAAATGTTAAATGGATGTATCGGTGGTTTGGTTGCTGTAACTGCAGAACCATTATTACCATCACCATTTGCTGCAATTTTAATTGGTGCTGTAGGTGGACTAATCGTAGTTTATGGTACTAAACTATTATTCTCTTTGAAAATTGATGATGTAGTTGGTGCTATTCCTGCTCACTTATTTGCTGGAATTTGGGGTACATTAATTGTGCCTGCAACGAATTCTGGTGCAAATTTTAGCACTCAGTTAATTGGTGTATTATCAGTAAACATTTTTGTTTTTGTGGTTGCATATATTGTATTTAGCCTCATCAAAGCAACTATTGGCCTAAGGTTAAGTAAAGAAGGTGAAACCAAAGGTACTGATGTCACTGAAACTGGTGTAATTGCATACGCAATTCGTGACTAGTTGTTAACAACATGGGGATCCTTCGCTCTCTGTATATTCTCAGCGAATACTCATTGAAGGATCCTCAAACTCTCTCTTAGTTAGTTAAGTAATAAGCCCCTCCCTCAAGGGGCTTATTTATTTTGATCCCATAAATTTTTGTAATCAATAAAAGGTGGCAAACCATAACTTGAATTAACATTTGTCAAATGGACGGATAAACTTTTTAAAGGAGATATACAAAACTCTTTTTTATAGATCTCATTTATATATTTCTCAAAAGGATCATGACGATCTTCACAATTTTTTGTAAAATTTTCCCAATATAGATTTAATAATTTTTTGCTTGTCAAAAAGGTACATAAAGTCTTAGTAATTGTTCTCCAGTACCTTTTATTTCCTATAAGGATATTCGTTTTTTCATTATTCATATACAGATATGGATAATCTGCAGGGCACATAAAAATATCTTTACCTACTTGAGACGACACTCTTTCATATGTAGCAATCATCTCTTCCAACATGGTTTCAAAATGAAGATAATCATCTTCAACAAAAAAAATTAGATCTTCCCCAATCTCTTTTCCAATCTCAAAACACTGAAATAAACTTGCTAAATTAGAAAAAGTTTGTTGTGTTTTTTGTTTTTTAATCTTGGCTTCAAATTTTTTTGTGTCCAGAGAAATAATTTCTCCATTTACATTTTTTATTATTTCTTTGATTTTATCTAAATTTTCAATTTTTGAAGAGTCATCTAAAATTATTGTTTTTATCCTTAAATCTGGATATTTGCTTTCACAATAATTGATAGAGTTTATCAATGATTTTATTGATCGAATTGAATATTCGATTTTTGGTTGTTCGAATAATCTTCTTTTATTTTGATCCCAAACTTCGATTTCTGTATTAACTCTAACAATTATTAAGATTGATTTTACTTTTCTGGTAATTTTAACTTCTCCTAATGGTAATACTATTGATTTTTTATTTAAAATTGAAAGATCCTCATTCAATTCTTTATTTAATGTAGGAGAAGTAAATTCATTTTGATCTATAATTTCAAAGCCAAAAAATTTACAAATTTTAATGAAAAACTTTCTCATATGTTTTTATTTATGATATAAATATCTACAATATAATGACAATTAAATCATCCCAAACTCTTGTTACAGAAGCCTTAAAAGAGATTAAAACTATATCAACCGAAGAAGCTTTTGATAAATTTAATAAAAACGAGTGTAACCTAATTGATATTAGAGATGTAAGAGAATTAGAAAGAGAGGGAAGAATAGAAAATTCAAATCATATTCCAAGAGGTATGTTAGAGTTTTGGCTTGATCCAGAGAGCACTTATTTTAAACAAGGTAAACTAGATTTAAACAAAGAAATGGTTTTATTTTGTGCTGGTGGAATGAGATCAGCTCTTGCGGCAAAATCTTTGAAAGATATGGGATTTAATAAGGTCTCGCATATTGATGGGGGTTTTGGGGCATTGAAACAAAGTAAATTTAAAATTACTTAATTATTCAATTCATCTAAAGCATATTCAAGTCTATCCTGTCCCCAAAATAAATTATTATTTATAACAAAAGTTGGAGCACCAAAGACATCCTTTTGGAAAGCAATGTTTGTTAAATCTTTTAATTCATTTTTAATTTTTTGATCTTCAATGCCTTTTTTAAAATCATTAGGCTTTATCTCACATTTTGATAGTATATTTTTTATATTTTCTTCTTTTGAAATATCCTCATTATTTTTCCAATAAGCATCAAAACATAGATCAAAATATTTATCTTTTTTATCACTATCAACAAAAAGATAGCCTCTCATTAGATATAATGAATTAATTGGAAATTTATCGTTCCACACAAAGTCAATTTTACTTTTCTTAGCAATTAAATTGCAATCATTTTTCATATTTTTCATTTTTCTCTCATTAAATGCAGGGGCAGTAATTCCTCCTAAATTATGAAGTCCACCAAGAAGAATTGCTTTATAATTAAATTTATTTCTATCATTAGAACTGATAATTTTTTTATGAGCTAAAAATGAATAAGGACTAATGAAATCAAAGTAAAAATCGATTTTTTTAGTCATATAAACTTATATTTTTGGCGTAAAAAATTCTAATTAACCAATAAACTAACAATCCGAGAGGTCCAATTAAATATAAAATGATAAGTGGTATCGATAATAAGAATTTACTTATCATAAATTTTTGTGAATCTTTTACAATCCAACCTCCAGTGAATAAATTAATGGATATAAAATGTATCCAGAACATCATAAGAAAATTTTTGTTAGAAAATAAATCTTTTGTGTCATCGATCCCAAAATAAAGGCTAAAGTTACCGTCAAAATCGTATGAACTTAGATAAGATTTGTACAATAAAAAAATATATGCACCACTCAATATAATGAATGGAAATATTGAAGTTACGAAATACCTACAGAGGCTGGATGTTGGAAAAAAAATTAAAATCAACCAAAATGGAAGAACACCTAAATTCACCCAATAGTAGAGTATATCTATTGTAAAATAAGTATAAATTTGTTCGATCATTTTAAAATATATTATATTAAATCTGTCTATGATTCCTATAAGAAATAAAAAAAAAACTCTAAAAGTAACTGTCGAGGAGATGAGAAATTTTGCATTTTCTTATGTGGAAAAATATGCTCCATCAAAACAACAGCTTAAAACTTATCTACTAAAAAAATACTTAAAAACTTCAGTGCCAAATGTAAAAAAACAAGATGTTACTAATTTGATTGATATTGTTCTTTCAGACTTAGAAAAAAATAAGTTTATTAACGATAAATTTTATTCAGAGAGCAAAGCTAAAAGTATGATTCAAAGAGGTAATTCAATTAATAAAATTAGAAATTACTTAATAGGCAAAGGTATTAATAGTGAATATATTAAAGAAACTGTAAATAAAATTCACGATAATAATTCAGATCAAGATTTTTTTTCTGCAATTAAATTATGTAAAAAAAAAAGAATTGGTCCTGCAAGAATAGAAGATAATAGATCTCTATTTTATAAAAAAGATATATCCCTATTAGCAAGAAATGGCTTTGATTTTGAAACCTCAAAAAAAGTAATGGAAATTGCAAAAGATGATTTTATAAAAATAGTAAAACTACTTTAACTTATTTTTTTTATTTTCTTTTACTAAAAAATCAATTTTATTTTTTATATAATTTTTTACAAAGACAAAAACGAGTAAACCAAAAATTGAAACTGAAATAATTATAATCAAAATAATTCTTAGTTGTTCATCCATTATTGAATATTTTTGCTTTTTAAAATTAAACTTGGATTTTTAAAATCTTTTTTTCCGTAAAAAATTTCTTGTCCATTGAAATCAGTTACACTTCCGCCAGAGTGTTTTAAAATTGCATGGCCTGCAGCTATATCCCATTCTGATGCCCTTGGTTCTGCAACATAACCATCATACTCCCCAGCTGCAATAACACAAAATTTTAAAGAACTTTTCATTCTTACATGTTTTTTAACATTAAGTTTTTTGTATATTTCATTTATTTCTGGTTTGATTTTATTGGAGTAGGATACAAATTTAATCTCATTTTTATCAAAATTTTTTGAATTATCTAATTTAAATGGTTCTCCATTAATTAATTCAAAAGAAAAATCATCTCCGTAAGAATAAAACATTCTATTTTTTGCTGGGGCATAAATTAATCCAGCAACAGGTCTTTTTTGAATTATTAATCCTGCATTTATTGTAAATTCATCCAGATCATTAATATAATCATAAGTTCCATCGATTGGATCGATTAACCAAAAATTTTCAAGGTTATTTTTTGATTTATTTTCTGATGTTTCCTCAGATATTATTGGGATATTTGGCGTTAGGCTTAAAATTTTTTTACTCAAAATTTTGTTAACTTCTAAGTCTCCATTACTTACAGGTGTATTATCGGATTTTATTTCTTTGGTAAGACCTTTTTTCCTAAGATCTATAGAAATTTTCCCTGCATCTAAAAAAGTTTGAATTAGATTCTCAACAATTTTTTTTATATCACTTTGAGTCATTTATTTTTTTTAATTCTATATTTTCAGAGTTTATTACTTTTTTACCAACATTTTGAAAATTAACAGTAATTTTACCTTTGATTATTGACTGAACTTGTCCTATTCCCCAATCTTTATTTGCTGGATTGAAAACTTTGTCGCCTGGTTCAAAATCAAAAATCATTTAATTTAACTTATATTAGAAATAAGTATAAATACCATCAAATGAATAATAATTTAAACTCTATTGGTTTAAAAAAAAATCCGTCAGAAACAACGGTTGTTGTTGCAATGTCAGGTGGAGTGGACTCATCTACAGTTGCTGGAATGATGAAAAAAGATGGTTATAAAGTTATTGGTATAACTTTAAAACTTTACGATGATGGTAAAGAGGTCGCTGCATCAAAACAATGCTGCTCAGGTCAGGATATAATGGATGCAAAAAGAGTCGCTCAAAAATTAGATATTGAACACAAAATTCTCTATTATCAAAACAAGTTCAAACAAGGAGTAATTGATAATTTTGTTGAAAGTTATTTAAAAGGCGAAACTCCTATTCCTTGTGTGCAATGTAATCAAACTGTAAAATTTAAAGATTTATTTGAAGTTGCGAAAGATCTTAAGGCAGATGCATTGATTACTGGTCATTATGTAAAAAGCGTTACTGTTGACAATCAAACTAATATGTATCGAGCTATAGATGAAAATAGAGACCAAAGTTATTTTTTATTTAATACTTCTAGAGAGCAATTAAATTACTTAAGATTTCCATTAGGGGGCATGCTTAAAGATGAAACAAGATCTATAGCAAAAAAACTAAATCTTAACGTAGCGGATAAGCCAGATAGTCAAGATATTTGTTTCGTACCTAATGGAGACTATGCCTCGGTAATTCAAAAATTTAGGCCAGACTCTTTTAAAAAAGGTAATATAAAAAATCTAGATGGAAAAGTGATTGGAGTTCATGATGGAATAATAAATTTTACGATAGGTCAAAGAAAGGGAATTAAAGTTTCAGATAAAGATGCATTATATGTATTAAAGATAAATGCAGAAAAAAATGAAATTATTGTTGGTCCAAAAGAAAAACTTGGAAAAAAAGATATTAATCTTCATGATCTAAATTTACTTGCTAATAAAGATGAATTTAAAAATGATATTTTTGTAAAAGTCAGATCAACAGGCAAGCTTCTTAGGGGAAAAGTGAGTTTTAATAATAATAGGACAGCCTTAGTTAACTTAGAGGAATTTGAGGATGGAATATCTCCAGGACAGGCATGTGTTTTTTATAATAAAGATAAGTTTGGTTTTAAGGTTTTAGGTGGTGGTTGGATTAAGAATTAACTTTTTTTTTCCACATTAAAAAAGTTAATAAATAAAAAGTAATTACACCTAGAAAATAATCCCATTCTAGTGCATGCTTTAGAAACTTAAGATTAAACCCAAAGAAA
Source organism: Candidatus Pelagibacter sp. (assembly GCF_052049575.1). Taxonomy (GTDB): domain Bacteria; phylum Pseudomonadota; class Alphaproteobacteria; order Pelagibacterales; family Pelagibacteraceae; genus Pelagibacter. The sequence goes on along the minus strand of NZ_JBNGZQ010000002.1, from coordinate 334,488 downwards.
TCATCACCAGGAAGACTGATAATGGGTATACTTATAATTGCAACCAATATTAATAAAGATACTAATGAAATTTTCAAATTTAAAATTATTGGGTGTATGTAAATTTTTAATTTTTCCTTAAAAGAAAAAAATGTCGCTACAAGATAAGCTTGTGCAACAATTTCAAATACAATGAATGATAACATCACTACTCTTCTAAAAAGTTTGTATAAATCATTGTCGAATTTAATTCCCAAAAAAATTGAATGAATGGTTAAAGCTATTGCTGAAGCAATTCCAAAAAATACTATTTTTTTTATATTTTTATGATCATTTTCAAAATGTCTAATAATATCTCTATTAAACAACCAATACTTTATTAACAAAAAAGACGTCAAAAACATTGCAGGTTTAAATATCAACCATGAAGGATATGGCCTTGCCGTTCTGCTTATAGATGCTCCACCATCAATATAAGGAATTGTATTATATAACCTATCTGCTTCACTTTCAAAGACACCATGGAACTGTGTAACTAATATTAAACAAGCGTTTACTGCAACAAATGGAACAATAAAAATCCATATACTTATGAATCTTGCCTTTTCAATTGAATTCATTAAAGACTATTTCTTTTTATTTTTTTTTCTAGCTCTTCTTTTTTTTGAGCCCATTTTTCTTCGGCCTCTATGTTTTTTTGGATATCCCATTATTCCCTTCTGTTATAATTTAATTGAAATTATGTGAGGGATATAGCATTGTCCTTTAAAGTTATCAATTTTTTTATGGTAAAATCATTTAAGACATTTTTGAAACATACTGCAAAAGATTTTCATAATCAGTCAGTAAATCCACCAGTCGTTAGAGCTTCAACGATAATATTTAAATCAATGAAGCATATAAGAAAGACTCAAAAAAAGGCTCAAAAAAATCCAGTTGGCGGTCATTACGATTATGGAAGACAAGGAACTTCAACAACTTATATTTTACAAAAGATTTTAACTAAGCTCGAAGATAGTTATCATGTATTTACCACTCCCACAGGTTTTGGATCAGTATTTTTAGCTATATTTAGTGTTGTTAGACCTGGTGATGAAATAATTGCTGCAGACCCAGTTTACAGTCCCACGAGAGTTTTAACTCAAGATTTTTTAAAAGAATTTAATATTAAAACAATTTTTTATAATCCACATGATTTAAAAACTTTAGAGAAAAGTATAACAAAAAAAACAAAATTGATTTTTGTTGAAAATCCAGGTAGCAACACTTTTGATTTTCAGGATCTTGGAAAAATTGTTTCAATTGCCAAAAAATACAAAATTTTAACAGCAATAGATAATACCTGGGGTACACCTTACTATCTTAAACCAATAAAACTTGGTTTTGATATGTCTATTGTATCTGCTACTAAATATTACTCTGGTCATTCTGACGTTATGGGTGGAAGCCTAGCAGTTAATAAAAAAGTTTTCCAAAAAGTGAAAGCAGCTGAAAAAATAACAGGTTTAAGATTGGGACCTGATGATGCATATTTAATTACTAGAGGTTTAAGAACTTTGGATGTTAGATTAGATAGACATAGAGAAAATGCAAAAAAGATTGCAGCTTTCTTGTCAAAAAATAAAAAGATTAAACTTCTCTATCCATTTAAGAAAAATTCCTTAAATTTTAGAATGTGGAAAAAGTATTACTCTGGTGCCTCAGGATTAATGGGGCTTAAAATAAAATCAAATAATATCAATTCTGTCAGAAAATTTGTAAATTCACTTAAATTATTCGGCTATGGTTACAGTTGGGGAGGTTTTGAGAGTTTAGTTTTACATCAAGAATTTAGAGAAACTGGAAATAGAAAATTCATGAATTTAGCAAAGGATGAACATTTAGTCAGATTTCATATAGGACTTGAGGATCCAAATGATTTAATTGCTGATATTAAACAAGCATTAAGACATTTGAAATGAGCACAGAAAAATTTTTTCAATCCAGAACAGCATTAATCACATTATTTGCAGCTTGTTTTGTTGTTTTAATTTCTCTTGGTGTACGACAAACCTTTGGTTTGTTTTTCATGGATTTCAATGAAAGTCTCAAAATAAGTAATACAGCATTTGGTTTTGCGATAGGAATGCAGATGTTAATGTGGGGATTAACTGGACCTATTTTTGGTGCTATTGCAGATAAGTATGGTGGTCATATAGCAATTATTTCAGCATTTATTTTTTACACCGCTGGAATATTTTTTTTATATACAGGACCTAATACAGGAATATTTTTTCAAATACACATGGGGTTGTTAATTGGAATAGGATTAGGGGGGACAGCCATTAGTATTCCAATGTCTATTGTTGGAAAACACTTTCCTTTATCTACAAGAACTATTGCAATGAGTTTTGTGACTGCAGTTGGATCGTTTGGTTACTTTTTGTCACCAATTTTCACAAGTTACTCTCTAAATGAATTTGGATGGAATTATACTTTATTCGTTTTCGGAATGCTTTTAATTGCTGGTTTAGTAGCTGCTTACTTCGTAAGATCTCCATCTGCAACTGAAAATGTGGAAAAAACATCAGACCAATCATTTTCAGAAGCACTCAATGAAGCATTCAAAACAAAAAGTTATATTTTACTTGTATCTGGTTTTTTTGTTTGTGGATTTCATATTACTTTAGTTGGAACTCATGTTCCTAAGTATGTAATAGATAGAGGCCTTGAGGATTGGACTGCTGCAGCTATCTTATCTTTAATTGGGTTATTTAATATTTTTGGCTCTTTGTTAAGTGGCTATCTTTCAGCTAAAATGAGTAAAAAAATAATCTTAAGTGCAATCTACTTTTTGCGGGGAGTTTCAATAGTATTCTTTATATTTACTCCAGCAAGTAATATTGCAGCATTTATATTTGGTGCAAGTTTTGGATTCCTATGGTTATCGACAGTACCAGCTACCAGCGGAATAGTTGCCCATCTTTTTGGAACAAAGTATTTGGGCTTGTTATATGGAATAGTTTTTTTAAGTCATCAAATAGGTTCGTTTTTTGGTGCATATCTTGGAGGTTTGTTTCACGATACTTATGGGTCATATGACTATGCGTGGTATTTAGCAATTGCTTTATCTGTTTTTGCAGCAATAATTCATCTACCAATAAAAGAAGAACCAGTTTTAAGATTAAAAACAGAATAAATTGAATAGAACAAATCAATTAACAAAAATACATTTATCAGGGAAACCCTACATTATTTATAAATCTCAAAACGGGTTTGATCTTTACACCGATTTTTCAAAAAAAATAATTTTAAATAATAAGAATATTAAAAGTTTTTTAACAAAAAAAAATAAAAAACAATCAACCAACACAGATCTTTTCATTGGTTTTTTTGGATATGAGTTATTAAATAATCTGATTGATGTAAAAGTCCCAAAACAAAAAAATTTTAACTTTCCAAAAGGTATTTTTTATAAACCAGAAAAAAAGATCAAACTCAGCAATAAGTTAAATTATGATGTAAAAAATTTTGAATGTGGGAACTTTAAAATCAATATTAATAGAAAAAATTATACAAAAATATTCAATAAATTTAAGAAAAAGATAAAGAGTGGTGAGACATATCAAATTAAAATTTGCACAAAATATAAAACAAAGTCGAAAATCAATCCGTTAGATTTTTTTTCAAGGTTATCTGATACCAATCTAGCTCCAGAGGCCTTTATGATTAAAGATAATAATTACTCAATTATTAGCTGTTCCCCAGAAACCTTAATTATAAAAAAAGGAAGTAACATATCCACAAAACCGATAGCTGGGACCGTAAAAAAAACTAAGCAATTAAATAAAATAAAAGCATTAAATTATTTTAGAAAAAATTTAAAAGAAACCAAAGAGCATAATATGATTGTTGATATGGAAAGAAATGATTTATCAAGAATTTGCAAGGTAGGTTCAGTAAAATTGTCTAAACAAAAAATCGTTGAGGAATATAAAGACCTTTTTCATTATGTTAGCTTAATTAAGGGAAAATTAAAAAAGAATATAAATAATTTTGAAATAATTAAAGCGATGATGCCAGGTGGTTCAGTTATTGGTTGTCCAAAGATAAATACGCTTAATCTTTTGAATAATCAGGAAAAAGAAAATAGAAATATTTATACAGGAAGTTTTGGTTACATAAAATTTAATGGTGATATGAGATTTAATATTATTATAAGATCAATTTTAAATTTTAAGAACATATCTGAAATTTCAGTTGCCTCAGGAGTCGTTGTCGACAGTAATGCCAATCATGAATTTAATGAGAATTTTCTTAAAGCTAAAGCGTTAATAGATTTATTTAAATGATTTATGTAATTGACCATAACGATTCCTTTACTCATAATGTTGTTCATCAATTTGCTTTGTTTGATAAAGTTGAATGCGATAACTATGATAAAGTTAGCGAAAATAAAATTAAAAAAGCATCAACAATAATTTTTTCACCTGGACCTGGCAATCCAAAAAATTATCCAATAACCTCAAAAATTTATAAAAAATATAAAGGTAAAAAAAAAATAATAGGTATCTGTTTAGGATTTCAGCATATCCTTTTTTGTGAAGGTGCAAAAATTGTTGAACAAAAAAAAATTTATCATGGTTTTCAATCAAATATAAAAGTAATCACCAATAAATCTTTATTCAACAAAGGAAAAATATTTAAAGTTGGCAGGTATCATTCTTTAAAATTAAAAGAACCTTTTAAATCTAATAATTTTGAGATAACTATGAGATGTTTAAATTCAAAAGTCGCAATGGCATTTGAAAATAAAAAGGAAAAAATTTATGGATTTCAATTTCACCCTGAATCTTTTTTAACTATCAATGGTAACCTACTTATTAAAAAAATCTTATCAGCTTAAGGACTTAAAACAGATAGAGTTCCATGATCTTTGGGGAGATCATGGAATTTTTACAACGATGTGGATTTTTGGCAAACCAGCAAAAATTTTATTTTTTGAAAATCATTTAAAAAATTTAATTTTATCATTAAAAAAATATCAAATAAAAAAAAAATCTTTAAAGTCAGATATCTTAGAAATAATTAATAAAAATTTATCCAAAAAGAGGAAATATAATCATCTATTGAGAATTGCTATTAATAAGAAAATTATTTCAATATCTTTAAGAAAAAGAGTTAAACCAAAATTAAATTTTAATTTAAGGTTAGTAAAATTAAAAAGAGAAAGACCAGAATTTAAAAATCTAAAATACAAAAAGATTTTATCTTATTTATCTAAAATGGATAACTCCCAATCAGATATTGCACTGGTATCTAACAAAAGATTATTAGAAACCGGAACCTCAAATTTATTATTTGTTAAAGATCAAAAATTTTTTACACCCAAAAAGGATTATTATGAGGGAAATACTTATAAATTTTTTAAAACAAAAATAAGAAAGATAATTAAAAAAGATATTTTGCTTAAAGAAATAAAAAATTATGATGAAATATTATTAATAGGATCTGGCAAAGGTGTTACTTCAGTTAAGACTATAAATGAGCTTAAATGGAAAAGAAAAAACCTTAAAAAATTCAAGTTTCTATCAAAACAATATGATGCAGTTATAAATAAATGTAATTCTTATAGATTTTAGGAAATGAAAGACCCAAACAATCCTTGTTTATTTTGCAATGTTAAAAAAAGTGGATGTGCTCATGAAAATGAATTGGCATATGCAAGTTATGATACATATCCAGTTTCAGAACATCATTGTTTGATTATACCTAAAAGACACATAAAAGATTATTTTGATTTATCTAATGATGAATTGGTTGCCTGTAACGATCTTTTAAAAATTGTAAAAAAAGAAATAATCAATAAAGATCCATTAGTTAAAGGATTTAATTTAGGCACAAATATAGGAACTGTATCTGGTCAATCTATTTTACATTGTCATTTTCATCTGATTCCCCGAAGAAAAGGAGATGTAGATAATCCTCAGGGCGGAGTACGATCGGTCATTCCAAACAAACAACATTATAAAAGAAATAATTAGCCTGTTATAAAAGACAAATTGACCCTAGTTTGAGGTTGAACTATAAATTCAACTATATATAAAAATGTAAAATTAATTCAAAATTTAACAAAAGGCGGAAATGTTAAGCAACAATCCATTTTCAATTTTATCAGAAACCATTTCACCGTTTGCTATGCAATCTTTTATTATTGCAATGGTTTTGTTGATTGCAGTTGGAACTATAATTCAAATGATACATCATAAAAATTTGACTTATTTTTTTAATAATGCAAAAAAAGCAAAACTTTCAGCGACAAAAGAACTAGGTGTTGGGGAAAAAGTTTCTGTGATTGCCAAAACAACAGTTGTTGATATTGGTACTACGTCTGAATTAGGTTTTGGCAAAAGAAGACTAGCCCATGTTCTAGGAATGTATGGAACAATTTTATTTTGGGTGTCTTCAGCTGTTTTAGTTTTTTGTTACACAGGTTCAGATAAACCGAGTTCTCAGACTTGGTCAATGATTTGGCATGCAGGAGCAATATTAACTTGCTTGGGCGGGTATTGGTTTTGGTTTTTTTTAAGAGTAGACGTATCAGCAGAAGCTCATCCTTGGTACAGAATCATTAAAGCTGATTTATTTGTTTTAGCTTTACTTGCATGTTCAACTTTTGGGTTAGCATGGTCTTACACTCAATTTAACGGACAAATAGGATTATCATATTTGTTTTTAACTTTATTTGTTGCATCTAATTTGATTTTGTTTGGTGGTGTTTATTGGTCTAAATTTGCCCATATGTTCTACAAACCTGGAGCAGCAATACAAAAAAATCTAGCTGAAGCTGATGGTTCAAGAGACAATCTTCCTCCACCAGCAGATGCCCCTGAGCAATTTGGCTTAGGAATAAAAAGAGAAGAGCCAAAACACTATTAATATGTTATTAAAAAAAGGAAAAAAATAAATTATGTCAACTTTTGTATACATGACAAGATGTGATGGTTGTGGACATTGTGTAGATATTTGTCCTTCGGACATCATGCATATAGATGAAAATATTCGAAGAGCAAAAAACATAGAACCAAATTTTTGTTGGGAATGTTACTCATGCGTTAAAGCGTGTCCTAATCATGCAATTGACGTAAGAGGGTATGCTGATTTTGCTCCTATGGGTCATAGTGTGAGAGTTAGGAGAGAAGAAGAAAAAGGAACCATCTCTTGGAAAATCAAATTTAGAAATGGAACAGAAAAAAATTTCGTATCCCCAATAACAACAAAACCTTGGGGTAAATTTATTCCTAAACTTGCTGAAGGTGATACTCCTAACCAAGGAGAAATTAATTCACAAAGATTATATAGCGAGCCAGAGGGTTTAAATACTAATAAAGAATTACCATCAGTTCCGAAAGAGTCTTTTAAAAAAGGTGTTTATTATTAATGGCTAAGCACAAAACACATTATGAGGAATGTGATGTATTAGTTGTTGGTGGTGGAATGGCCGGCACTGGAGCAACGTTCGAGGCTAGACATTGGGGAAGAGATTTAAAAATTGTTTGTGTTGAAAAAGCAAATATTGATCGAAGTGGCGCAGTCGCACAAGGTTTATATGCAATCAATTGTTACATGGGTATGCAATGGGATGAAAATCAACCTGAGGACCATGTTAGATATGCTAGAAATGATTTAATGGGTATGGTTAGAGAAGATTTAGGTTATGACATGGCTCGTCATGTAGACTCAACTGTTCACATGTTTGATGAGTGGGGTCTTCCAATGATGAAAAATGAAAAAACTGGAAGATACTTAAGGGAAGGTAAATGGCAAATCATGATACATGGTGAAAGCTATAAACCAATCGTTGCTGAGGCAGCAAAAAAATCTGCAGATAAAATTTATAATAGAATAATGGTTACCCATTTATTAATGGATGAAGCTCAAGAAAATAGAATTGGTGGAGCTGTTGGATTTAATATGAGAACAGGAGATTTTCATGTATTTAGAGCTAAAGCAGTTATTGTTGCTGCAGGTGGTGCGTCGCATATTTTTAAACCAAGAGCGGTTGGAGAAGGTATGGGAAGAACTTGGTATGCACCATGGAGTAATGGATCTGCTTATGCACTACCTATTGCTGCAGGGGCAAAGATGACTCAAATGGAAAATAGAATTGTATTATGTAGATTTAAAGATGGTTATGGACCTGTTGGAGCATATTTTTTACATTTAAAAACATATACACAAAATGCTAACGGCGAAAATTATGAAAAAAAATGGTATGATCAAACTAAAGAATTAGTTGGTGAATATATTGATCACCATCCAACTCCTACTTGTTTAAGAAACCACGCATTTATACAAGAAGTTGCTGCTGGTGGTGGACCGATTCACATGGTTACTAAAGAGGCTTTTCAAGATCCACATTTAGAAACAGTTGGGTGGGAAAACTTTTTAGGTATGACAGTTGGACAAGCTGTTGTTTGGGCATCACAAAATATTGATCCAAAGTATACAAATCCTGAATTAACAACATCTGAGCCTTACGTTATGGGATCGCATGCAACATGTTCAGGAGCATGGGTTAGTGGACCTGAAGATTTGTCTCCACCAGAATACTTTTGGGGTTATAACAGAATGTTAACAATCGACGGACTTTTTGGTGCAGGAGATACAGTGGGTGGTAGTGCACATAAATTTTCATCAGGATCTTTCACAGAGGGTAGGTTAGCAGCAAAAGCAGCAGTAAAATATATTGAAGATAAAAAAGCTGAAGGAATTAATGTAACAGATAAACAATGTGATAATTTTAAAAAAGCTGTCTACAAACCATTAGAAACCTATACAGTTGCTCAAAACGAGATAACCGGAGGAACAGTTTCACCAAGTTATATTTCTCCAATACAAGGATTACAAAGACTTCAAAAGATTATGGATGAATACGTTGGGGGTATTACCTCAAACTACATGACCAACGGAAATTTACTAAAAAAGGCTTTAGAACTTTTAACTTGGTTACAAGAGGATTTAGAGCACGTTGGTGCAGAGGATTATCATCAATTGATGAGGGCTTGGGAGCTTAAACATAGAGCTTTGACATCACAGTGTGTGACTGAGCATACTTTATTTAGGGAGGAAACTCGTTGGCCGGGTTATTATTATAGAGGTGATCATATGAAATTGGACGATGAAAATTGGCATTGTTTGACAGTTTCAAGAAGAGATCCTAAAACCGGTAAATTTACTCTAGAAAAAGTTCCGGTTTATCACATTGTGGATGAAAAAGAGAAAAAGAAGGCCTCATAATTTATTTTAAGCAAATTTATGGATCTTTTATCAAAGTCAGATGAAGAGATTTTTAAAATTGGAAAACCCTTTTGGGAAAATCTAGTGCGAGCCTCAAATATGAAGGATTATGGGGGTTTTACCAAAGATTTTTCAACACAGATGCTATTTGGAGCAAATGAAGTTGAGCTAGGTAAACAATGGGCAAACAATAAAATTATCACAAATTTAGAGGAAACTTACAAACCCTTCGGAACTTTAAGACGTGGTGAGCACATAACAGTATTAATCAAACAGACCAACAAGGAAATACCTGGTGAGTTCCTAGGAAGATTGGTACTTGGAGTTGAGGATGACGAGATTAAAATTTTTGGAGCAACAATTTATTAATTATAGTTTGACAATTTTTTTACTGGGTGTATTCAGAGATTTAGATGCATCTTTCAAATTTAAAAATTCTAAATATCATAGCTAATAAAAAATCAACTTTTATTAAAACTGGAATTTTTTCAGCTATAGCTGCATGTTGGGGTGTTATCTTAGTTGGGACTTTTATTACTTTTAAATAAGTAATATTTTAAGTTTTTATATTTGATGGATGTTTTTTTACCTATAGCCCAAGTCTTTATTAATCCAGTTGAAATACTTTTGATTAGTGCCATTGTTGGTGTTCTCTCAGGTTTGTTTGGAGTAGGAGGTGGTTTTTTAATGACACCTTTTCTAATCTTTATGGGTGTACCCCCTGCTTATGCGGTAGCAAATGAGGCTAACAATATCTTAGCAACTTCTGTGTCTGGATCTACCACTCATTGGTTAAAAAATACTTTAGATTACAAAATGGGATTAATGATCGTCATTGGTGGAACAATTGGAACTGTATTGGGTATTTTTACTTTCACTTATTTTAAGGATATTGGAAAAATAGATACAGTAATTTCTTTAGCCTACATGTACATTCTTGCAATAATTGGGACTCTGATGTTAGTAGAAAGTTTAGGTGAAATTGATAAAGCCAAAAAAAATATAGTAGAGAAGAAAAAACTACATGTCCATTATTGGATCCATGGACTTCCTTTTAGGATGAGATTTCCTAAATCCAAATTATATGAAAGTATATTTACACCTATCGTAATTGGATTAATAGTCGGTTTTATTGCAGCTATCATGGGTATCGGCGGTGCATTCATTTTAGTGCCCGCAATGATTTACATTATTAAGATGCCGACAAAATTAGTGCCAGGAACCTCATTGTTTGTGACCATTTTTGTAAGTGTGATAGTTACATTTCTTCATTCAATTAATTATGGGTCAATTGATTTAATGTTAGTTTTAATGTTAGTTGTGGGATCAATAGTTGGAGTTCAAGTAGGTCAGAAGCTTGGGGAGCAGATTGACAGCTCTGGATTAAAAGCTTTGTTAGCAATTTTATTATTAATAGTCGGGATTGTAATAGCTTACGATACTTTTTTTGCTGAGGAGATTAAGAACGGAGTCACATCAGTAACTTCACCAGATTTAAATTTCTTCTCAAAGTTTATTAAGGAGTTTTCAGAGGATATGCCATTCTTCTATGGATTATTTTCAATCCTGTTTGCTGTTATTTTAGGAATAGGAGCTGCATTTATTAGAAGATCGATTTCAAAATTTAGAGAAAAATATTTTAAAAAGACAGTTAAACAATCTAAATAAAAAATTTTACATAGATCTCAATTGTTAAAATACTCACAATTCCTACAGTCAACATTGATGTAAATCCAACAATAAAAGGTTTATAACCCATATTTCTAATATCTTTTAAATTTGTAGATAAGCCTATAGCTGCCATAGCCATAGTCAAAAAAATTTTAGAAGAGGTTTTAATTGTATTTATGAAATCGATCCAATTATTATTATTTGAAAGAACTTCATCACCTACATTTCTTAAAATTATCATCCCAACAAAACCCAAAACAAAATATGGAAATATACTTAAAATAGAGTAACCATTTTCTTTTCTTTGACTTCTATTATAAAGAAAAGCAAAAATAGGAATCATAACAATTAAAAAAGTATTTCTTATAAGCTTTGTAACTGTTGCAATATTTAAAGTCTCAGGACTATTAAACTGTTGTTCGTATATTAATCCTGCTGCAGCTACCTGTGAGGTTTCATGTATGGCAGTTCCTAAAAAGAGACCTGCAAATAATGAGTTTCCTTCAAAATAAAAATTTGCAAAGTAGGGGTATAACAATAATGATAGTATTCCGAATAAAGTAATGTTAGCAATTGCATAAGAAATTTCACTTTTATTAGCTTTGATTACTGGTGCGGTTGCCATGATCGCTGTAGTGCCACAAACAGTGCTACCAATTGATATTAAGTAGGCCATCCTTGTTGGTATTTGGAGCTTTTTAATTATGAGCTTTATTACTATTAAAACACTAACTATACAAATTACTATTAATGGAATTGCTACTTTTCCAAATTCTAAAAATTCAAAAGGTTTTAATTGTATTCCTAAGCAGATAATTCCAAGTTTTAAAATATAGTCTCTACTAAAATCTAATCCTTTTTGAAAACTTTCTCGAATTTTAAAAAAATTTCCAAAAAAAATTCCTAGTAGAATAGCTATCATCGCTGTAGAGATTGGGCTTTTGCTATATCCTAAAAGTTCAATACCAATAATATTATTAAAACCTTGAGAAAGAGAATAAAGAATAAATGCAAGTATAATACCTGGTATTAACACCAAGTAATTTTTTAAGACCATCTTTTATAAAGTGATTATGCGCTTCTATAAAGTTTAGTCATAACAAATTCCTTATGACCCAAAGCTTCTGCACAAGTTAATCTTCCATTAGCAACTCTAAGAGTTGTCTCAATAAGTTTATCTCCCGCCTCTGATAAATTCATTTCTCTTGAAAGAATTTTTGATACATCGCAATCAATGTGTTCACCCATACTTTTAACGGTCAATGGATTAGCAGTTAATTTAACGACTGGTTCTATTGGATTTCCAACAATATTACCTTGCCCAGTTGGAAACAGATGAATATTAAAACCTGCTGCTGCTTGTAGTGTTACACACTCTGCTGCAGCTGAAGAAGTATCCATAAAGTATAATCCTTTACCTTTCTTTGGTTCCTCTGCTGGCTCTAAAACATCTATAAATTTACAATCACCAATTTTTTGAAAATTTCCGAACGCTTTTTCTTCAATAGTCGTTAAGCCTCCAGCAATGTTTCCAGCAGTTGGTTGACTTTCCGATAAATCATCCGTTGCTTCTTTTAGAATAAAATCATTATATGCGCTCCAAGTTTTCATAAATTTATCTGAAGCCTCTTTTGTTGCACCTCTAGTTGCACAAACTTTTTCAGCACCAGTTAGTTCTGAAGTTTCACCAAAACATAAATGAACACCAAGTGGCTCAAGTTTATCCATTAAGTTTCCAACTGTGGGATTTGACGCAAGACCTGAAGTAGTATCTGATTCTCCACATTTTACTGAAATCCATAAATCACTTATTGGACATTCCTCTCTTTGTTTTTCTGAAGCCCACATGACAAATTCTTGTGCTTTTTTGGAAGCTTTCATAACTGTTCCAATATCACCTGTTCGCTCAATATGAAAACCTTCCACAGGTTTTCCAGTTTTTGCTATTCCATCTACAATTCTTTTAGTCCATTTTGGTTCAATACCAATTACAATCACAGCAGCAACATTTGGATTGCTTCCTGTACCTATCATTGTTCTAAAGTGTAATTCTAAATCCGCTCCAAATTGTAATCGTCCATATGAATGAGGTAATGCGATAGTTCCTTTTATATTGTTTGCAACTGCTTCTGCGCAAGCATTTGAAATATCATCTACTGGTAAAATAATTACGTGATTTCTAGTTCCCGCTCTTCCATTTTCTCTTTTGTAACCTAAAAAACTTTTTGGAATTTCCATCAATTTACCACTTTTTTGTTTTTACGTTATGAACATGTACATGCTCACCTTTTTTTATGGATTTAACAACTTTTCCTATGTCGTGACCATATTTTAAAATTGTGTCTCCTTCTTTTAAGTCCGTCATAGCAATTTTATGACCCAATGGTATTTCATCCATTGATTGAATATCTGTTGAGCTATCATCCTCCATAATCCAGCATTTACAGTCTTGTTTTGGTGTTATTTTTTCGATTACTACAACCCCTACATTATCCTTTTTATCGTGAATTATGATGTCAGTAGCCATTATATCGTGTCGATTTGTTTGTTTGAATTTTCAAAAATCTTATATATTAATCGCGACAATTAAGAAATAGTTTTATAAAAAAAATTATTACATTTGCTAGATTAGAAAGGTTCTATTAATGACTAAAATGACAACAGAGGAAGCTTTTGTAAAAGTTTTACAAATGCACGGCATCGAACATGCTTTTGGAATAATAGGTTCAGCATTCATGCCTATCTCTGATATTTTTCCTGATGCAGGTATTACTTTTTGGGACGTAGCTCATGAAACAAATGGTGGACTAATCGCTGATGGTTATACAAGATCTACAGGTAAAATGTCTATGGTCATTGCACAAAACGGGCCAGGTATCACTGGATTAGTAACCCCGATTAAAACTGCTTACTGGAACCATACACCATTATTATTAGTAACACCTCAGGCGGCAAATAAGACTATGGGTCAAGGAGGTTTTCAAGAAGTAGAGCAAATGAATTTATTTAAAGATATGGTTTGTTACCAAGAAGAGGTTAGAGACCCATCAAGAATGGCTGAAGTTTTAAATAGAGTAATTGAAAAAGCAATAAGAGGTTCAGCGCCGGCACAAATTAATGTTCCGAGAGATTATTGGACTCAAGTTATCGATATTGAATTACCACCAATAGTAAGATTAGAGAGACAAGGTGGAGGAGCAGAGGCTATAGATAAAGCTGCAAAACTTTTATCAAATGCAAAGTTTCCAGTTATTTTATCTGGTGCAGGAGTTGTAATTGGTGGTGCAATTGAAGAGACAAAAAAACTTGCAGAAAAATTAGACTCTCCAGTTTGTTCTGGCTATCAGCACAATGATAGTTTTCCAGGAAGTCATCCATTGGCTGTAGGACCTTTAGGATATAATGGGTCAAAAGCTGCTATGGAATTAATTTCAAAAGCAGACGTTGTTTTAGCTTTAGGAACAAGACTAAATCCATTTTCGACACTTCCAGGGTATGGTATAGATTATTGGCCTAAGAAAGCTAGCATAATCCAAGTTGATATCAATCCTGATAGAATTGGTTTAACTAAAAAAGTTACTGTTGGAATAAGCGGAGATGCAAAATTAGTTGCTCAACAAATATTTGATAAATTATCATCTAATGCAGGTGATATAGATAGACAAAAAAGAAAAGACTTAATTCATCAAACAAAATCTGCATGGTTACAAAAATTATCTAGTCTTGATCATGAAGATGATGATGAAGGAACAGTCTGGAACAAAGAAGCAAGAGAGAGAGATAAAGATAGAATGTCACCAAGACAAGCTTGGAGAGCAATTCAAGCTGGAATGCCTGAAGATGTAATTATCTCAAGTGATATTGGAAATAATTGTGCAATAGGAAATGCCTATCCAACTTTTGAAAAACCAAGAAAATATTTAGCACCTGGTTTGTTTGGTCCATGTGGTTATGGTTTTCCATCAATACTTGGAGCAAAAATTGGATGTCCAGATACACCTGTAATTGGTTTTGCGGGAGATGGAGCTTTTGGAATTAGCATGAATGAGATGAGTTCGTGTGCTCGTGAGGAGTGGCCAGCAATTACAATGGTTATTTTTAGAAATTATCAATGGGGTGCTGAAAAAAGAAATACAACTCTTTGGTTTGATAATAATTTCGTCGGAACTGAATTGGATCCTGAGTTAAGTTATGCGAAGGTAGCTGATGCTTGTGGTTTAAAAGGAGTAACAGTTAAATCAATGGAGGAAACAACTGCTGCAATCAAGCAATCTTGTGAAGATCAAAAGAAAGGTATAACTACATTTATAGAAGTAATTTTAAACCAAGAACTTGGTGAACCATTTAGAAGAGATGCTATGAAAAAACCTGTAAGAGTTGCGGGCATTAACAAAGCGGACATGAAACCCCAAAAAAGTATTTAAAATTTGATAAGGACAGCCTGTAGATATATCTTAATTATATTACTAAGTACTTTATCTTCATTATATTTATTTGAATATTTTCTTGTTTACTCAGCAAAGAATATTGAACAGAACAAAGCAAAAATTTTTGAAGAAGAAAATGGAAAAAAATATGAAAGTAGAAGCAAGATTGTAGTATTTAATGAGTTGAAAAAAAAAAATCCTAAACTGACCAGCACCCTGGTTCCAAAACACTTTGCGATAAGTTCTAAACAAAAAGTTATTCCACTTGGAGGTTTATCAAAGTCTAAAACACTTCATTGTAATGAAAATGGCTATTTCTCAATTTTTGAAAGTGATAGATATGGTTTTAATAATCCGGACAATGAGTGGGACAATGAGGAAATTGAATTTTTTCTAGTTGGTGACTCTTTTACAATAGGAGAATGTGTAAATCGTCCTTATGATTTTGGATCAGTTTTAAGAAAATTATCAAAAAAGTCAGTATTAAATCTTGGGTATTCAAGCAATGGACCCATGTTACAATTTGCTGCTCTAAAGGAGTATTTAGATGAAAACGTAAATAATATTCTTTGGTTTTATTTTGAGGATAATGACCTTCAAGATTTAAATGATACGATGAATTCAAAAATTCTCAATAGTTATTTAGACAACAAAGAATTTAGCCAATCATTGAGATCGAAACAAAAAGAAATAGATATTATTGTAGAAAAAACTGTCAAAGAACACTTGAAGTATTTTCAAAGCAGAGAAGAAAAAAAGAAAAAAAATCAAATATTGAGATTTATAAGACTAGATAAAACTAAGGATAAACTAAAAGTATTGTTAAATAATAATAATAAAAAAGAAAAATTCAATAAAGAAGTTTTTTTAAAATTTAAGAAAATTTTAGAGCACTCAAAAATACTTGCAGAAAAAAATAATACAGAGTTATACTTTATTTATCTTCCGTCTTACCAACGATTTTCAAAATTTGGTTTTGATGGAGACTTAAACCAAAGAGATGAATTAATCTCAATGGTGAAAAGTTTAGATATAAAAATTATAGATGTTTTTACAGAAATAGAAAAAAAAGAAATTGATTATAAAAGCCTTTTTCCTTTTGGATCTTATGGTCATTATAATATAAAAGGCTATGATGAAATTTCCAAAATTATTTACGACAAAACTCTTAACAAATAAAAAATTATATTATTAATTAAAATCTGGCCAGTCTTTATCATTAAATCTATTAAGCTCTCTTTTAGTAAATGGTCTGAACAAAACCCAAGCAATAACAATTACTAAAGATAATAATATTAATGTTTTCATTTTTTATCTTATTATTGTCTTAACAGAACCGAGCTTATCGATTTTACCTTTATAAAGACCTTTACCTATTGGAACAACTCCTACAGTTGAACCAGTAAATACATAAAAATTTTTATTCAAATTAACTTTATCTTTTTTTAATTTGTTTAAGACAAACCTTAATGAGTTTAATGGATTAATAAAAACTGCACTAGTATTACCATTAATATTTTGCTTTGTTTTTTGGTTTGAAATATTTGTTTTTAAATTTCCGATATTAATTTTTCTATATTTTTTCTTTTGACCTATCAAAAATTTTACATTAGCTCCAAAATCACTACATAAATCTCCAAAAGAACTTATTCCTTTTTTTCTTTGTCTATAACCAACGATTTCTATACAAGGAGCCATATGAGAAATAAATTTAGAAATATTCTTCATCGTAATTGTACCCTTTGAATTAAAAAAAGATCTTTTAATTAGATAACAAACTTCTAACTCAATGCCAAAAGTAGTTTTACTAATCTTGACACTTTTACCACTTTTCAAAAAATTATTTTTATAAACCGATGCATAAAATGGCTCTTTTTCCTTTAACTTTTTCATTACCGGAATTCCAGTTCCTCCAGCTTTGTAACCAATTATAGGTTTTTTAACTTTACTCTCACAAAGCATTCTAAATTTGTTTGCCTCAGTCAGTTTTTTTGTAAATCTTCTAGGTAATGGTGCGATAATTTTATTTTTAAGAAAAGCTTTTACTAATTTATTTGAAGTTCTTTCTATTAATGTGCTCATATTTTTGAATTATTTTTTTATTTAATTAATAAACTATATTTTATGATCCAAAGTTTATCAAACTAAAACCAGTAATAAAGAAGACTATCAACCAAACCAAACCTTTTATCAAAAAAAAAGTAAATCCTCCAACTAGAACATATTTACCCCATTTACTTTTTGACAAAAAATTTTTAAGCCTAGTCATCATTTAGATAAATTTTGCTAATTCAATAAAGACATTGGATCAAGTCTTGTTTGAAACCAATTTACCCTAAAATCTAGGTGAGGGCCTGTAGATCTACCAGTTGATCCAACCGTACCAATGATATCTCCTTGATTAATTTGGTCACCAACAGATACCATCACATTTTCTAGATGAGAGTAAATTGTTGAAATCCCGTGTCCATGATCCATTATAATTGTCCCGCCAGTATAATAAAGATCATCCTCGGCCATTGTTACAACCCCAGATGCTGATGATTTAATCATTGTTCCTTTTTTTGCTGCTATATCAATTCCATAGTGAGGCCACTTTGGTTTACCATTTAAAATTCTCTGGCTTCCGTAAACACCACTAATAATTCCTTTTACAGGCATAATGAATTGGTTTTTAAAAAAAGGTAAATCAGAATTGATAGCTCTAGCTTTTCCAATTTTGTTGTTTTCTTCTTTGATTCTTTTGTAAACTGACTCAGGTGGTGTAACTTTACTTTCTTCTAAGCCATCTATTCTCTGAATATTGTATTTTCTTTTAAGAACTTTTTTTATTATTTTTTCACTTTTTCCGTTTAATATTTTAGTAATAGTTAAATCAAATTTTCTATCTCTATCAATACCAAAAGCAAAATAACCATCTTTAGAAACTTTCACTTCTTTTTTATCTATAATTATTTTAGAAGAGGGATCAGTTATTCCTATGATATAATGACCCTGTAAAAATTTTCCTTTAAACTCGATAGCATTTGAGTGAGTTGATATAAAAAAGATTATTAAAAAAAATAATCTTGGTATTATTTTGCAGTCCATCCGCCATCAACTAATAAAGAAGTTCCAGTAATCATTGATGCTGCATCAGATGCAAGAAATACAGCCGCGCTTGCTACATCCGAAAGTTCAGCAAATTTTCCCAAGGGAATATTTCCCAAAACCTCTTTTTTAAACTTTTTACTTTTCAAAAATTTACTTGTCATTGGAGTAACAACAAAAGTTGGGCAAACAGTATTTACTCTTATGTTATATTTAGCTAGATCAATCGACATTCCTTTGGTTAAGCCTTCTAAGCCAAATTTTGTCATATTGTAAACACTTCTAATAGGACCACCAACATGACCCATTTGAGAGGACATATTTACAATTGCACCGCCAATTTTTTTTCTATTTTTGGACTTAATCATTTTTAAAGCACATAATTGAGCAAGATTAAAAGTTGCCATTGTGTTTATCTTAACCAAATACTCCATATTTTTTGTTTTAACTTTAGTAAAATGTTCTGGAATATTATTACCTGCATTGTTGATCAGTATGTCTATTTTTGACTGTTTATTAATTATCTCTTTTATTTGATTGTAATTTGTGATGTCACATACATAAGATTTACATTTAGACTTTATTTTTTTTATCTTTTTTGAAACTTCATCTAAATCTTTTTTTGTTCTACTTATGATGATCAAATTCGCACCAGCTTCAGCAAGCGCTATAGCACATGCTCTACCAAGTCCTTTCCCAGCTCCAGTCACTACTGCAGTTTTATTCTTTAAATTATAGTTTTTCAGATAAATCATAAAAATAATATTTTAATATCAGTATAAATCAATTCAATAGCAACAATTAAAATTGCTAATAATCCAGCCCAAGCAATCCATTTATATTTTTTTATCCAATTAGATATCAATGTTGCTGCTGTTGCCATAAGTACAATTGATAAAACAAGACCAAAAATTAATAAGTAATAATGGTCTCCTGCTGCTCCTGCAACTCCTAAAACATTATCCAAACTCATGGTAAAATCAGCTAATAAGATTGTCCAAATAGCTTTTAAGAAACTTGAATTATCAACTTTAATATCACTTTCGTGATCAGAACCTTTTATGACGTCTACATAAAGTTTGTAGACAATATAAAGAAGAAGAACACCTCCAATAAATCTTAAACCTGTAATTTGTAATAAATAAGCAGTAAATAAAGTTAAGATTATTCTTAAGATAACTGCCCCACCTATTCCCCAAAAAATAATTTTTCGTCTTTGTTCTAAAGGAAATTTTGATGCGACCATACCAATTATGATTGCATTGTCTCCTGCTAAAACAAGATCAATTAAGATGATTTGTGTTAAAATTGTAATTTGTTCTGGAGTAATAAAATCAGAAAGCATTAACTTCTAAGTATCATATCAGCACCTTTTTCGGCAATCATTATTGTAGGTGCATTAGTATTACCTGAAGTTATATTAGGCATTATTGATGCATCAATTACTCTTAAATTTTTTAAACCCTTTACTTTAAGAGTTTCATCAACTACTGCCATATCATCTTGTCCCATTTTACATGTCCCAACTGGATGAAAAATAGTTTGCGCATAATTTGATCCAGCTTTTACAAGTTCCTCATCGTCATTAATGTCAATACCAGGTCTATATTCCTCTGGTTTATATTTTTTAAAAGTTTCGGACTCCATTACTATTTTCCTTGTAAGTTTCAAACCTTTTGCAGCAACCATACGATCATAGTCAGTTGAAAGATAGTTGAGTTTTACTTTTGCATAAATTCTTGAGTCTTTATTAATAATATTTACGTGACCTCTACTTGTTGGTCTTATGTTTGATACAGTGGGTGTGAATGCATGAAAGTCGTGGTTTTTTGTAGCACCTAAAGTGTCCATACTCATTGGTTGCACGTGCCATTGAAGATCTGGCAATTCTAAAGAGGGATCACTCTTAGCAAACATACACATTTGACTAGCACCCATCGTCATTGGTCCACTCCTATTAAAAACATATTCTAGACCAATCATTAATTTACCAAATAAACTATTCACTTTTTTATTTAATGATTTAAGTCCATTAACTTTGTAAATTGGTCTGAACATTAAATGATCTTGTAAATTTTCCCCAACTCCCTTTAATTCATGCACCATAGTTACTCCAAGGTCTTTTAATTTTTCTGAATTACCAATCCCGGAAGTTTGCAAGATCTGAGGTGATCCAATTGACCCAGATGAGAGTATTATTTCTTTGTTAGCTGCAACCATTTTTAAAGCATTTTCTTGCCAGTACTCAATATTTTTAGCAGTTTTATTTTCGAAATTTATTTTTTTTACATGAGCATGAGTAATAATCTTTAAATTTTTTCTATTTTTAATTGGGTTTAAATATCCAACTGCAGTACTACACCTAAATCCATCTTTCTCAGTTACTTGAAAGTATCCACACCCATAATTATCACCAGTATTAAAATCTTTCGTTTTTGGAATACCAAATTCTTCAGCTGCATTTTGAAATTCATTTAACAGCGGTAATTGAATTCTTTGATCTGAAACAGACAAAGGCCCCCCAACACCATGGTAATCATCTTTACCACGTTCTTGATCTTCAGCTTTGATAAAGTAAGGAAGAACATCATCCCAACCCCAACCAGTATTACCCAGTTGACGCCAAACATCATAATCTCTACTTTGACCTCTTATATACAGCAAACCATTAATAGCTGAGCTTCCTCCTAAAGTTTTCCCCCTAGGATAACGAATTGATCGATTATTCATTGTTTCATCAGGTTCAGTTTTGTAACACCAATCAACTGAAGGATTATGCATAGTTTTGAAATAACCAACTGGTATGTGTATCCAAGGATAATTATCTTTACCGCCAGCCTCAATTAAGAGAACTTTATTTTTTGGATTTTCAGATAGTCTATTAGCCAAAACACAACCAGCAGATCCGGCTCCTAAAATTATAAAATCAAAGTTTTCCATCTATAGTTGAAAAGTTTTTTTTATAAATCTCATTTGTTCATCTTTACACTCATATTAATCAATTGTCACTTGTACGACCTTTGTTTTTCTGATTGTATGTTGTCGTTAAATTTAACTAACAAGAGGAAATATAATGAAAAAAATCATTTCAATGTTGTTTGCAACTGTTTTGGTACTTGGATTTGCATCTAGTGCTAATGCTGCAAAAACACTAAAATGTCAGACAGTTCTTAACACTAAAGCTGATGAAGTTAAAATGTTAAAGGACTTTACTGATACAGTAACAGAACTTACATCTGGTTCGTTAAAATTTGAAATTTTACCAGCAGGTGCAGTTGTGGGAGTTAAAGAAACTCTAGATGCTGTTGATAAAGGATTGATTGATTGTGGTTTCGCATGGACACACTATTGGTCAGGTGATCACCCTGCTGCTATGTTATTCGGTTCGCCAGTAGCTGGTGGTGGAGTTGGTATCGACAACTTAGCGTTTCTATCATGGTTTCAATATGGTGGTGGTAAAGAATTATACGACCAACTTTGGAAAGAAATGGGAAGAGACATCAAAGGATTTATGCTTCAACCAGTTGGTCCAGAAGCTTTAGGCTGGTTTCCAAAACCAATTAAAGATATGGCTGACTTTAGAAAATATAAGTTCAGAACTCCTCCAGGGATTCCAGGACAAACATACAAAGACATTGGTATAGCATCTGTTGCAATGGGTGGTGGAGATATTCTACCAGCTCTTGAGGCAGGAACTATAGATGCTGCTGAGTGGTGTTGTCCTAAACCAGACTTAACATTCGGTTTCCAAAAAGTATTAAAGCACTATTATCTACAAGGTTTACACCAAGTAGTAGTAAATGCTGACTTTTACATTACTGGAAAAACTTATAATGCTATGAGTGCTCATGAGAAAAAGTCTCTTGAAGTTGCAGCTAATGCTTCATTAGCTAAATCTTTAAGTTACAGAATCTATGAAAATGGAAAAGCATTACAAGAACTTACTACTAAACATGGGGTAAAATTAGAAGATACTCCATCAGACTACTTTACAGAGTACATGGCAGCTGCAAAAGCTACATTGAATAAAAACGCAGAGAAGAACAAATTCTTCAATGAAGTTTATACTTCAATGAAAAACTTTGCTGATGTTGCTGTTCCTTTCTGGAGCGGTGCTCAAATGTCTAATGCGAAGCTAGGAATGGCTCACGCTGCAACATTAAAGTAATCAGTAATTAATCTTGATTTTTTAGAGCGGACTTTTACAGTCCGCTCTAATTTTTTTAACTAGAATTTTATGGCAGAGGAACCTGGTAAACTAGATATCTCAGATGAAATGATTGCCGAAAGGCGAGGTGGATCAGGAAAAATGCCAACCGATATGCCATCATGGATGGCTAAATCTATTATTAATATTGATAAATTTAGTAAGTGGATTGGTAATATTGTTTGTTGGATATTGATGCCACTAATATTTGCAATGACTTATGAAGTTCTTGCAAGAAAATTATTTTTAGCACCAACAATTTGGGCTTACGACATAAGCCGTTTCCTTTACGGGGCGTTGTTCATGTTAGGAGCAGGTTACGCGCTTTCTCGAGGTGTACACATCAGAGCAGATTTTTTATATAGAAATTTCAAAACAAAAACTCAAGGTTTAATAGATTTTTGGTTATATTTGTTATTTTATTTTCCCGGTCTTTTGGTTTTTCTTTATATGACTATTGGGTTTGTAGAGGAATCTATTAGAAGAGGTGAAAGAGGTATGGATACCACATGGATGCCTTTCATGTGGCCTATAAAAACTTGTTTATTAGTTGGAATTATTTTTTTACTTATTCAAGGTTTCTCAGAATTACTTAAAAGTTACTGGGCAGCTAAAAAAGGTGAGTGGCCAGGAGAGGATAAAAAATAATGATAGCTGAGTTGATAGATCCAGCAATTTTAGGTTTTATTCTTGTTGGTGTAATGCTTTTTGCAATTTTTATAGGGTTTCCAATTTCATTCACTTTGATATTTTTAGGATTTGTTTTTGGATATCTTGGTTTCGGAAAATTAGTTTTTTATTTGATGACACTTCAATTTTCCATGGTAATGACTGAGCAAACCCTTGCCGCCGTACCACTATTTGTGTTTATGGGGATAATGATGGAACAAGCTGGATTAATGGAAAGATTATTTTCAGCTTTTCAATTAATGTTAGCAAAAGTTAAGGGTTCGCTATATTACGCAGTTTTATTTGTCTCAGTCATTTTTGCTGCAGCAACAGGTATTGTAGGTGCATCAGTAACTATTCTTGGCATCATGGCTGCTAAATCAATGAATAGATCAGGTTATGACGTTAAGCTAGCAGCAGGTACGATCACTGCAGGTGGAACCCTGGGTATTTTAATTCCTCCAAGCATTATGCTTGTTGTCATGGGCCCTATAATGGAAATCCCAGTAATAGATTTATTTGCTGCCGCAATATTGCCAGGAATACTTCTTGCAAGTTTATATGCAGCTTACACAACAATAAGATGTATGATTAATCCTAAGTTAGGACCAGTATTACCTGATGATATGAGAGCTGCAAGTATGAAAGAAGTTTGGGTTGAGTTTTTCCTTGGCCTGGTTCCACCTGCGGCTTTAGTTTTTGCAGCTTTGGGGAGTATATTATTTGGATTTGCAACTCCAACTGAAGCAGCAGGATGTGGTGCTATGGGAGCATTACTTCTCTCTTTAGCTTATAAAAAATTATCACTGTCTAAATTACAAGAAGCTTTGGTAAAAACTTTAGAAATAACAGCTTTAATTATGGTTTTAGTTGCAGCTTCAAATTTCTTTGGTGCAGTTTTTGCAAGACTAGGAACACCTACTTTGCTAACTGAATTTTTATTAGGACTAGAAATGAACAAGTATTTAATTCTAGCAATGATAATGGTTATGATCTTTTTATTAGGCTGGCCATTAGAATGGGTTCCTATTGTAATGATAATAGTCCCAATTATCTTACCTTTGGTGGAAGCATTAGGATTTAATTTAACTTGGTTTGCAATTTTAGTTGCCGTTAATTTACAAACCGCCTGGCTCTCACCTCCAGTAGCTCTCTCGGCTTATTTTTTAAAAGGAGTCGTTCCTGAATGGGATTTAAAGGATATTTATTATGGAATGATGCAGTTCATGGTCCTTCAAGTAATAGGATTAGTTTTAATCATTATATTTCCTAAAATTGCTCTTTGGTTACCAACTCTCTTATATGGACAGTAGAAACTTTAAGTTTTATATTGTCTAAGTGAGTCCTCAAAATTTAAAAAAAAATCTTACTAATTGGGATTTAGTTTCAGTTAATCCTAATGATAAAAATTGGGATTGGAAAGTGTTATTTTGTTTTTGGGGCGTAAATATTCAGAGTGTTATAGGTTTTTCATTAATCACCTCTTTATATGTAATCTACAACCTTAATACTTTTGTTGTATTTTTTGGAACAATATTTGGGACACTTCTAGTCTATCTTTTTTCAAACTTGATAGGAAAACCATCTCAAAAATATGGACTGCCTTTTGTTGTTTTGTTAAGACCCTCATTGGGCATTATTGGAGCAAAATACTTTGGCTTACTAAGATTTTTAGTTGGTATTTTTCTATTTGGTATTCAAACATATTTTTTATCGAAAGCATTTAGTTATTTGATCAGAATAGCAATTTTTTCTATAGAACCTGCAATACTTGATCAACAAATATTACTTTTATTCTTTTTGGGAATGAACTTAATTGACTGGATTGCAATTATCATAGCAATAATTTTTCAAGGATTTTTGTTTAGTGTTGGAATGAACATGAATAAAAAGATTATTATTTTTTCAGCAATTACAGTCTATCTTGGAATTTTATTGTTTTTGTTATCTGTACTACTTAGTGATGTTAAATTTACCTCAAATGCGTTTTTAAATTTATTAAATACAGAAAATTTTCTGAATAAAAATAATTTTGTGCCACTAATAACAGTTACAAGCACGGTATTTGCATACTTTTCGATTATAATTTTAAGTTTTGGGGATTTTTCAAGGTATGTAAAAAGTGAGAGTCAGCTAAAAAAAGGAAATCTAACTTTAATGTTAAATTTGATAATTTTTTCCTTTGCTGCTTTATTTATAGTTTCAGGCATGGATGCCTTTTTAAAACAAGATCCAGAAAATCTTTCTAGAATATTGACTAATCCTACAGATATTCTTGGAAAGATAGATAATTTGTTTCTGATTGTTTTAGCTTTAATTTTTATAATTATTGCCTCTGCTTCAACAAATTTAATAGCAAACTTTATTCCATCTCAATATACTTTAATTAATTTTTTACCTTTTTCTTTAACTATTAAAAGTGCTGGCTTTATAATCACTTTCATAGGCTTTATTATAGGAATATTTTGGTTAACTTTTTTAAGTCAAGTTGGTGCTTTATCTTTTATCGATACTTTTGGAGCTTTTTTTGGACCTCTTTTTGGAATAATGATTTTTGACTTTTATTATATTCAAAAGGGTAAATTAAATAATAAAGATATTTATTCTTTGGAGAGCAATGGAATTTATTATTACAGTAGTGGATGGCATATAAAAGCAGTTTACTCTGTAATTTTGGGTTTTATTTTTTCAGCTTCAACTATTTGGAATACTAATTTAATGTTTCTTCAATCATTTTCTTGGATTATAGGGGCTTTTGTGGCGGCCTTTACTTATTATTTATTAACACGAAAATAAAAAAATGGAAAAAATTAATTTTGATTTTAAAAGTAGAACAGCAATTGTAACAGGAGGTGCTCAAGGTTTTGGTTTTGATATTACTAAACGTTTTTTAAAATCAGGTGCAAAGGTAATCATATGGGATAATGATTCAAAAGCTATAGAATCAGCCATTAAAGAAATAGATAATCCAAATTTGAGCTCCAATACTGTCGATGTATCTAATTATGATGAAGTTGAAAAAAATGTTAAGCAGATTACAAAAAATTCTAATATTGATATTTTAATAAACAATGCAGGCATAACTGGTCCCACATCTACTCTGTGGGAATATGACATTAAGATGTGGAAAAAAGTTGTAGAAATCAATGTAATGGGAACGTTTAATTGTTGCAGGTCAATAGTGCCAAACATGATCAAAAATAATTATGGTAGAATTGTAAATGTAGCCTCTGTGGCTGGAAAAGATGGAAATGCTAATGCTAGTGCATACAGTGTGGGAAAAGCAGGAGCGATAGGTTTAACTAAATCATTAGGTAAAGAGTTAGCAGATAAGAATATAGCTGTAAATGCAGTTACTCCAGCGGGAGCAAAGACCAGAATTTTAGATCAGATGACTAAAGAACATGTCCAAAGAATGCTATCAATGGTACCTAGAGGAAGATTTTTAGAGGTGGAGGAATTTACCTCATTAATTTGCTGGTTATCTTCTGAGGAAAATACTTTTTCAACAGCAGCGGTATTTGATATAAGCGGCGGTCGCTCGACTTATTAACTTCTTGGTTTTTGTTCAACTATTTTGATATTATTAATTTTAGCTCTACTAAACTTGATGTCTTTGGACATAACTGGTGCAAAAATCATTATAGACCAGTAAATTAAGAGTATAAAAGCGGATATTGTCTTCATATTATCTATATAGAACCGAATGTTGAATTTTGAATGTTTAAATTTTGTCTAAATAATGTATTAAGAATTTTTTTTAATTTTTTATGAAAATTTTATTAAATATTTTAATCATCACAATTTTATCTATTAACTTGTCCTTAGCAGGTGAATTACGAGTCTTTAATTTTACTGAAAGAGAGCTCGCAGAACTTAAAGTTAAAAAGGTAAGAGGGGCTGATAATAAAACACTTTATACCGTTGGAACAAATGATAACGGAAATTATTTGAAATCGATTGCTGATAATGCTGCCTCTGGCCTTGGAAAAGAGATCAAGATAGACTTAGATAAGACCCCATTTATAAATATAACATGGAAAATAGAGAAAGATCTGTCAGGTATTAAAGAAAATACTAAAAAAGGGCACGATTATGCTGCGAGAGTTTTTGTCATTAAAAAAACTGGAGCTACACCCTTATCAAATAGAGCCATTAATTATGTTTTCTCAAGTAATAATGAAGTTGGAGCTAATTTTCCAAGCCCGTACACAAAAAAATCGATAGATAATGTTTTAGCTAGTACAAAACTTAACCTAAATGAATGGGTAACAGTAAAAGCCAATGTTAAAGAGGATTTTAAAAGATTACACGATCTAGATGTCAATGAGCTTGATGGACTTGCTATTATGTCTGATACTGACAATTCTAAAATGAAATCTATAGCTTATTTTCAAAATATATATTTTTCATCTCAATAATTAGAATTTGAGATATTTTTTTAAATAAATATTAAATAAAGATAGAATAATAGCTACAATTACATCTTCCAAAGGACTAGCTTGTGGATATCCAAAGTTCCACGCAATAACCATTACCAACCAAATTACAAATATATTCATTAAATACTTATACCTTAGTTTCTATTAAATAGTTTACTTTTTTGATATAATTTTATTATGCATAAAAATTTTTTTCACACTTTAAAAGTTTATTATGAGGATACTGATGCTGGAGGAGTGGTATATTACGCAAATTATTTAAAGTTTTTAGAGAGAGCTAGAACAGAAGCTTTACACTTAATTGGGTACAGTAATCAAAAAGTGAAAAAGGATTTTGGTTCATTAATCATAGTAAAAGCTTGCAACATTGAATACAAAAAACCTGCAAGTCTTGAAGATGAACTAACTATAAGATCTTTTGTTAAATCTATCACTAAAACATCTTTTTTTATGAATCAAATAATTACTAAAGGTGATGACACTATAGTTGAAGCACAAATTCATTTAGTTTTTGTAAATGACTTAGGCAAACCAGTTAAAATACCCGATGAAATTTATTCAAAATTTAAACCTTATTTTTGCGATACTATTAAAACTTAGCTAATTTTTTTGCCCTTTTAAATAAATTAACCATCATTCTATTAGAAATTAACTTCGTATTAACATTTCTTGGACTTGGATGATAACTTGATAGAATTATTAAACCGTTTGGTAATATTTGTGTTTTACCATGTTTGAAAATAAATTTTTTTTTGATTTCAAATTTTTGCTTATATAGTTTTATACAATTATCAAAAGCAACTTTGCCAAGTGTTACAATTACCTTTAGTTTCTTTAAACTTAATATTTCCTCATCAAAAAAGTAAGAACAATTCGAAATTTCATCACTAAGTGGTTTATCCTCGGGCGGAACACATTTAAGAATATTTGTGATGTAAGTAGATTTTAATTGTAAATTATCATTTAAATTTTTTGAAAATGGTGAATTTGAAATTCCTACCTCATGCAAACATCTAAATAAAAAATCACCAGATTTATCTCCTGTAAAAGCTCTACCTGTTCTAGTTCCACCATGTGCTGCTGGAGCTAGACCAATTATTGCAATTTTTGAATTTAAATCTCCAAAGCCTGGAACAGGTTTGCCCCAGTAAATTTCATTAATATTTTGTTTTCTTTTATTTGTACTTACTTTTTTTACAAATTTAACCAACCTTGGACATTTTTTACAATTTATTATTGTTTTGTTTAATTCGTTTAATCTAATATCCATATAATGAAATTTTTAAGATTCTTTATTATAATTTTTATATCTTTAACCACACCTATTAAAGCAGATTTATACAAAAATTTAATAAATCAATTAGAGGATGGCGGAAAATTAATATTTATTAGACATGCATACGCACCTGGAAATGGTGATCCTGCTGATTTCAATTTAAACGATTGTTCTACTCAAAGAAATTTGAGTGATGATGGAAGAAAACAAGCTCAACGTATTGGTGAATTTTTTACTAAGAATAAAATCGAAATAGATAAAGTCCTTTCTAGTGAATGGTGCAGATGTAAAGAAACAGCTAAAATTGCATTTAAAAATTATTCAACAAATAGCTTTTTAAACTCCTTTTACAGTTCAAAATTTTCAAAAAATAAAGACAAGCAAGTTAAAGCTTTTAATTACTATATTAAAAATTTGGAGAGTAAGAAAAATTTGATCTTCGTAACTCACTATGTATTTATATCTGAAGTTTTAAATTATGGTCCTTCATCAGGTGAAATAGTTGTTTCAGATAAAAACTTAAATATAATAGGAAGTATAGAAATTAATTTTTAAAAATATTATGTCTTCAAAAAGAGCAATGAAACAAGCACAAAAACAAGCTTACGCTAAACACAGAAGCAACATTACAAATAGTAGATTTTCTAAGAATAAAAAAAATTTTTTAAATAAAAAGAAAAAAGACTAACTTTCTTTTTTAAATTTTTCAATTTTTTTGCAATTTGAAATTTTCGACATTCCTTCTTCATCATTTAGAACTGTTTTCATAAAAATTTCAGTTTTTCCTATTTCAAATAAAATTTGAGTGTAAAATTGAGGATAACCATGTTTATGAGTTAATATCTTTCCATTTTCTTCATAGATGTTTCTAACATAAGTATTTGATTTTTTTACACTTAGGTCAGTTAATCGGTACTTTTGATATGTTTTTTCCTTATAAACATAATTTCGTGTCATGATTAGTTCATCAAGATTTAAGATGTATTCATTTTTTAAAAATTCATCTTGTTTATCATCGCATTTACTCATAATGATTATTTCTGATTTAAGATGTTGGAAGGGTAGAATTATTAATAAAAGAGAAATGAAAAACCTAATTTCTCTCATTTTTTTCAGCAAAAAATAAACCAATCAAAAGTAAAGCTGTCCAACCTAGACCTACCAGTCCTTTGATAATACTGGTGTCGGCACTCCATAAATCAAGAAAAAGAGCCCCAAAAATAAGACCCAGAACATATACAATAATTACGATTGTAGTTTTACTCATCTAATAATTTCTTTTTAAAAAGAGAGATACCATTTTCAATTTTATAAGTATAGGACTCTTTAAAACTTTCTAATTGCCACCCTGTCAATCTTTTTTGAATAATTTCAAGATTTTCTTTTTTCCACTCATCAGTTGTTTCCTCTAACTTCCATATTTTTCTCTCCTGCATTGTTCTTCCACAACCATAGCAATAACCAGTTTTTGGATCAGTTTTGCAAATACTTATGCATGGGGAAACAATCATAATAATATTATAGTGTAAAAATTATATAATTTACAATAATTGTAGTTGGACAAATAGTTTCAATCATATATAAAACTCCTTTAATTTGTGGGGCGATGGCGGAATTGGTAGACGCGTCGGTCTTAGGAACCGATAGAGCAATCTGTGAAGGTTCGAGTCCTTTTCGCCCTACCATTAATTTATTATGAAAGTCACAGTAGAAAATAAAAAAGGTCTTAATAAAGATATAAAAGTTTTCATTGATAAAAAAACAATGAATTCTTATATGGATGAAAAATATGAAGAAATTAAAGGTACTGTAAACTTAAAAGGGTTTAGGCCAGGAAAAGTTCCAGTAGAAGTTTTAAAAAGACAGTTTGGTAAAGCAGTATTTAGCGAAGTTTTAGACAAAGTTTTAAAAGACACAACTACAAAAGCTTTAGAAGAAAATAAAATAAAACCAGCAGGACAACCAAAATTGGATCTCAAAACTTATGGTGAAGATAAAGATCTAGAATATATAATTTCTGTAACAGAGTTTCCTAAAGTTGAATTAAAATCTATAGAAAATATTAAATTTAATGAATACACAGTTAAAATCGATGAGAGCGAAACTGAAAAAAGAATTAAAGAAATAGCTAAAAATACACCAAGCTTTAAAGATGCTCTACCTGAAACAAAAGCAAAAGAGGGTGATTTAGTTTCTTTTGACTATACAGCTACCGTTGATGAAAAATCATTTAAAGGAGGGGAAGGAAAAAATACACAACTAACCTTAGGTAAAGAGTTATTTTTAAAAGGTTTTGATAAACAATTGGTAGGTGTAAAAAAAGATGATCAAAAAATTGTTGAAGCTATTCTTCCTGAAAATTTTCCTGAAAAAGAGTTAGTAAATAAAAAAGCAAAATTTAATTGTAAAATATTATCGGTAAAAATTTCAGAGGAAGTAAAAATAGATGACCAATTTGCAAAAAATCTAGGAGCGAAAGATTTGAAAGATTTAAAAACTTTAATTTCAAAGCAAATAAATGATGAATATAAGAATTCACTAGACAGATTGTCAAAAAATCAAATTCTTAAAGAGTTAGAGAAATTTAAAGTAGATGAAATCCCACAAAATTTAGTTGATGAAGAAGTGAAAGCTCTATCTCAAGGAATGACAGATGAAGATAAAAAAAAGAGTAAAGATAATTTTGAAGAGATAGCAAAAAAAAGAATTAAAGTTGGTTTAATATTAAACGAATTTGGTGAGCAAAATCAGATAAAAGTATCAGAACAAGAATTACAGGCTGAAGTTCAAAAACAAATACGAATGATGCCTGGTCAAGAAAAAATGGTAATGGATTTTTATCAAAAAAATCAATCAGCATTGGCCAGTTTAAGAGGAACAGTTTATGAAGAAAAAATTTTAAATCTTGTTAAACAGAAAGCAAAGTCTAATAAAAAAGAGGTTTCGAAAGAGGAAGCCGAAAAAATATTAAAACAATCTCAAAATCAAGATGAGGGAACAAAACAAGCCTCAAAGAAAAAAGTTGAGACTAAAAAAAAAGAGGTAAAAAAAACCACGCCAAAAACAAAGTCTCCTGCTAAAAAAACAAAAAAAGTTAGCAAAAAGTAATCTCAAGTTGTATAAGTAGTACGAATCAACTTTATGAATAATAAATTGTCAGAACATATGAGTAGCTTAATACCCATGGTTGTTGAGCAATCTAACAAAGGTGAAAGAGCTTATGATATTTATTCAAGACTATTAAAAGAAAGAATTATTTTTTTGACAGGTCAAATTAATGACAATGTAGCTTCATTAATTACAGCTCAATTATTATTTCTAGAAGCAGAAGATCCTAAAAAAGAAATTTTTTTATATATTAACAGTCCTGGTGGACTTGTTACTGCAGGTTTAGGTATTTACGATACAATGCAATATGTAAAACCAGATATTTCAACTTTATGCATTGGACAAGCAGCTTCGATGGGATCTTTTTTATTATCTGCAGGAACAAAAGGAAAAAGATTTTCACTTCCAAATTCTAGAATTATGGTTCATCAACCATCTGCCGGCTTTCAAGGACAGGCTACTGATATCGAAATTCATGCTAATGAAGTACTTTCTTTAAAAAAAAGATTGAACGAAATATATTCTAAACATACTGGAAAATCTGTTGATGAAATTAAAACTGCTTTAGAAAGAGATAATTTTATGACTGCAGACGCAGCTAAATCTTTTGGACTTATAGACTCTGTAGTAGAGAAAAGATCTTAAAACACCACATATAGTTCACCAAATCCAAAACTTGATTAATAGGAGTCATTTATAATAAAGTAGGAATATTGATTCGTTTAAAATTTTATGAATACAAATAATAAAAATATTCTATATTGCTCTTTCTGCGGCAAAAGCCAACACGAGGTAAGAAAATTAATTGCAGGTCCAACTGTATTTATTTGTGATGAGTGTGTTGAACTTTGCATGGATATTATTAAAGAAGAAAGTAAAGATACATTTGTAAAACACCAAGATGGTTTACCATCACCAAAAGAGATTTGTACAGTCCTAGATGATTATGTAATTGGACAATCTCACGCAAAAAAAGTTTTATCAGTAGCGGTTCACAATCACTACAAAAGACTTAATTATGAGAATAAAACAAGTAAAAATGTAGAGCTTGCAAAATCTAATATACTTTTAGTTGGTCCAACTGGATGTGGAAAAACTTTATTAGCACAAACACTGGCTAGAATTTTAGATGTTCCATTTACAATGGCTGATGCAACAACTTTAACTGAAGCAGGTTACGTAGGAGAGGACGTAGAAAATATTATTTTAAAATTATTACAAGCAGCAGATTATAATGTTGAAAAAGCCCAAAGGGGAATTGTGTACATTGATGAGGTCGATAAAATTAGTAGAAAATCAGAAAATCCATCTATTACTAGAGATGTTTCTGGTGAAGGTGTTCAACAAGCTTTATTAAAGATAATGGAAGGGACAATTGCGAGTGTACCTCCCCAAGGTGGTAGAAAACACCCTCAACAAGAATTTTTACAAGTCGATACTACAAATATTTTATTTATTTGTGGCGGAGCATTTGCGGGACTTGATAAAATTATTTCTCAGAGAGATAAAGGAACATCTATCGGTTTTGGAGCAGATGTTAAGAACATACAAGATAAAAAGACTGGTGAGTGGATGAAGAACTTAGAACCTGAGGATTTGCTTAAATATGGGTTAATACCTGAGTTTATTGGTAGATTACCTATGATCGCAACTCTAGAAGATTTAGATGAAAAATCTTTAATTAAGATACTGCAAGAACCAAAAAATTCTTTAACAAAACAATATCAGGAGTTATTTAAACTAGATGGTGTAAAATTAATATTTAAAGACTCTGCACTTAAAGAAATTGCAATTAAAGCAATTAGCAAAAAAACGGGAGCTAGAGGTTTAAGATCTATTTTAGAAAATATACTTCTTAAAACTATGTATGATTTACCGAGTCAAGAAAATATTGAAGAGGTAATAGTCGACTCATCAGCGGCCAAGGGTCTGTCGCAGCCCATTATTGTTCATACAAAAAAAGATAGTAAATCCAAAACAACTAAGACAACAGCGGCTTAATAACCCTAATAACTCGTAAAAAGGTATTGCAAAAATAATTTTAATATCCATATTGATTTTATGGACGTAAAAACTTCTTCACCGTTATTACCACTTAGAGATATTGTGGTTTTTCCTAGCATGGTAATACCACTTTTTGTTGGAAGAGATAAATCAATCTCTGCTTTAAATGAGGTGATGAAAAAAGAGAAAAAAATAATTTTAGTAACCCAAAAAAATTCTGAAATCGATGATCCTAAGAAAACAGATATATTTATGTATGGATGTGAAGGTAGCATTTTACAACTTTTAAAACTCCCAGATGGAACAGTAAAAGTTTTAGTTGAGGGTGTTCGTAGAGTAAAAATTGTTGATTTTAAAGATAATGAAAAGTTTATAACTTGTGACTTTACACCTCACAATGATGTGATCGATGGTGATGAAGATTTGTATCCATTAGCTGTTACAGCAATAAGACGAATGGAAAAATTAACCTCTATAAATAAAAAAGTTTCTAGTGAAACCATTAATACAATTAAACAATTAAAAGATCCATCTCAGATTGCAGATAACATTGCTTCACACATCACTGCAACAATTTCAGAGAAACAACAAATTTTTGAGACTATTGATGTAAAGAAAAGATTAAATGCAATCATAAAAATAATGGAAAACGAAACAAGCATTATTGGAGTGGAAAAAAGAATTAGAGGAAGGGTTAAAACCCAAATGGAAAAAACTCAAAGAGAGTACTATTTAAATGAACAATTAAAGGCTATCCAAAAAGAGTTAGGTGAAATTGAGGACGGCAAAGATGAAAATACAAGTTTAAATAAAGCAATTCTTAAATCTAAAATGCCAAAAGATGTTGAGAAAAAATGTCTTCAAGAATTAAAAAAATTAAAAAATATGAGTCCGATGTCAGCTGAAGCTACAGTAGTAAGAAATTACTTAGATTGGATGATAGATCTTCCTTGGCATAAAAAAAGTGATGTTGTTATAGATTTAAAAAAAGCACTTGAAGTTTTAGATAAAGACCATTTTGGTTTAGAAAAAGTTAAAGAGAGAATTATTGAATTTCTAGCAGTCCAAAAAAGAATGGATAAGATTAAAGGACCTATTTTATGCTTGGTAGGTCCGCCTGGTGTTGGAAAAACATCTTTAGGAAAGTCAATTGCTAAAGCAACAAACAGAGAATTTGTGAGAATGTCAGTAGGTGGAATGAGAGATGAGGCTGAAATCAGAGGTCACAGAAGAACTTATATTGGTTCTTTACCAGGTAAAATTATTCAAATGATGAAAAAAGCTGGAACCAAAAATCCACTAATACTTTTAGATGAAATAGATAAAGTTGGAAATGATTATAGAGGAGATCCCTCTTCAGCTTTATTGGAGGCTTTAGACCCAGAGCAAAATACGACTTTTAATGATCACTATTTAGAAGTTGATTATGATTTATCTGATGTGATGTTTGTGACTACAGCTAATACATTAAATATTTTACCTCCATTGTTAGACAGAATGGAAGTTATTAGATTAGCAGGCTACACAGAAGATGAAAAAATAAATATTGCAAACAAATATCTTCTTCCAAAACAAATAAAAGATAATGGTGTTAAGGAAAAAGAAATGAATTTAGGTGATGATATTATAAAAGAAGTAATTAGAAGTTACACAAAGGAGTCTGGTGTAAGAAATCTTGAGAGAGAAATTTCTAAAATTGCACGAAAAGTAGTTAAAAAGGTTGTCTCTGGAGAAGAAAAAGAAGTCAATATTAACTCAAAAAATCTACCAGACTTTTTAGGAGTTCCTAAATTTAAATCAGGTGAATTAGAGTCTGAAAATAGAGTTGGTATAGTAACAGGATTAGCTTGGACTGAATATGGTGGAGAGATTTTGAAAATAGAAACTGTAACAATGCCAGGTAAAGGCCGTATGCAAATTACTGGAAAGCTTGGTGACGTCATGCAAGAGTCGGTTAAAGCTGCAAAATCATTTGTAAGATCAAAATGCTTAGAATATGGAATTATTCCTCCATTATTTGAGAAAAAAGATTTTCACATTCATGTTCCTGAGGGAGCAACACCAAAAGATGGCCCATCTGCTGGAATAGGAATGGTTACATCAATAGTTTCATCAATTACAAACATTCCAGTAAAAAGAGATGTGGCTATGACAGGTGAAGTAACATTGACTGGCCAAGTATTGCCTATTGGTGGGCTTAAAGAAAAGCTATTAGCAGCTCATAGAGCCGGTATAAAAGAGGTTTTAATTCCAAAAGAAAATGAAAAAGACCTTGTAGACATGCCAAAAAAGATAATCGATGAGATAAAAATTACTCCAGTTGAGTTTGCTGATGAGGTTTTAAAAATTGCCCTAACTAAAGAGCTTAAGAAGACAGAATGGGTTGAGGTTGATATATCTAAAAAAGATGATAAATCTCAAGCTAGCATTCAATAATTTGAAACTTTTTCTCATTTTGAACTCTTAGATTTTTTTCTATCAAGCTAATTTATTCACTAGATCTATATTCATATTTTAGGTAACCTATTTTAAATAAATAATAACTAAGGGAAATAAATATGAATAAATTAAGTAAAATAATCGTTGTATTGTTCTCATCTTTATTCTTAAGTTTTGCAGCAAACTCAGTTGAAGTAAAATTTGGACACGTGGGTAAACCAGGTTCTCTATTTTCAGCTTCAGTTGATCATTTTGCTAAGCTTGCTAATAAGAGATTGGGTAACAAAGGTAAAGTAACTGTATTTGGTTCTTCACAACTTGGTAAAGACAAACAAGGAATGCAAAAACTAAAATTAGGCACAGTTAATATGTGGTTACCTTCATCAGTAATGGCTTCTATTCATGATGAGTTTGGTGTCTTTGATATGCCTTTTATTATTAAAGATAGAAAGCACATGGCTAAAGTAGAAAAAAACGTTTTACCAGGGATGTTTAAAAATCTTGAAGATAAAACAGGTTACAAAGTTATTGCTGTATGGGAAAATGGTTTTAGACATATAACAAATAATACTAGACCAATTAATACTCCAGGTGATTTAAAAGGAATTAAATTAAGAACTCCTAAATCAAAATGGAGAGTTAAAATGTTCCAATCATATGGTGCAAACCCAACTCCAATGTCTTTTTCTGAAGTATTTACTGCTTTGAAAACAGGTACAATGGATGGACAAGAAAACCCATATGCTCAAATAGCTAGTGCTAAATTTCAAGAAGTTCAAAAATATTTATCAATCACAGGTCACGTTTATACTCCTGCTTATGTAACTGTTCATAAGGATCACTGGAGCAAACTACCTGCAGATGTTCAAGATATTTTAGAGAAAGCTGCTCAAGATACACAAAAATTTGTGTACAAAGAAGCTGCTAAACTTGAAAAATCTTTATTAAAAGTAATTAAAGATGCAGGTGTCCAAGTAAATGAAGCGGACAAAGGTGCCTTTATTGCTGCTAGTAAAGGAATCTATGATCAGTTTGGATCAGAAGTTCCTACAGGTGGTGCTTTAGTTAAAAAAGTATCAGCTTTAGCAAAATAATATAAAGAAAAAACTTTTATCAGGCCCTCATCCAGAGGGCCTGAATATATTATGAAATTACAAAATTTTATAAATTCGTACGAAAAAATTCTAAAACTAATACTGTTTATAATGATGGTGGCGTTAGCAGTAACAGTTTTACTTGGAGTTACTTTCCGTTTTGCTGGCAGTGCTCTAGTTTGGTATGATGAGGTTGCTGCAGTTCAACTTGCATGGATTACATATTATGGTTCAGCTTATGCTGCGCTTAAAGGTTCTCACATTAGTGTTCCAAGTATATTTAAAGCTTTTCCACTGCCATTAAGAAAAATTTTTTTTGTAGTTTCTAAGCTAGTTGTTTATAGTTTTTTAATATTATTAGCATATTACGGTTATTTAGTTTTAACTTTAATAACAGGTGAAACGCTGGTGACATTAGAATGGGTTCCTCAACCATTTGTTCAATCAGTAATTCCAATTGCATCATGTCTTTTTATTTTATCTGAGACTTTAAGAATTCCAGAAGATTATAAAAATTTAGTTTTACAAAATACGGGCGACGAGCAAACAGGAGATATTTAATGGTAATTCTAACAATGTTTATGGTCTTGTTACTTTTGTTGTCTATAAATGTGCCTATTGCGATTGGCCTTGCAGTAACAACTATTATTGCAATGGTTATGAAAACTGGCACAAGCTTTCTAATTGATACTGCAATCGTAATGTTTGACGGATCAATGAAGTTTCCATTGATTGCAATTCCATTATTTATTTTAGCCGGATCAATTATGAATAGTGCTGGTATTTCAAGAAGACTAATAGCCTTTGCCTCTGCTCTAGTTGGATTTATTAAAGGTGGGTTGAGTATGATTAATATTGCAACCTCAATGTTTTTTGCTGAAATTTCTGGATCGGCAGTTGCTGATGTTGCTGCATTGGGATCAATCTTAATACCTGCAATGAAGAAAAAAGGATACCCAGGAGCATTTGCTGCTGCAGTGACTTCATCTTCAGCATCTTTAGCAATCATTATTCCACCGTCAATACCAATGATTGTTTATGCAGTTATGTCTCAAAGTTCAGTTGTTCAATTATTTGTTGCTGGAATTATTCCTGGAGTAATTGGTGGATTTTTTCTTATGTTGGCAGCTTATGTTACAGCTAGAAAGAAAAATTTTCCTGTAGAAGAAACATTCAATATTCCAAATGTTAAAAAAACTGCAAAAGATGCAGCTTTAGCATTCTTATTACCAATAATAATTCTAGGTGGAATTTTTGGAGGAGTAGTAACTGCTACTGAGGGAGCTGGTTTAGCAGTTGTAGCATCTTTGGTAATAGGTTTTATCTATAAAGAAATAGACTTTAAAAGGCTGTATGAGTCAGCTTGCGAGGGAGCGATACAGACTGCATCTGTAATGTTGTTAGTTGCAGCATCTGTTTTATTAGGAGAGTTTTTAACAATTGAACAAATTCCTCAAAAAGTAGCAGAATCAATTATTGACTTTACTAATAATAAATACGCAGTTTTAGGAATTTTAAATATATTTTTATTAATTATAGGTTTCTTTTTACACTCGGTTGCAGCAATAATTTTAACTGTACCAATAGTGATGCCATTAGTTAATGCTGTAGGGATTGATCCTGTTCATTTTGGAATAATTGTAACTTTAAATTTAGCTATTGGTCAACAAACACCACCAGTAGCAAGTGTTTTGGTAACAGCTTGTTCTGTTGCAAAAGCTGATATTTGGGATGTTACAAGATCTAATATTTCATTTATATGTGTGCTTTTAATTTTATTACTACTTGTGACATATGTACCTGCTATACCTATGACATTAGTAGAATACTTTTATAGGAGTTAGATGAGTAATTTAATTAAACTAAATAAAATTAACAATCATTTATCAGAAGTAGTCTTAAATAGACCTGAGAAGTTAAACGCTATGACTAAACCAATGTGGGTTGAGCTTGGTAAAATTTTTAAAAAAATTTCAAAAGAAAAAAACCTTAGATGTATCATCATAAGAGGTGAAGGGGGAAAATCTTTTTCACCTGGAAATGATATTGGGGAATTCAAAAAAGAAAGATCATCATCAAAATTAGCAAAATCTTATGGAAAGTTTTTACATGGAACCTTAGGAGCAATATTTAATTGTCCAGTACCTACAATAGCTATGATTGAGGGAATTTGTGTGGGTGGTGGTTTGGAAATAGCTGCTTGTTGTGACATAAGAATTTGTGGGAAAAGTTCGAGGTTTGGTATACCAATAAAAAGACTTGGTTTAACAATGGCTGCAAAAGAACTAGAGGTTCTTTTAAAAGCAACTACATATTCAACTGCGATGGAAATTTTGTTTGAGGGAAGAGTATTTGACTCTCAGGAGGCTTTAGAAAAAAGATTGGTTAACAGAGTAGTCAACGATGAAGACGTTAAGAAAGAAGCATATAAATCAGCTGAACTTATATGTGAAGGTGCTCCTAAAGTTGCTAGATGGCATAAAGAGTTTGCAAGAAATATTTTAAAGAAAGGTAAAGTAACAGAAAAAATAAATAATCTTGGTTACAAATGTTATGATACTGAGGATTTTAAAATTGGATATCAATCTTTCCTAAATAAAACTAAGCCAAAATTTAAAAATAAATAATAATAAATGGCATCATTAAAAGGTATTCGAGTTTTAGAGATGGCTCAAATAATGGCTGGTCCTACGTGCGGGTTGTTATTGGCAGATCTTGGGGCTGAAGTTATTAAAATAGAAAAAACTCCAGGAGGTGATGATACTAGAAATTTCCTTCCCCCTGACGTCAATGGAATATCAGCAGCTTACTTAATGATGAATAGAAATAAAAAAGGTATTGCTTTAAATTTGAAAGACAAAAAGGGAGTTGAAATTTTTAAGACAATGATAAAAAATTCTGATGTAGTTTTAGAAAATTTTAGAAAAGGAACATTAGAAAAACTGGGTATTGGTTATGATACGATGTCAAAAATTAACCCTAAAATTATTTTATGTGAAATTTCAGGATATGGTAGAACAGGTCCCTATGCAAATAAAGGAGGATTTGATTTAGTAGCACAAGGCATGAGTGGTTTAATGAGTATAACTGGTGAAGATAAAAATAAACCACCAATGAAAGTAGGAGCACCTCTTACAGATATCACCGCAGGATTACTTGCTGCAAGCGGTATTTTAGCTGCTTTAATTCATAGAGATAAAACTGGTGAGGGTCAAAAAGTTGATACATCTTTGTATGAGGCAGGAATAGTTCATACCTACTGGCAATCTGCAATCGCTGGTGCAACCGGTGTATCTCCTGGCCCTCTTGGATCAGCTCATCCTTTAACTGCACCTTATCAAGCTTTTAAAACAAAAGACAAATGGATTACTATTGGTGCATCAAATCAGAATACATGGCTTATGTTATTAAAGGCAATCAATCGTCAAGATCTTAATGAGGATGAAAAATTTTCAACTAATTCAAGTAGAAAAGAAAATTTAAATGAACTTGTAGAAATACTTAATAATGAATTTATCAAAAAACCTTCTCAAGAATGGTTAAAAATATTTGATGAAAATGGTTTACCATGTGGTCCTATAAATTCGATAACCGACATGTTTAAAGACCCTCAAACTATTGAAAGAGAGATGATTATTGAGGTAAATAATAAAAAAGCTGGTCCAAGCAAAGCTGTTGGAATGCCAATCAAATTTTCGAAAAGCAAAACCGAAAAATCTAAAGGTGCACCAGATTTAGGTGAGCATACAAGAGAAATAATGCAAAATTTTGGTTATAAAGATGAAGAGATAGATGATTTTTATAACAAAAAAATAATTCTTTAATTTACAGTCTCGAAAATCTTAAATAGTAATTCAGAGACGTGCTTCCCTTTTTTTTCTGATAAATCAGATATTTGGTGTCTACAGCTTGTACCATTTGCTACTATAAAATCATTTTCGTCACTACTATTGATTGCAGGTATTAAAGATAGATGGGCCATTTTTTTTGAAGTTTCATAAGTTTTACTATCATAGCCAAAAGAACCTGCCATCCCACAACAACTAGAATCTATCATTTTATTATTTATATTTAGCTCAGATAAAAGATCTTTAAGTCCTTTCATTCTATCTTGAGATTTTTGATGACAATGTCCATGAATTAAAACATTTTGACTAAAACTATTTGATTTAACATTCTTATCTTTTTTAATTTGTTCTAAAATAAATTCCTCTAATAAATAAAATCTGTTTTTTATTTTATCTCTATTTTTTATGCCTTTAAGGGATTGATATTCGTCATTAAAAGTAAGCAAACAGGAAGGTTCAATACCTACTATTGGTAATTCAAAGTAGTTATTTTTTATAATATAATCATTAAATCTATTCAATTCCTCAGCGGCCTTATCTAGTTGACCATATGATATATAAGTTCTTCCACAACAGAGTGGTCTATCAAGTTTATCACTACCAAAACTTGGGATTACTGCTTGATAACCAAATTTATTTAATACTTTAATTGTATAGACCAAATTTTCATTCTCAAAATTGATATTAAATGTATCTGCAAATAAAATTACTTTATTTTCTGAAATTTCTTGATTGTTATATATCTCTTTTAAAGCCTTTTGATTTTGAACTTCAGGCAGGCTTCTTTCAGTTGCAAAACCAAATTTTTTAATAATGTTTGAAATAACTGGAAAATTTTTAATCTTATTAATTATTGGATTCATGATTTTATATAACCAAATTAGCTTTGGCATATCAGAGATAATTTTATCTTTAATTCTCATACTAAATTTTCTGTAATAATGAGAGAGAAATTCACTTTTCATCTTAGCCATATCCACAGACATTGGACATTCTCTTTGACAAGCTTTACAGCTCACACAAAGTTCCATTGTTTCATACATTTCTTTAGATGCAAAAGACCCCTCTGGTAATTGATTAGAAAGTGCGAGTCTTAATGTATTTGCTCTTCCTCTAACTAAATCTTTTTCTTCTTTTGTTACCCTGTATGAAGGACACATTACTCCTGAATCTAATTTTCTGCATGCGCCGTTGTTATTACACATTTCAATAGCATCCGGAAATTGACCCCAATTAGACCAATCATAATGAGTACTTATATTCTCTGTTTGATAATCTGATTTATATCTCATCAACGATCTATCATTTGATTTAAAAGGTCTTACAATTTTACCTGGATTTAATAAATTTTTATTATCGAATGTATCTTTAATTTCTTCGAACGCATTTGTGATATTTTTTCCAAACATCATTTCGTGGAATTCTGACCTAACTATTCCATCTCCGTGTTCACCAGAATGAGAACCTTTATAATTCTTAACCATTTCAAAAGCTTCCTCAGATATAGATCTCATGTTTTTAATATCTTGGTCAGATTTCATATTTAAAACTGGTCTTACGTGAAGGGTTCCAACCGATGCATGAGCATAAAACATTCCATTTGTATCATATTTTTTAAATATTTCATTTAATCTTGATGTGTATTCTGCTAAGTGATCTAAAGAAACTGCGCAATCCTCAATAAATGCCACTGGTTTTTTATCTCCCTTCATTGACATTAAAATATTTAATCCAGCTTTTCTAATTTCAAAAACTTCTTTTTGCTCTGATAAGTTTGTAAAAAAGGAGAATTGATTTTTTTTATTTTGATTAAGAACTAAATATTCAAGGTCTTTTATCTTTTTTTCATAAACATTTTGCTCTGTATCTATAAATTCAACCATTAAAACAGCCTCTGGATTACCTTTTATATATTTCTTTATACCACCCGCATACATTGGTATCTCTTTAGCTAGATTTAACAAATTCTGATCCATTAACTCAACGCAAGTTGGTTTTAATTTTACAATTTCTTTTGTTAATTCCATGGCTTGATGAAAGTTATCAAAGTAACA
This sequence comes from Candidatus Pelagibacter sp., assembly GCF_052049575.1. Taxonomy (GTDB): domain Bacteria; phylum Pseudomonadota; class Alphaproteobacteria; order Pelagibacterales; family Pelagibacteraceae; genus Pelagibacter. Next base: position 290,901 of record NZ_JBNGZQ010000002.1, on the reverse strand, counting down.
AACACCTAAAATTTTATTCTTAGGAATTTCAGATAATTTTAATTTTATTCTATTAAAAAGTGACAATGTTCCCTCAGAGCCAACTAATAAATTTGATGAATTAAATCCATTTGGATCAATCAAATCGATATTGTAACCACCAACTCTTCTTTGAGTGGTTGGCCAATTTTCATCGATATCTTTACTAACTTTTTGTCTTAAATGTAAAAATTTATCAATTATTTTATAAAAACGATCTTGGTTATTAGTTGTTGCTAAATAGTTTTTATTTATTTGATCGAAAGTATGTAATGAACCATCATCTAAAATTGCTTCAATAGCTAGTACGTTATGAACCATATTTCCATAATACAAAGATCTTGACCCACATGAATTATTTGCCGACATCCCCCCGATAGTTGCTCTACTGCTTGTAGATACATCTACAGGAAACCATAAACCATGTGGCTTTAAAAATGAATTTAAATGATCTAATACAACACCAGGCTGAACCCATACATATTTTTCCTCTACGTTGAGCTCTAATATTTTATTTTGGTGTTTTGAGTAATCAAGAACTACACTTTCACCTACAGTTTGACCACACTGGGAACTTCCACCACCTCTGGCTAGTAGAGGAATAGAATTCTTTTGAGAGTATTCCATTAAGTTTAAAACATCATTTGTATCCTTTGGAAGAACTACACCTAGAGGCTTAATTTGATAAACTGATGCATCAGTGCTGTATCGACCTCGAGAAAATTCATCAAATAAAGTTTTTCCATCAACTTTATTACTAATTTCTTTTCCTATTTTTTGTATTTGATTTGAACTAAACCGCATAAAACTTAATTAAAGGTTTATTTATTTTTGTAAACTAGTTTACCGAACTTTTTTAACGCGGTTTCTGAAATTTCTAATCCTAAACCTGGATTTTCATTTAGATGTATCCATCCATTACTCATTTTATGGTGATTTTCAAATAATTCAGCTTGTAGAGGATCTCTTTCATCATCAAATGACTCGACTATTCTTCCTGATGGCGACGACGCAACTAAAGGAGCATGAATATAACAATCATGATGTGGTGCTATATCCAAATGATTTAATTCACATAATGCAGACAGTTTTTTACCATTTGTAAAACCACCAAACATTGTGCAATCAAATTGTAGAATTTGAATTGCATTTTCTTCCACCATGGATCTACATCCATAAATCGTAATTTCACTTTCTCCACCTGATAAAGGAATTTTTGTTTGTTGTGATAAAAGTTTTAAATTTCTTCTATCATCTTCCCATCTCACAGGCTCTTCTATCCAAGTTGGATTAAATCTCTCAAATTCTTTAACTCCTTCAATAGCTGTTTTTAAGTCCCATGCTCTATTAACATCAATCATTAGATCTTTATTGTCACCAATTTCTTGTCTAATTATTTCTAATCTTTTTGCATCTTCTTTAATAGTTAATCCACCTACTTTAACTTTAAAGCTTTGATGGCCAATTTTGATTAATTTTTGTAATTCCTCTCTAAGTTCTTTTTCATTTTTACCATCTCTATAATAAGCACATGTTACATAGACAGGAATTTTATTTCTGTAACCTCCAAACAACTTATATAGTGGAATTTTTGAGGCTTTACCTATTAAATCCCAGCATGCAATATCTAAAGCAGCAGAAATTCTAATCAAAGCTTCTCTGCCCCAACCTTTTTCATTGCTTTGACGTGTATCAGTTAACTTAAAAATTTTTTCATATAATTTTTCTGGACTAAAAGGATCTTCCCCAACTATTAAATCCTGTAATCCATTCGAGAAAGGTTTGATAATTGGTTTGATATCTGTGTAACTTGTTGCAAGACCAAAACCAGAATTACCATCTTTAGTTTTAATCTTAATTAGTAGTTCATTTGCTGTTGGAACTATAAAATGGCTTACCCAGTGAGGACTAACTTCATCAGGGTTGTTTAAAACATAAACTTCTAAAGTTTCGATTAAATTATTACTATTTGTCATACATTATAAGTTTGATTATATAATTTCTTTAGCATATACAGCAGAATGGCAATTTCAAACAATATAAGACCAGGTAGACATTTCTTACAAATTCCAGGTCCAACTAATGTTCCTGATAGAGTATTAAGAGCGATGGATTATCCAACTATAGACCATAGAGGTCCAGATTTTGCAGAGCTTGGCCTAAGAGTTTTAGATAGAATAAAACTAATTTTTAAAACTTCAGAGCCTGTAATAATATTTCCTGCTTCAGGCACAGGTGCTTGGGAAGCTGCAATTGTAAATACTTTAAGTGCAGGTGATAAAATTTTAATGTTTGAAACAGGACACTTTTCTACACTTTGGTATGATATTGCAGAAAAATTTAAATTAGAGATTGACTTTGTTAAAGGTGACTGGAGAACAGGTGTTGACCCAAACATTGTTGAACAAAAATTGAAAGAAGATAAAGAGAAAAAAATTAAAGCAGTCTGTGCAGTTCATAACGAAACATCTACAGGAGTTACAAGTAGAATTGGAAAAATAAGAAAAGCAATGGACAATGCAGAACATCCTGCTTTATTATTTGTTGACACAATTTCCTCATTGGGATCTATAGATTATAGACACGAAGAATGGAAAGTTGATGTTACAGTTGGTGGATCTCAAAAAGGATTATTATTACCTCCGGGACTTTCCTTTAATGCAATAAGTTCAAAAGCGTTAAAAGCTTATGAAGTTTCTGATTTACCAAAATCATATTGGGATTGGAAACCAATGCTAGAAAATAATAAAAAAGGTTATTTTCCATATACACCAGCAACAAATTTATTGTATGGATTAGATGAAGCAATTAACATGTTGACTGAAGAAGGTTTAGAAAATGTATTTACTAGACATAAAAGATTTGCAGAAGCTACTAGAGTCGCCGTAAAAGCTTGGGGTTTAGAAATACTTTGTAAAAATCCAGAGGAATATTCTGATTCTTTAACAGCCGTGATGGTCCCAGATGGACATGATGCGGATTCATTAAGAAAAATAATTTTAGATCATTACAACATGTCTTTAGGAACAGGTTTAGCAAAAGTTGCAGGTAAAATTTTTAGAATCGGACATTTAGGAGATTTTAACGAATTGATGTTAGCTGGAACTTTAGCTGGTGTTGAAATGGGATTAATGAAATCCAAAATTCCCTATAAAAAAGGTGGAATACTTAAAGCACTTGACTATCTTTGTTAACTTTAAAAAAAATTTATTAATAAAATAATTTTTAAGCCAGTTTTTCAATAGTAATAGAACTTGACGTTATTTTCCCAAAAGATATAAATCACTCTGTTTTGGTTTAGGGCGGTTAGCTCAGTTGGTAGAGCATCTCGTTTACACCGAGGGGGTCAAAGGTTCGAGTCCTTTACTGCCCACCAAAAGAATCAAAAGTGGGGGTGTAGCTCAGTTGGTTAGAGCGATCGCCTGTCACGCGATAGGTCGAGGGTTCGAGTCCCTTCACTCCCGCCACTTTGTAAGTTTACTACTGATAATCACTATCAAATACGCTGTATATTTTGAATAATGTGACCTAACACCACTTCATCTAGCTATAAAAAATGATATATATTTTCCATGACTGCGGAATTTTTAAAGGATTATTTACCTATAATATTGTTCCTAATTATTGCATTAGGATTGAGCTGTGCATTTATAGTAATTAATTTTATTCTATCTCCAAAAAATCCAGATCCAGAAAAGTTATCAGCTTATGAATGTGGATTTGAACCATTTCAGGACTCTAGAATGGAATTTGATGTTCGTTTTTATTTGGTTGCTATACTTTTTATAATTTTTGATCTTGAAATAGCATTTTTATTTCCGTGGGCAATTTCTTTAGGAAATATTGGAATTTTAGGTTTTACCTCAATGATGATTTTTTTATTCATACTTACTATTGGATTTATTTATGAATGGAAAAAAGGCGCTTTAGACTGGGAATAAAATTTTTTTAAATGAATAATAAGATAGATCAAGTTCCGAAAGAATTTAAACAACTTGCTGAAGATTTTAGTAAGAATGGTTTTATTACTACATCATTAGATAATTTAATTAACTGGTCAAGGTCAGGATCATTACACTGGATGACTTTTGGCCTTGCTTGTTGTGCAGTTGAAATGATGCAAACTGCAATGCCGAGATATGATTTAGAAAGATTTGGTGCTGCACCCCGTGGGTCACCGAGACAATCTGATGTAATGATAGTTGCTGGCACTTTAACAAACAAAATGGCACCAGCTCTTAGAAAAGTTTACGATCAAATGCCTGAACCAAGATATGTTATATCAATGGGAAGTTGTGCTAATGGTGGTGGATATTATCACTATTCTTATTCAGTTGTGAGAGGTTGTGATCGTATTGTTCCAGTTGATATTTATGTTCCTGGATGTCCTCCTTCTGCAGAGGCTTTATTATATGGAATCATGCAATTACAAAAAAAAATAAGAAATAAAGGATCCATTAGTAGATAATATGAATAACTTAATTGATTTAGAAAAAAAGATTAATTCAGAGCTCGGCACCAAAATAAATACTTCTGAAATCAAACATAATCAAATTTATCTTGAGATAGATAGTGAAGATTTAATTGATGTAGTTTTGTTTGTTAAAACTAATAAAGATACAAAATTTAGACAACTTATAGACATTACAGTTGTTGATTATCCTGAAAGGTCCAAAAGATTTAAAATTGTATATCTATTTTTAAGTCATGAGTTTAATCAGAGAATGATCTTAAGTTACAATATAAGTGAAAATGAAGTTATTGCATCATTAACACCAATTTTTCCATCTGCTAACTGGATGGAAAGAGAAGTTTTTGACATGTATGGAGTGAGTTTCAAAGATCATCCTGACTTAAGAAGAATTTTAACAGATTATGGTTTTGAGGGTCATCCATTAAGAAAAGATTTTCCTTTAACTGGTCACACCGAAGTTAGATATAGTGAGGATCAAAAAAAAGTAGTAAATGAACCTGTAAAACTGGAACAGAATTATAGAAACTTTGATTATGAAAGTCCGTGGGAGGGCACAAAATATATTAAAGAATTAACTAATAGTAATGACAAAAAAAATTAAAAATCTAAACTTAAATTTTGGACCTCAACATCCAGCAGCTCATGGAGTTCTTAGACTTATATTAGAATTAGATGGTGAAGTTGTTGAAAAAGCAGATCCACATATTGGCTTACTACACCGTGGTACTGAAAAATTAATAGAAAACAAAACATATATGCAAGCAGTTCCATATTTTGATCGACTAGATTATGTAGCTCCGATGAATCAGGAACATGCTTTTGCTTTGGCTGTTGAAAAAATTTTAGACATTGATGTTCCAATTAGAGCCCAATTTATAAGAGTGATGTTTTGTGAAATTGGAAGAATTTTAAGTCATATTTTGAATGTTACAACACAAGCATTAGATGTTGGAGCTTTAACACCATCTTTATGGGGTTTTGAAGAAAGAGAAACTTTAATGACTTTTTATGAAAGAGCATCTGGATCAAGATTACATGCAAATTATTTTAGAGCAGGTGGTGTGCATCAAGATTTACCAGCAGGTTTAGAAACAGATATTGGAAAATTCTGCGAAACTTTTCCAAAAATAATTAATGATTTAGAAAACTTATTGACTGACAATAGAATATTCAAGCAAAGAAATGTTGATATTGGTGTTGTTACAAAAGAAGACGCCCTCGATTATTCTTTTAGTGGTGTTATGATTAGGGGTTCTGGTGTTCCATGGGATTTAAGGAAATCACAACCTTACGATTGTTATAATCAACTAGAATTTAAAATTCCTGTAGGAAAAAATGGAGATTGTTACGACAGATATTTATGCAGAATTGAAGAAATGAAAGAAAGTGTCAAAATAATCAAACAATGTTTATCAAAAATGCAAAAAGGGCCAATCAAAACTTTTGACGGGAAAATAACACCTCCATCAAAAAAAGATATTAAACAATCAATGGAAGCTTTGATACATCACTTTAAATTATTTACTGAAGGATATCGTGTACCTAAAGATGAAATTTATACAGCAGTTGAAGCTCCTAAAGGAGAATTTGGAGTTTATTTAATATCAGATGGATCAAGCAAACCTTATAAATGTAAGATTAGAGCGCCTGGGTTTTCACATTTACAATCGATGGATTATTTAATTAAAGGACATATGCTGGCCGATGTTCCTGCAGTACTTGGTTCTTTAGATATAGTCTTTGGTGAGGTCGATAGATGAGTTTAAAGAGACCAGCCAAAGATCAACCAGAGAACTTTGAATTTAATTCATCCTCTTTAGAAGCAGCCAATAAAATTATTTCAAAATATCCTAAGGGAAAACAACAAAGTGCAGTCATGGCATTGTTATATATAGCCCAAAAGCAAAATAATAATTGGATACCTTTAGTTGCTATGAAATATATAGCTAAACTTTTAGATATGCCTTACATAAAAGTTTATGAAGTAGCAACTTTTTATAGTATGTTTAATTTATCGCCAGTTGGAAAATATTTCATTCAAGTTTGTACTACGACACCTTGTATGATAAGGGGAGCTGGTAAATTAGTTGAGGCCTGCAAAGAAAAAATATCTGAAAATGAGTCTGAATTATTATCAGATAAAAATTGTTCATGGATGGAAGTAGAGTGTTTAGGTGCATGTGTCACTGCTCCAATGATGCAAATTAATGATGATTATTATGAAGATTTAGACAAAGAAAAAACTTTAGAAATTTTAGATAAAATTTTAAAAGATGAAAAACCTAAACCAGGTTCATACAGAGGACGCATAAACAATGAACCAGAAAATGGAAGAAAAACATTAATGGAATTAAAAAATGCTTAAGGATCAAGATAGAATTTTTCAAAATTTATATAACGATTTGGGTTCAGATTTAACTTCAGCTCAAAAAAGAGGTGATTGGGTAAATACAAAAGAAATTACTGAAAAAGGTAGAGATTGGATCATAAATGAAATCAAAGATTCTCAATTAAGAGGAAGAGGGGGAGCAGGTTTTCCTACAGGTCTTAAGTGGTCATTTGCACCAAAAGAAGTTGGATCTAGACCTCACTACCTTGTTATTAATGGTGACGAGTCTGAGCCAGGCACGTGTAAAGATAGAGATATCTTAAGGTTTGAACCACATAAGCTCATTGAGGGTTGTTTAATAGCTTCATATGCAATTCAAGCACATGTTTGTTATATATATATAAGAGGCGAGTATTTTGTTGATGGACAAAAGCTTCAAGCTGCAATTGACGAGGCTTATGAAAAAAAATTAATTGGAAAAAATGCAGCTGGAACTGGATGGAATTTAGATATTTATATACATTACGGTGCAGGAGCTTATATCTGTGGAGAAGAGACAGCATTACTCGAGAGCATTGAGGGTAACAAAGGTCAACCAAGATTAAAACCACCTTTCCCAGCTTTAATTGGTTTGTATGGGTGTCCAACAATAATTAACAATGTTGAGACTATAGCTGTGGTTCCAACAATTCTAAGAAGAGGTGGTAAATGGTTTGCTTCTTTGGGTAGAGAGAAAAATACTGGAACTAAAATATTTTGTATTTCTGGAAATGTAAATAATCCATGTAATGTTGAAGAGGAAATGAACATACCTTTGAAAGAATTAATTGAAGTTCATGCAGGGGGTGTCGTAGGTGGTTGGGACAATCTACAAGCCGTTATACCTGGAGGATCTTCAATGCCACTTATTCCTAAAGAAAAGTGTGAAACACTAACTATGGATTTTGACTCTTTAGTTGCCGAAAAGAGTGGGCTAGGTACAGCAGGAGTAGTCGTAATAAATAAAGATCAAGACATAATTAAATGTATGGCAAGAATTGCTAGATTCTATAAGCATGAAAGTTGTGGTCAATGCACACCTTGTAGAGAGGGTTCAGGTTGGATGTGGAGAATGCTCGAAAGAATGGCAAAAGGAGAGGCTTCAAAAGATGAAATTGAAATGCTGGGCGATGTAACTAAACAAATTGAAGGTCACACAATATGTGCATTTGGAGAGGGATCATCTTGGCCTGTTCAAGGTTTGTTAAGACATTTTAAAGATGAAATTAAAAAAAGAAATAATTTTGATCCGATTGTAAAAGAAACTCAAAATATTCCTTACTTGGTAGATCAACACTTGTTAGATAAGAATGCTTAAATTAAAAGTAAACGATATAGAAGTTGAAGTCGAGGAGGGTTTGACTGTCCTACAAGCTTGTGAAAAAGTTGGAGTCGAAATTCCAAGATTTTGTTATCATGAAAAATTATCAATTGCTGGAAATTGCAGAATGTGTCTTGTTGAGATGGAAAAATCTCCAAAACCTATAGCCTCTTGTGCAATGCCTGCTGCTGAGGGTATGGTTATAAAAACAAATACTCCCAAAATAGAAAAATCTAGAAAGGGTGTAATGGAATTTTTATTAGCAAATCATCCTTTGGATTGTCCTGTTTGTGACCAAGGTGGTGAATGTGACCTTCAAGACCAGTCAATGTTTTATGGAATTGATAAATCTAGATTTAAAGAGAATAAAAGAGCAGTTCCTGATAAAAACATGGGTCCACTTATTAAGACCCAAATGACCAGATGTATTCATTGCACTAGATGCATTAGATTTGCAACAGAAATTGCTGGTGTGCCTGAACTAGGTGCAATAGGTAGAGGTGAAGATATGCAAATCACAACATACTTAGAAAAATCAATACAGTCAGAATTATCAGGTAATGTAATAGATCTTTGCCCTGTAGGAGCCCTAACGTCTAAACCTTATGTATTTGAAGCAAGACCCTGGGAGTTAAAAAAAACGGAGACTATTGATGTAATGGATGCTGTTGGATCAAATATCAGAGTAGACACATATGACTGGGAAGTAAAAAGAGTACTACCAGTAATCAATGAGGATATAAATGAGGAATGGATATCAGACAAAACAAGATATGCTTGTGATGGATTATTAAACCAAAGACTCGATACGCCTTATGTCAAATATAATAATAAATTTGATAAAGCATCATGGGATGAAGTTTTTAAAATTATAAAATCAAAAATCGAAAATACTGATAAAGATAAAATAGCAGGATTTGTGGGTGATCTGATAAATATGGAGGCTAGTTACATATTTAAGGAATTCTTAGAGAGAACTATAGATACAAAAAATTATGAGTCTAGATCATCTGATATGTTTATTGATAGCTCTAAAAGAGAAAACTATTTATTCAATTCAACGATTAATGGTATTGAGGAGTCAGATTTTATTCTGTTAATTGGTACTAATCCAAGATTTGAAGCAACAATGCTAAATGCAAGAATTCGAAAAGCTTATCTAAAAAATAAAGTTAAAATTGTTTCTTTAAATGATGTAGGTGATCTAACTTATCCTTATCAAAGCCTTGATGGAAAAACTCAAACAATCAAAGATATTTTTGAGAATAAAAATGCACTTACAAAAGATATTATTGATGCTCAAAAACCATTAATAATATTTGGAGAGTCGTTTTTAAAATCTAAGTCAGCAGAATTTTTGTTTAGTTCATTTAAAAACTTTTTATTGAATAATAATAAATTTACTGATGATTGGAGTCCTTTAAATTTTTTACCTTCTGATGCAGCTACAGTTGGGAGTTTAGATCTTGATATAATTGATCCATCAAATGAGTTAATAAAGAAACTGAATGAAAATAAATTTGATTTAGTTTTTTTAGTAGGACAAGACAATCTCAAATTTAATAAAAAAAATGAATTTATAATATATATAGGTAGCCATGGGGATAATGGCGCAGAACTAGCAGATATTATTTTGCCAGGTGCAGCTTACACAGAGCAATCAGGTCATTATACCAATTTAGAAGGCAAATTACAAAAAGCTTATAAGGCGTCATATCCACCAGGTGATGCTAAAGAGGATTGGGAAATTATAAATGATCTTGCCGAATTAATAAATAATAGAAAACTTTTTAATGATAAAGAAGAATTAGAGAGCAGTATGTTTAATTATCTAAATTTAAAAAAAGAAAAACAAGAAAATCTCTCTAACACTAAAGTAGATTTAATAAATTTTGAGGATGAAATCCTTAAAATAACATATAAGGATTACTATTTTTCAAATGTAATTGCACGATCATCAAAAACAATGTTGAATTGTTATAATTCTAAATTAGAGGTTAAACGAACCGGCACCGAAGGGTAAATAATGGAATATATAAATTTAGTTTTTGAAGAGGTTTATAAAATCCTCTTTCTTCTTGTCCCAGTTTTAGTTTCTGTTGCCATGATTGTTTGGTTAGATAGAAGAGTTTGGGCTTTCGTTCAAAAAAGACAAGGTCCTAATGTTGTTGGTCCTTTTGGTTTATTACAGTCATTAGCTGATGCACTAAAATATATTTTTAAAGAAATCATAATACCAGCTAGCTCTAATAAGATTATTTTTATTTTAGCTCCAATTATTACTATGACTTTAGCTTTAATAGCTTGGGCAGTTATACCTTTTGGAGAAGATCAGGTTTTAGCTAATATAAATGTTGGAATTCTATATATTTTTGCTGTCTCATCTCTTGGAGTTTATGGAATTATCATGGGAGGATGGGCGTCCAATTCCAAATATCCTTTTTTAGGGTCAATCAGATCTGCAGCGCAAATGGTTTCTTATGAAGTTTCAATTGGCATAATCATCATCAATGTCCTTTTGTGTGTAGGATCATTAAATTTAAGTGATATCGTTTTAGCTCAACAAAATATCTGGTTCATAATTCCGTTATTTCCAATGTTTGTAATATTTTTTATTTCTGCCTTAGCAGAAACAAATCGACCGCCATTTGATTTACCTGAAGCTGAAGCAGAATTAGTTGCTGGATATCAAACCGAATATTCTGGTATGATGTATGCAATGTTCTGGTTGGGAGAGTACGCAAATATTTTATTAATGTGTGCTTTAGGATCAATTTTATTTCTGGGAGGCTGGCTATCACCTATTGATTTATATCCATTTAATTTGGTTCCAGGAGCTCTTTGGTTAATTCTAAAAATATTACTTTTATTTATTTTATTTGCATTAGTTAAAGCAGTTGTACCAAGATATAGATATGATCAATTAATGAGATTAGGTTGGAAAATATTCCTTCCATTTTCTCTTACCTATGTTGTTTTGACTGCTAGTTATTTATTTTATTTTAACCTTTTACCATCACTCTAAATGAAAATTACAAGATTTTTAAAAACAATATTCATGGTTGATTTTGCAACTGGCTTACTAATCGCTTTAAGAGAAATGTTTAAAACAAAAAAAACAATAAATTATCCTTTTGAAAAAGGAAAAATTAGCCCAAGATTTAGAGGAGAGCATGCACTTAGAAGATATCCAAATGGTGAAGAGAGATGTATAGCATGTAAGTTGTGTGAAGCAGTCTGTCCAGCACAAGCAATTACAATCGAGTCAGCTGAAAGATCTGATGGAAGCAGAAAAACTACACGTTACGATATTGATATGATGAAATGTATTTATTGCGGTTTATGTGAAGAGTCATGCCCTGTAGATGCAATTGTTCAAGGTCCAAATTTTGAATTTTCAACAGAGACAAGGGAAGAGCTTTATTATACCAAAGAAAAACTTTTAGATAATGGTGATAGATGGGAAAATATTTTAGCGGCGAATATAAAATCAGACAATCCTTATAGGTAAATTTATGGTAGCTCATGCAATATTTTTTTACGTTTTTTCAATTATTGCAGTTATTTCAGCCATCATGGTAACAGTTTCGAAAAATACTGTGCATTCAGTTTTTTTTTTAATATTAGATTTTATTAGTATTTCATGTCTCTTTATAATGATTGGCGCAGAGTTTTTGGGAATGATAATGCTCATTGTATATGTTGGTGCGGTAGCTGTTTTGTTCTTATTCGTTGTGATGATGTTAAATGTTGCTCAACAAAAAAATCAATGGTTTAATTCTGAGTCAACTTCTTCTAGCCACATTCCAGTGGGTTTAATTATAAGCACAATTATTTTTTTTGAGTTAATTATTGTTGTAGGCGGTTGGAAATATAAACCTGAATTGTCTAATCCGAATACTTCTCAAATTTCTGATGAAATAAGTAATACACACTCATTAGGCCAGGTTTTGTATACTGATTACATTCATATTTTTCAAATTAGTGGAATGATATTATTAATTGCAATGATTGGTGCGATCGTTCTTACCTTTAGACGAAGAGAAGGATTAAAAACACAAAGTTATTTGAAACAAATTTCTAGAGAAAGGTCTGAAGGTATCGAAGTTTTAGAAGTTCAACCAAATAAAGGAGTAAAGATAGATGACTGAAATAGGTTTAGGACATTATCTTACTTTAGGAGCGGTTATTTTTAGTATTGGTGTGATTGGTATCTTCCTTAATAGAAAAAATATTATTGTGATTTTGATGAGTATAGAGCTGATATTATTAGCTGTGAACATTAATTTAGTATCATTTTCTATTTATCTTGGTGATTTAACTGGTCAAGTTTTTACATTATTTATTTTAACTGTAGCAGCTGCTGAAGCAGCCATTGGTCTTGCAATAATAGTAGTCTATTACAGAAATGCGGGAACTATAAGAGTTGAAGAGATAGATAAATTAAAAGGATAAAATGGAAATTTCAATTTTAGCATTGCCATTGATTGCTTCAATTATATCTGGATTTTTTGGTAAATTCATAGGCGACAGAAATTCTGAAATAGTAACAAGTTTATTAGTATCAATTTCAGCTATTTTTTCAGCAATTGTATTTTATGAGGTAATTTTTAATCAGTACGAGGAAAATATTAAGATCGCTACATGGATTAATTCTGGATCACTAGAGGTAAACTGGTCAATGAAAATTGATGCATTATCCTCAGTAATGTTAGTTGTCGTAACTTTTGTTTCTGCGTTAGTTCACATCTATTCGATTGGATACATGTCACACGATCCTCATAAACCAAGATTTATGGCTTACTTATCATTATTTACGTTTGCGATGTTAATGTTGGTAACAGCTGATAATTTTATTCAATTATTTTTTGGTTGGGAGGGAGTTGGTCTTTGCTCGTATTTTTTAATTGGTTTTTGGTTTAAAAAGGAAACTGCAAATGCAGCAGCTATTAAGGCGTTTGTTGTAAATAGAGTTGGAGATTTTGGTTTTGCTCTTGGTATATTTTTAATTTTTTATTTATTTGGTACAGTTAACTACACAGAAGTTTTTAATCAAATCCCAACAGTTGTAGATGAAAAACTTAATTTTTTAGGTATTCAGATTAATGCGATAGATTTAATTTGTATACTATTGTTCATTGGTGCTATGGGTAAATCGGCTCAAATTTTTTTACATACTTGGTTACCAGATGCAATGGAAGGCCCAACACCTGTTTCAGCTTTGATCCATGCAGCCACTATGGTTACTGCTGGAGTTTTTTTAGTCGTAAGATGTTCACCGATATACGAATATTCAGAGTTAGCTTTAAACATTGTCACTGTAGTAGGTATGAGTACCGCTTTTTTTGCAGCGAGTGTAGCTTTAGTTCAAACAGACATAAAAAAAATCATAGCTTATTCCACGTGCAGTCAATTAGGTTATATGTTTTTTGCTGCTGGAGTAGGTGCATATAATGTTGCAATGTTTCACCTATTTACTCATGCATTTTTTAAGGCGTTATTATTTCTAGGATCAGGGTCAGTTATCCATGCATTTAAAGATGAGCAAAATATAAATAACATGGGAGGAGTATGGAGAAAATTACCTTACACTTATGCTTTAATGATAATTGGAACTTTGGCATTAACAGGCTTTCCTTTGCTATCTGGTTTTTATTCTAAGGATGCAATTATAGAATTTGCATATTTAAGTGGTACTACTACAGGATATTATGCAGCTGGAATAGGTATATTAACAGCTTTTTTAACATCAATTTATTCCTGGAGACTGATGTTTAAAACTTTTCATGGACAATATAACAACAAGGAATTTAAGATTGAGGAAACACATGAGTCTCCTCTAGTTATGTTAATACCTTTGATAATATTATCTATTGGAGCGATTTTTGCTGGATTTATTTTTAAGAATTTATTTATAGGTTATGATGGAATTAATAATTTTTGGAATGAATCAATTTTCTTTTTAGAACCATTAAGTACCGATCATCCACCATTATGGTTTTTAATTTTAACTCCAACTTTAGTAATTTTATCTATACCACTTGCTTACTATTTATTTGTAAAAAACAAGAATTTTCCAACCCAACTAGTCAATATTAATGAGCCACTATATAAATTTCTGTTAAACAAATGGTATTTTGACGAAATTTACGACACTTTATTCGTAAAGTCTTCGAAAAAATTTGGATTATTTTTGTGGAAGTTTTTTGATATTAAAGTTATCGATGGCTTTGGACCTGATGGTATTTCTGGAATAATTAAAAAATTTTCTATCAAAGCCAACAAATTTCAAAGTGGTTATATTTATCAATATGCATTTATAATGTTACTTGGTTTTTCTGCTTTTTTAACCTTCTTAATTGTTAAATAATGAATTTCCCAATTCTTTCCTCTTTAATACTTTTACCTTCTATTGGAGCACTCTTTTTATTTTTCACAAAAAGTAAAAGTGAAAATAAGATTACTGCAAAATATGTTGCTTTATTTACATCTCTAGTAAACTTTTTTTTATCTATTTATTTATGGTTTTTATTTGACCAAACAACTTCTGCTTTCCAATTTGTTGAAGATAGAATTTGGATCAAAGGTTTAATTAATTACAAAGTAGGAGTTGACGGAATATCAATACTTTTTATAATTCTTACAACATTTATTACTCCTTTATGTATAATTTCAGTTAATAATTCAGTCACGAAAAGATTAAATGAATTTTTAATAGCTATACTTGTTATGGAAACTTTCATGATAGGTGTTTTTTGTTCTCTAGATCTTGTTGTTTTTTACTTATTTTTCGAGGCTGGATTAATCCCAATGTTTTTAATTATTGGAATTTGGGGTGGAGCAAGAAGAGTTTATTCTGCTTTTAAGTTTTTTTTATTTACTCTTTTGGGATCAGTTCTAATGTTAGTGGCAATAATTTCAATTTATTGGATCACAGGCACCACAGATGTTGTTCAACTTTATGAATTAGGTATAGACACGAAATATCAAAATTTGTTGTGGCTAGCTTTTTTTAGTTCATTTGCTGTAAAAACTCCAATGTGGCCAGTTCATACATGGCTTCCAGATGCACACGTTGAAGCTCCTACTGCTGGATCTGTGTTGTTAGCAGCGATTTTGCTTAAAATGGCTGGATACGGTTTTATAAGATTTTCTTTGGGATTATTTCCCTCTGCTTCAGAAGTTTTTACTCCTTTAATTTACGCATTAAGTGTTATTGCAATTATTTTCACGTCGTTAATAGCTTTAATGCAAGAGGACATGAAAAAATTAATAGCATATTCTTCTGTGGCCCATATGGGATTTGTTACTTTAGGAATATTTACCATTCAACAGCAAGGTATTGAAGGAAGTATAATTCAAATGATCAGCCACGGTCTAGTATCTGCAGCTTTATTTTTATGTGTTGGTGTAGTTTATGATCGAATGCATTCTAGATTGATCGCAACCTATGGAGGTATTGTTACTGTTATACCCAAATATGCTATTTTATTTATGGTATTTACTTTAGCTGCTTTAGGATTACCTGGAACAAGTGGGTTTGTTGGTGAATTTTTAATTTTAATGGCTGCTTTTAAAGATAATTTTTTAGTAGCAGTATTAGCAAGTTTAGGAGTTATCATTGGAGCAGCATATATGCTTTGGTTGTACAAAAGAGTTATTTTTGGAAAACTAATAAACTCTGAGTTAAAAAAAATGATTGATTTAAATAAATCAGAGGCGTTCACGCTCACGTGTTTAGCCATACCAACTTTATATTTCGGTTTTTATCCAGAACCATTAATTAACACTATTGAAGTTTCAATAAGAGATTTAATAGATACATACACTTTCAGTGTGGCAAGTAAACAATGAGTAATATTGAATTAATATTTCCAGAAATTTTTATCTCATTATCAATAATGTTTTTACTTATCTTAGGGGTTTTTAAAAAAGATAGTTCAAAAATAATTCATAATATTTCATTATTAGTTTTATTAATTACAGCAGTCATTACATTTAATGAAACTTTAAGTATTAATCCAACAACTCTATTTAATGAGAGTATTATCATTGATTATTTGTCATCATTCATGAAGATTATAACTTTATTGGCTGCTTTTGTAGTTTTGCTAATTTCATCAAATTATTTAAGAACCTTTAAAATTTTCAAAATTGAATATCCAATTTTAATTCTAAGTTCTGTATTGGGCATGATGATTATGATTAGCTCTAATGATCTAATTGTTTTCTATATGGGTTTAGAGCTTCAGTCATTAGCCTTATATGTTTTGGCAACATTTAATAGAGATCAATTAAAATCATCTGAAGCAGGATTAAAATATTTTGTTTTAAGCGCATTATCCTCAGGTTTATTATTATATGGTTGTTCTTTAATTTATGGTTTTACCGGCTCAACAAATTTCAATGTTATTTCAAACCAATTTAATACAAATGAATATGCTATTACTTTTGGAATAGTTTTTATTTTGGTGGGTTTAGCGTTTAAAATTTCTGCTGTACCTTTTCATATGTGGGCCCCAGACGTATATGAGGGATCGCCAACATCTGTAACATTATTTTTTACAATGGTTCCTAAAATAGCAGCATTAACTGTCTTTATAAGATTTTTATATGTTCCTTTTTTAAATCTTATTGATCAGTGGCAAATGATTTTAGTTTTTTTATCAATCGCATCCATGCTTTTTGGTGCGATAGCAGCAATAGGACAAAAAAATCTTAAAAGACTTATAGCTTATAGTTCTATTAGTCATATTGGATATGCATTAGCAGGTTTAGCAACTGGGTCTAATGAAGGGATTCAAAGCTCAGTTATCTATATGACCATTTATATTATCATGAACTTAGGTTTTTTTTCATGTTTGTTAATGATGAAAAGAAACAATATTTATTATGAACAAATAGATGATTTATCAGGATTATCAAAAAATCATCCCTTGCTTTCAATTTCATTATTGATAATTCTATTTTCTCTAGCCGGAATACCACCACTAGCAGGTTTTTTTGCAAAATTTTATATTTTTAAATCTGTCATTGAACAGTCAATGTATTTTTTAGCTATTGTTGGACTATTATCAACAGTAGTAGCAGCGTTTTATTACTTGCGAATTATTAAGATAATGTATTTTGATGAGGAAAAAGATAGTTACGACAAAGATCATAACCTTTGGTTGAAGTTATCTTTAACAGTTTCTACAATACTAATTTTAATGTACTTTATTTTTCCTAGTGAATTGATTGATGTAGTTTCAAAAATCAATATAATTTAATGAAATTTAAAATATTTAGATTTAATAAAGTAAAAAGTACCAACAATACCGCAATAAGAATAATCAAAAATTATAATTATGATTTTGGTATGATCTTATCTGATTTGCAAGTTAATGGTAGAGGCCAATATGGAAAAAAATGGGTTTCCTATAAAGGAAATTTATTCGTAAGTTTTTTTTATAATCTTAAAAACTTTAAGATATCTTTAAATAAATTAACTAAAATTAATTGTTTAATAGTTAAAAAATGTATTTCACAATATTATAAAAAAAAGATTCATTTTAAAAAACCTAATGATCTTTTAATCCAAAAAAAAAAGATATGTGGAATATTACAAGAAAAAGTGAATAAATTTAATAGTACTTATTTGATTGTTGGTATCGGAGTAAATTTAATAAAAAGTCCCTTTATAAGAAATTATCCAACTACTCATTTAAGAGAGCTTATAAACAAAGATATATCAAAAAAAAAATTTGAATTAAAACTAAAAAAGATTTTTGAAAATAATTTAAAGAGATTTATTAAAAAAAGAGTATAAATATAAATATGCTTATTTTAGGAGATATTGGAAATTCAGTAACCAAATTATTTTTAGTAAATCCTAAAGATAAGATCTTAAAAAAAATAAGTTTACCATCAAAATCAATAACAAACTCAATTCTTAATAAAAAATTTAAAATTTTAACAAAAGATTTCAAGAATATTGAAAAGATATTATTTTGTAGCGTTGTCCCAAAAACTTTTAACTCTATTAAAAGATTTATATCAAAAAAAACTAAAGTTAAGTGTTATGAAATAAAAGATCTCAATTTAAAATCTATTCTAAATATAAAAGCAAACTTTAAACAAGTCGGCTCTGATAGACTGGCAAATGCAATAAGTTTAATGAGTCCTAAGAAAAATTTCATCATTTTAGATTTTGGCACAGCTACAACGTTCGATGTATTAGCAAATAATACTTACCGAGGAGGCGTTATTGCTCCCGGTATAAGTATTTCATTAAATACTTTAACTGATAAGGCTACTCTGATACCAAAAATTAATCTTAAAAAAATAAAAAAAGTAATTGGAATTGATACGAATTCAGCTGTTAGATCAGGTTTTTTTTGGGGCTATGCAGGCTTAATTGACAATATTATTAATTTGATTAAGAAAGAAACAAGAAAATCTTATAAGGTTGTTATTACGGGTGGCTTTTCTGATTTATTTAAAAATTCGATTAAAACAAAAGTTATTGAAAACAAAGATATCACTGTTAAGGGTCTTATAAAAATTTCTAAATTATTAAATAGATGAAAGAAGAATTATTATTTTGTCCACTAGGTGGATCTGGTGAAATTGGGATGAATATGAATCTGTTTGGTTATGGTTTACCAGGCGACCACAAATGGATCATGGTTGATATTGGTGTTACTTTTGCAGATGATACTCTTCCTGGAATAGATTTAATTTATCCAGATCCAGGATTTATTGTTGAAAAGAAAGATAATTTATTAGGTATAGTTCTTACCCATGCTCATGAAGATCACATTGGAGCAATTGCTCATTTATGGCCAAAACTTCAATGTAAGATATACGCAACACCGTTCACAGCTGTTTTGATAAAGGAAAAATTTAAAGAAAAACATATTGATATTACTAAAGATCTACAAATTGTTGAATTAAATGGAAATATTTCATTAGAAAAGTTTGAGATTGAATACATCACTTTAACACATTCAATACTAGAGCCAAATGGTTTGAGAATAAAAACCCCAGCAGGTGTAATTCTACATACTGGAGACTGGAAAGTTGATCCAAATCCACTAATCGGTGATGAAATTAATTCTAAAAGGTTAAAAGAAATAGGTGATGAGGGTGTCTTAGCAATGATTTGTGATTCAACAAATGTTTTTAGTGCCGGAAGATCAGGATCAGAGTTAGATGTAAGAAAAAATTTGTTAAATATAGTTAATCGATTAAAAAAAAGAGTTATCATTACTTCTTTTGCGTCAAACGTCGCAAGAATGGAAACAGCTTTTTATTGCGCTGAAAAATCTGGGAGACAGATATCTTTAGTTGGAAGATCAATGCATAGAATTTATAAGGCTGCAAGACAATGTGGATATTTAAAAAATACAATTGAACCTATTGATCCTAGGGATGCAAAAAATTTCTCTAGAGAAAAAATTCTCTATTTATGCACAGGTAGTCAAGGTGAACCAATGGGAGCAATGATGCGAATAGCAAATTATGTTCATCCAGATGTATTTATTGAAAAAGATGACGCTGTAATTTTTTCATCAAAAATTATTCCAGGTAATGAAAAAAAACTTTATAAGCTTCATAATCAATTAGTGAAAGATGGTATCGAGGTGATCTCTGAAGAAACTGAATTTATTCATGTATCAGGTCATCCAAATCGAGAAGATCTTAAAGATATGTATCAATGGGTCAAACCCCAATGTGTTATTCCAGTTCATGGAGAGCACAGACATATGATAGAACATATCAATTTTGCAAAAGAAATGCAGGTTCCTCATCCTGTTCAAGTTGAAAATGGAGATATTGTAAAATTATCACCTGGAGATAAACCAGAAGTTTATGATAAAGCACCGAGTGGTAGATTATATTTAGATGGAAATGTTAGTGTTGAAGAAGATTCTCAGTCAATAAAAGACAGAAGAAATTTGAGTAGTAATGGATATTTGGAAATAACAATTTTAATTACTCCAAAGGGAAATATCCACAATAGTCCAATAATCACTTTCAAGGGATTGCCTGTTTATGAGAAAGAGGAGTTTTTATATGGACTAGAAGATGAAATTGAAAAAACATCAAGAACATTTAAACTTGGTAATAAACAGCAAGAACACAATTTAATTGATGCACTAAAAATTGCTTGTCGTAAATTTACTAAAGAAAAAACTGGAAAAAAACCATTCGCTAATATTAACTTGGTTAAGATTTAATGAGCCTCACAGGATTAGCAATAATCTATATAATTATTTGGTGGATAATTTTCTTTGCAATTCTACCAATAGATGTAGAGAGAAATAAAGTGATTAAAATTGAGGGTGAGGATCCAGGCTCCCCAGAAAATCCAAAAATGTTAAAGAAATTTGTTTATTGTACTGGAATTACAACAGTTTTGTTTATAATTATTTACTTACTTATGAAATTTGAATATTTAAATTTAAGAAATATAATCACTTAGAATGTATATTTCACAATCATTTATTCCAATTTTAAAAAACAATCCTTCAGAAGCCAAAATAAAATCACATCAATTAATGTTACGTGTGGGAATGATTAAACAATCATCAGCAGGAATTTACTCTTGGTTACCATTAGGTTTTAAAGTCATGAAAAAAATTGAGGATATTGTTAGAGAAGAGCAAAACAAAATTGGAGCTCAAGAAATTTTGATGCCAACCATACAATCAAGTGAAATATGGAAAGAGAGTGGGCGCTACGAGGACTACGGTGAAGAAATGCTAAGAATAAAAGATCGTCAAAATCGTGAAATGCTTTACGGCCCAACCAATGAAGAACTTGTAACAGATATATTTAGAGCATCAGTTAAATCTTATAAATCTCTTCCGCAACTTTTATATCATATTCAATGGAAATTTAGAGATGAGATTAGACCACGATTTGGAATAATGAGATGTAGAGAGTTTTATATGAAAGATGCTTACTCATTCGATATTTCTGATGAGGAAGCTTTATTTTCTTATAATAAATTTTTTTTATCTTATTTAAAAACTTTTAAGAGATTAGATCTTACTGCCATTCCAATGGCTGCTGATACTGGACCTATAGGAGGTAACCTTTCTCATGAGTTTATTATTTTAGCTGAAACTGGTGAAAGTAAAATTTATACAGATAAGAGAATTTTTGATTTGAAAAGTGAGGGCACAAAATTAGAAAAAAAATCGTTGGAGGACCTGAGAAAAAAATATGAAGAATTTTACTCAGTTACTGATGAAAAATTTGACAATAATGAGTTTGAAAAAAAAGTTTCAGAAACTAATCGATTGAAAACTAAAGGTATTGAGGTGGGTCATATATTTTATTTTGGTGACAAATATTCAAAACCAATGGGTGCATCAGTAGATCTTCCTGGCGGTAAAAAAGATTTTGTTAAAATGGGCTCATACGGCATAGGAGTTTCAAGGTTAGTAGGTGCAATAATAGAAGCAAAATACGATGAGAAAAATGAAATCATGAAATGGCCAATATCTGTTGCACCATATGATATTGGAATAATAACGATGATAAATAAAAATGATAATTCAGCATTAGAAAAAGCAAATAAGTTTAATTCTGAATTAGAAAAAAACAACATTGACGCAATAATTGATGATACTGATGAAAATTTTTCATCAAAAATAAAAAAGATGAATTTAATAGGTGCTCCATATCAAATAATAATAGGTAAACAAACTGAGGGTGACTTAATAGAATTTAAAGAAGTTGGAAAAGAAACAAAAAAATTAAAAATAGCTGAAATAATAGAAATAATCAAAAAACAAAAAGAAAAAAATTGATTTCTACTTTAGAAAAAGAAATTACCCTCAGGTTTTTGAAAGCTAGAAAAAAAGATGGCTTTCTAAATGTCATTTCAATTTTTTCCTTTATAGGTATCAGTCTTGGTGTAGCCGTTCTAATAATTGTTATGTCAGTCATGAATGGTTTCCGGACAGAACTAATTAATAAGATAGTTGGTTTCAATGCTCATATAACTGTCAAACCATATGAAAATGTAATCGAAATTGAAAAGTTAAAACTTAACAATTTAAAACTTATTTCTGATGAATTGATTTTAAGCAATTCAGGTGAGGCCATAATGATTAAAAGTGAGACCTCCAAAGGAATAGTATTGCGAGGTTATAAAAATAATGATTTCCCAAAACTTGAATTAGTAAAGAATAAAAATTTTTTAGGCAACAGAAATAACTTAACTAAAAATTTTATTTCAATTGGGAAAGAGCTCAGTTTTACTCTTAATCTTAATATAGGGGATGATATTACAATTATGTCCTCAAGTGGAATTGAGACAATAATAGGTAATATACCTAAACAAAAAACTTTTACAGTTGTATCAATTTTTGAAAGTGGACTTGTTGATTTTGACAACAATATAGCTTTTATAAATTTATCAACTCTAGAGGAGTTCTTTAATCTAAAAAAGGATGATAGAAATTTAGAAATTTATCTTAAAAACCCTCAAAAAATTGAAGATCAAAAGGAAATAGTACAGAAAATTTTTAAAAATGAATTTGTGTATTCTTGGTCAGATATGAATAGTGCACTTTTTTCAGCTCTTAAAGTTGAGAGAAATGTAATGTTTATAATATTGTCTTTAATTATTATTGTAGCCGCTTTTAATATAATTTCTGGTTTAACTATATTGGTTAAAAACAAAACAAAAGATATTGCGATATTAAAATCTATTGGTGTACTTAACAAATCAATTGTAAAAATATTTTTTCTAGTTGGAGTAATAATAGGAACATCTGCCACAATTTTTGGGATTATTCTTGGTGTAACTTTTTCAATATATGTTGAAAGTTTAAGACAATTTTTAAGCACTCTGTTTAACATAAGTTTGTTTCCAGAAGAAATATATTTTTTAAGTACGATGCCCTCAGAGATTAACCCGCCATCAATTTTATTAATCTCGCTATGTTCAATAATTATTACAATTATTGTTTCAATTTTCCCTGCTTTAAAAGCAGCAAAACTTGACCCTGTTAAAGCATTAAAATATGAATAATTTTATTAAACTTTCAAATATTTCTAAGTCTTTTACTCACCAAAAAAATTTGAGAGTTTTAAAAAAATTAACTTATAATTTTAAACTTGGAAAAATTTATTCTTTAATGGGACCCTCTGGTTCTGGAAAATCAACACTACTAAACTTGTTGTCATTAATCGATAGACCATCAAGTGGTATAATGAAATATGGAAATAAACAAATAGATTATAAAAATTCTAACTATAATGACGTTTTAAGAGCTAATAAAATTGGTATTATATATCAACAGGATAATTTACTTCCAGATTTCACAGCTTTAGAAAACGTATATTTGGCCAATCTTGCTATTGAAAAAAATAAAGAAATTTCAGAAATAAAATCAAAAAAATTATTAAAAAAAGTTGGTTTATCGAATCGAATTTACCATTATCCTGCAGAACTTTCTGGAGGTGAAAAACAAAGAGTATCAATAGCTAGAGCTTTAATTAATGATCCCCAAGTTATCTTAGCTGATGAACCAACCGGAAGTTTAGATCAAGAAACCGCAAAGATTATTTTTGATCTTTTAAAAAAACAAATAAATGCAAACCGACTGATTATTTTTGCAACTCATAATAGATTTTTTGCTAAAAAGGCAGATTGCATGTTGGAAATAGTTAATGGTAATATAAAAACCATTAATGCAAGAGTCTAATTCTGAAAATTTTAATCATCTAAAAATACATTCTCAATTTTCTATTTGCGAAGGAGCTATCAAGTTGGATGATTTAAAAGATATTTCTAAAGATAATAAACTAAAAGCAATTGGTTTGTGTGATACCTCCAATTTATGTGGTGCCTTAGAGTTTGCTGAAAAATTATCTAAATCTGGATCTCAACCAATAATTGGAACTCAAATTAATTTTAAATTGGGTGATACAACAGGTCTTATACCTTTATTCGCATTAAATGAAGATGGATATAAAACAATAATAAAGTTATCTTCATTGTCTTTTTTAAAAAATGACGAGCTTTCCGAACCGCATTTAGATTTTGATGAGCTACTAAATAAAAATGAAGGAGTAGCAATATTTTCTGGAACGGTTAATGGTTTTTTTGGACAATTGTTTAACAAAGGTAAATATGCTGAAATTCAAGAAATTTTTTTAAAATTAAAAAATTGTTATGGTGATAGATTTTATATTGAAATACAACGTCATGGTGATTTAAATGAAAAAGAGTTTGAAAAATTTAATTTAACAAGTTCAAAAACATTAGATATTCCTCTAATCGCTACTAATGAAGTATTTTATATAAATAAAGATATGCATGAAGCACACGATGCATTGATATGTATAAAAAATAAAACTTACGTAAACGAAAAAAACAGAGTTAGATTTAGCAATCAGCATTATCTTAAAACTAATTCTGAAATGGTTGATCTATTTGCTGATTTACCTGAGGCATTAGAAAATAATTATAACTTTCCATTTCGATGTAATTTTAGACCTTTATCATCCAAACCTATACTACCTAATATCAGTTCTGATAAAGGCATCAGCGCAGACGAAACCTTAAAGAAAAACTCATTAGATGGCCTTAATGAAAAATTTATAAAGATATTTAACTTAGACAATAAAGATTTTGCATCTAACAAGAATTATTTGAAATATAAAGATAGATTAGATCATGAATTAGAAATTATAATTAAAATGAATTATGCAAGTTATTTTTTGATTGTATCTGACTATATTAAATGGGCAAAAGAAAATGATATACCAGTTGGACCTGGTAGAGGATCTGGTGCTGGTTCTCTGGTCGCTTGGTGTCTTTCAATAACTGATGTTGATCCAATAAAATTTAACCTAATTTTTGAGAGATTTTTAAATCCAGATAGAATTTCAATGCCTGACTTTGATATAGATTTTTGCGAGGAAAAAAGAGATTTAGTTTTTAAATATTTAACAAAAAAATATGAAAATAGTGTAGCTCATATAATCACATTCGGAAAATTAAAGGCCAGAATGGTTATTAGAGATGTTGGACGTGTTTTAGGATTGGCTTATGGTTTTGTTGACAGTATATCAAAAATGATTCCGTTCGACCCATCAAGGCCGCAAAATCTTACAGAATGTATTGCTGGAGAACCAAGACTTCAAAAACTGATAAATGAAGATAGTAGAGTAAAAAAACTTACAGATCTTTCATTAAAATTAGAAGGACTAAATAGAAATGTTGCAACTCATGCTGCAGGTGTAGTGATAGCAGACAAAGAGTTAACTGAGATGGTACCATTATATAAGGACGCAACATCTGACTTATTATTACCCTCAACACAATTTGACATGTACTCAGCTGAAAATGCAGGATTAATCAAGTTTGATTTTTTGGGATTAAAAACTTTAACAGTTATAAATAACACTCAAAAACTAATAAGAAAAAAAGATAAAAAGTTTAATATTGAAAACATAAATTTTGAAGATCAAAAAGTTTTTGATCTTTTGTCATCTGGCAAAACTGTTGGTTTATTTCAAATTGAAAGTACCGGAATGCGTGAAGCATTGATGCAAATGAAACCAAATCACATAGAAGACATTATTGCACTGGTAGCACTTTATAGACCAGGTCCAATGAGCAACATACCAATTTATAATGATTGCAAACATGGAATAAAGACACCCGATTATTTACATCCTTTACTTGAAGATATTTTACGGCCTACCTATGGAGTAATAATTTACCAAGAACAAGTAATGCAAATTGCACAAAAATTATCCGGTTTTACTGCTGGTCAAGCAGATATTCTAAGAAGAGCAATGGGTAAAAAGAAAAGAGCAGAATTAGAAAAACAAAAACAAAATTTCATTTCTGGTGCTGTAAACAATGGTATTAGTAAAGATGTTGCTGCAGGAATATTTTTGAAAATAGAGCCTTTTGCAGAATATGGTTTTAATAAAAGTCATGCAGCTGCATATGCAATAATTTCTTATCAAACGGCATATCTAAAGACATATTATCCAAAAGAATTTATCGCTGCATCAATGACAATGGATATTTCTAATCAAAATAAATTAAGTGAATTTTACGAGGAATTAAAAAGATTGAAAATAAAAATAGTAAGACCAGATATAAATGAGTGTTATGCAGATTTTAGAACAGATGGAGAAAAATTCTATTATGCATTAGGGGCTATTAAAGCTGTAGGATATGAAGCGGTCTCAAATATTGTTGAGGAAAGAATTAAAAATGGAAAATTTAGTTCTATTAATGATTTTTTAAACAGAGTAAATCCAAAGGATATTAACAAATTACAATTAGAAGGTTTAGTTAAAGCAGGTGCTTTTGATAATATAAATCTAAATAGACATTCGTTATTCAATTCAATACCAAATTTTATTACAAAATCTAAAAATATTTATGAAAATAAATCTGCTAATCAGATTGATTTATTTGGTGAAAATAATACCCCCGATAGTGAAGTAATAATGAAAATTGATGACTGGAAGTTTGAAGAGAGATTGTCCAAAGAATTTGAGTCTGTTGGCTTCTTTATATCTGATCATCCCTTAAATCAATTTAAAGAAATATTTGAAGACTATAACATAAAAGACTACCTAAGTTTTAATAATAATAATGAAATAATTAATTCAAATATCGCTGCAACTTTATTAAAAATACAAGAAAGAAAAACTGCCAAAGGAAATCCCTATGCTGTTTTAAAATTAACTGATCTAACTAGTGTTTTTGAATTATTCATTTTTTCTGAGGTTTTAGAAAAAAATCGTGGAATATTGAAAGAAGGATCATCAATAATATTAACTTTAGCCAAATCTGTTTCGGATGAAGAAAATCGTTTTAAGAGAATAAATGTTCAGAAAATAGCCTCACTTTCAGAGTTGATAAATAAACCAATTGAAGAGGTACTTTTTAACTTAAAATCATTAAATGAATTAAACGAAATCTCAAAAATTATCCCTGATGATGGAAATACAATTGTTAAAATTAAATTACGAGACCAAAATAATGAATTAGATTTTACACTTAAGAATAAGAGAAATATCAACAGAAAAATGTTAAATATAATTAGAAATAAAGAGATTTCTGCGATTATTCGATAATTTTAAGCTTGTTTAATAAAAAAAATTTTTGTACATAGTCACTAAATTAACAAAAACGCACACAGTTTTTGGTTTTATACCTCCGGTCCTTAATTGGAAATTACTGTGGTGGCTTAACCGGGAATAAATATGAAAATACCTAACGTTACAATCCAACAATTATTAGAAGCAGGAGTTCATTTAGGACACAAAACACTTAGATGGAATCCAAAAATGAAAAAATATATTTTTGGAAAAAGAGACTCAATCCATATTATTGATTTAACTCAAACTTTAGAACTTACTAAAGTTGCACTGGAAAAAATTCACGAAGTTATATCTAATAATGGAAAAATATTATTTGTTTCAACAAAAAAACAAGCTTCAGAGGCAATAGCTGAAGTCGCCAAAGAAACTGATCAGTATTTTGTAAATTATAGATGGCTTGGGGGAATGCTGACAAATTGGGGAACTATTTCAAACTCAATTAAAAAATTAAAACAACTCGAACAAAATTTAGTATCTGAAAATCGTGGTTTTACAAAAAAAGAACTTCTTAAAATGAGTGTTAAAAAAGATAAACTTCAAAGATCTTTAGGTGGAATTGTAGAAATGAAAAAAGTTCCTGACTTAGTATTCATTATTGACACTAATTACGAGTCTCTTGCGATTCAAGAGTCAGTTAAATTAGGAATTCCGATTATTGCTATTTTAGATAGTAACTCAAATCCTGATGGTATAGATTTCCCAATTCCAGGTAATGATGATGCTAGAAGATCGATAGATTTGTATTGTAATCTAATTAAAGAGACGATTATTTCAGCAAAAAAATTAATTCCAGTAGTTGAAAAAAAAGAGATAAAAAAAATGGAGACTAAATCAATAAAAACTGTTCAAGAAAAAGATCGAGAAAAATTAGACGAAAAATTTAAAGTAAAACAATAAATTAAGTAAATTAAAAATGAGTGATATTGAAAAAGTCAAGAAGCTAAGAGAGGCAACTGGCGCAGGTTTTAAAGATTGTAATATAGCCATAAAAGAATCTAATGGTGATTTAGATAAAGCTATAGAAATTTTAAGAATAAAGGGAGTTTCTAAAGCCTCAAAAAAAATGTCTAGAGAGGCTAAGGAGGGTGTAGTAGCTATAAGTGGTGATGAAAAAAAGACATCAATAATTGAAGTAAATTGTGAAACAGATTTTGTGGCGAAAAATGACGATTTTATTAATTTTGTAAAGGAGTTGAGTGAACTAAATAACTTTACTAATTCAAATCTTGAAGAACTTAAAAAAGCTAAAATGAAAAATGGATCGTCTGTTGATGATAACCTTGTAGCTTTAATTGCAAAGATTGGTGAAAAAATTACAATTGGAAAAATTAAAACTATTTCAAATACTTCCTCTGTAAATTATAGATATCTACATACAGTTGTTAAAGACAATTTGGGTAAATTAGCAGTAGTTGTTTCTCTCGAGACAAAAGAAAATTCAGAAACAGTCAATCTGTTTGGAAAACAATTATCAATGCATATTGCAGCCTCAAACCCTCTAGCTCTAGACGCTAGCCTAATTGACAAAGCAATTATAGAAAAAGAACAAGAATTGATTACAGAAGAATTAAAAAATTCTGGCAAACCTGAAGAAATTGCAAAAAAAATAAGCTTAGGTAAAATGAACAAATTTAAAGAGGAGAATGCTCTGTTGACTCAAGCCTGGGTAATGGAACCAAAAAAAAAAGTTCAAGATGTTTTAAAAGAATTAGCTATAAGTGATTTAAAAATTAAGGAATTTAGTAGAATTAAGATAGGCGAATAATGTTTGATGAGAAATCACATAGCCTTAAAATGGATAAAGCGATTGAGGTATTTTCTAAAGAATTATCTTCATTAAGAACTGGTAGAGCTAATTCTGCAATGTTAGACCTTGTCAAAGTAGATGTTTATGGTCAACAAATGCCTATAAATCAAATTGGAAGTATCACAACGCCTGAACCTAGAATGATAAATATCCAAGTTTGGGATATAAATAATGTGCCTTTAGTAGATGCGGCAATAAAAAAATCAGAATTAGGATTAAATCCTCAGATAGACGGTCAACTAATAAGATTACCAATACCAGAATTGAATGAAGAGAGAAGGACTGAACTTAAAAAGTTAATAAAAGCAATGGGAGAAAAGTGTAAAATTTCAATTAGAAATATAAGAAGAGACGCAAATGAAGAGTTAAAAAAACTTTTAAAATCTAAAGAAATTGGAGAGGACGCGGAAAAGTCTTACGAAAAAAGTGTTCAAAATATAACTGATAAACATATTGCAACTGTTGATGAAAAGGTTTCAACTAAAGAAAAAGAAATAATGACCATATGAACCCATTAAATCATGTAGCTATTATCATGGATGGTAATGGTAGATGGGGATTAAAAAACAAAAATTCTAGAAATGCAGGACATAGAGCTGGCATAGATACTGTCGAAAAAATAATAAATGAAACTATCAAAAATAACATTAGGTTTCTTACATTATACGCATTTTCAACAGAAAACTGGAAGCGACCCAAAAAAGAAATAAAGTTTTTATTTAATTTATTAGAAAATTTTCTAAATGATAAAATTGAGGATCTTAATAAACAAAAAATTAAGCTGAAAATTATCGGAAAAATAAATTTTTCAACAAGATTGAATAATCTTTTAAGATTTTCTGAAAAAAGAACTACTAAAAATAGAAGATTACAAATTAATTTAGCTCTTAATTACGGTTCTAAAGTAGAGTTAATTGATGCTTTCAAACAATTAAAAGATAATAAAGAAGTTATTAATGAAAAAAATTTAAAGAAATATCTGCAAACCAAAAATGTACCTGATCCAGATTTATTGATTAGAACAGGAAATACAAAAAGATTAAGTAATTTCTTATTATGGCAATTAGCTTATTCAGAGATATTTTTTGAAAAAAAATTATGGCCAGATTTTAATGAAAAAGACTATAATAAAATAATTAGGAAATATAAGAACATCAAAAGAAATTTTGGAAATATTTAATGATCAAAGAATTTGAAAAAAGAATATTGAGTTCACTTATTTTGATACCATTAGCGATATTCTTTATAATTCAAGGATCTGTTTTTTTTGCATTTTTTTTAATTATAGCATTTTTATTAACAAGTTATGAGTGGATAAAAATGTGTAAAAAATTTAATTCACTTAAAATTTTTGGAATTATTTTTTTATTTTTATCTTTTTTACATGCATTTGGATTTAGAGAAAATTTTGGTTTATATAATTTCTTATTTGTAATTTTAATATGTATTTTTACAGATTTAGGTGGTTACATTTTTGGAAAAACTTTTAAAGGACCAAAATTGACAAAAATTAGTCCTAATAAAACTTTTGCTGGAGTTTTTGGAAGTTTTGTTTGTTCATTAATAATTGGGATATTAATGTTAAATAACTTTCCAATTTCGCTTAGAATTTTAACTGAAGACGAGATTTATAACGGGTTTAATACTAAAACGCAATTATATTATCTTTTATTAATTTTATCGATTTCTTTAATAAGTCAAATAGGAGACCTGATCATCTCATATTTTAAAAGATTAGTGAAAGTGAAAGATACGGGTAAAATTATTCCTGGACATGGAGGTTTGCTAGATAGAATTGATGGTTTGATTTTTGTAATACCAATCTTTTATATATTTTTTAAATTATTTTGATGAAAAAAAAAATAGCTATTTTAGGTTCAACAAGTTCCATCGGGAAATCTTTATTAAGCATCATAAAAAAAGATAAAAAAAATTTTAAGATAGAATTACTAACTGCTAATACAAATTATAAAGATTTAATTAATCAGGCTAAAGAATTCAATGTTAAAAATGTAGTAATCACTGACTTCAAAAGTTTCATTAAATTGAAAAATTTTTATCAAGGAAAAGAAATTAATGTATTTAAAAACTTTGATAATCTAAAAAAGATTTTACCGAAAAAAGTCGATTATGTTATGAGTGCTATTTCTGGTATAGGAGGATTATTGCCTACACATAAAATAATTACTCATACAAAATTAATTGCAATAGCAAATAAGGAGGCAATTATATGTGGATGGCCACTTATTAAAAAAGAATTAAAAAAACATAAAACTAAATTTATTCCTGTTGACTCTGAACATTTTTCAATTTTTTCACTCTTAGAAAATAAAGAGAAAAATGATATTGAAAAAATTTATATTACAGCTTCTGGAGGGCCATTTAGGAATTTACCAAAAAAGCAGTTCAAAAAAATAAAATTAAAAGATGCTCTTAAACATCCAAGTTGGCGTATGGGAAAAAAAATCACAATAGACTCAGCAACATTAATGAACAAAGTTTTTGAGGTAATTGAGGCAAAAAATATTTTTGATGTTGACTATAAAAATATTTCAATTCTTATACATCCTAAATCTTATGTCCATGCAATTATTAAATTTAAAAATGGTTTAACTAAATTTCTTATTCATGAGCCAGATATGAGAATACCTATTTATAATTCAATTTATTATAAAAATGGTAAAGGGTTAATTAGTAATCCTCTAGATTTGAATACTTTAAATAATTTAGATTTAAAAAAAGTAGATATAAGAAAGTTCCCATTAGTGAAATTAATTAACAAATTACCAAAAAATCCATCTTTATTTGAAACAGCCTTAATTACAGTTAATGATTATTTAGTTTATAAATTTTTAGAGAAAAAAATTAATTTTCAAAAACTCATTAAATTGATTCATAAAATTTCAAATTTAAAAGAATTTCAAAAATTGAAGAAAATCCAGCCAAAAAACTTAAAAGATATATATAATCTAAGAGATTATGTTCATTTAAAATTAGACACTTTAGGTATATAAAGCGATTATTTATGGCAAACTTTTTACTTAAAATAGTAATATTATTTTTTTTCTTATTAACATCTGTTAGTTCTGAAATAGTTAAAAAATTCGAAATTTCAGGAAATAAAAGAATTTCAGACGAAACAATAATTATCTTTTCAGATATTAATTTAAACGATGAAGTTACAAAATCTGAATTAGATAGAGTAATTAAAAATCTTTATAAGACAAATTTTTTTAGGAATATAATTTTAAATTTTGAAAATCAAATTTTATCTTTAAAAGTAGAGGAAAATCCAATTATTGAAAATTTACAATTAGAGGGTATTAAAAAACAATCTCTGGTGGAATTTATTAAAGATAAGATGCAATTAAGTGAAATGAAATCTTTTGATCAAGAATTATTATCAGCTGATTTGGATTTAATAAGTAATATTCTAAAAACCAACGGATTTTATTTTGCTAAAATTTCAAGCTCAAAAAATGTAAATGATGAATTAAATACAGTCGATTTAAAAATTAATATTGAGCTAGGTGAAAAAGCCAAAATTAAAAAGATTATTTTTTTAGGTGAAAAAATTTTTAAAGACAAAAGACTTAAAGAGGTTATTGCCTCGGATGAACATAAGTTTTGGAAGTTTATTTCTAGAAACGTATATATTAATAAAGAGTTAATTGATCTAGATAAAAGATTATTAGAAACTTATTTTAGAAATAATGGTTATTACAATATAAAAATTGAAAATTCATTTGTTGAATTTGATAAGAATTCTAATTTTAATCTTATTTTCAATATAACTCCAGGAAAAAAATATTTTTTTAATGATTTTACACTTAATCTTCCATCAAATTATGATCCAAATTTATTTAAACCAATTGTCAGAAAATTCCCAAAATTAAAAGGTAAAAAATACTCACTACTAAAAATTAACGATATATTAAAAGATATAGACAATATTGCTTTAACAAAACAATATGAGTTTATTAATGCATCAATAACTGAAAAAGTTGAGGGTGATAAAATCGATTTTGAAATAAATATTTCTGAAAGTGAAAAATTTTATATTGAAAAAATAAATATTAGTGGAAATTTTAATACTTTAGAAGAAGTTATTCGTAATAATTTGATTGTTGACGAAGGAGACCCATTTAATGAAATTTTATTCAATAAATCTGTAAATAATATTCAAAGTTTAGGTATATTTAAAAAAGTTGATACAAATATCATAAAGGGTTCTCAAGATACCTTTAAAGTTATAGATTTAGACGTTGAGGAAAGGCCAACAGGCGAAATTTCTGTAACTGCTGGTTTTGGTACCGGAGGAGAAACTTTTGGAGCCGGTATTAAAGAAAATAATTTTTTAGGAAAAGGAATTAATTTAAATACTTTTTTTGAACTTACGGCTGACTCTATTAAAGGTCAATTTGTTTATGCTAGACCTAATTTTAATTATACTGATAATACATTATTTACATCTTTAAAAAGTTCTACATCAGACTTTTTAACAGACTCTGGATATAAAACTACTGAATTAGGTTTTTCTCTTGGAACAAGATTTGAACAATTTCAAAATATTTACTTAAGTCCTGAATTAGATTTTTTAATTGAAGATTTAGAAACTTCTGGTAAGGCGTCTAATACAATTAAAAAGCAAGAAGGATCTTATACTGATTTATATTTTAATTATTCAATAAATCAGGATTTGAGAGATAAAAAGTTTAGAACAGAAGATGGTTTTGTAACAACTTTTTCACAAGAACTACCAATAGTTTCTGATAATTCAGAACTTTCGAATTCTTTTGATATTACTAAATTTAAGAAATTATCAACTAGATCTGACATGGTTGGAAAAGTGAGTTTTTTTGGAAAAACAATAACTGGCTTAAGTGATGATGTTAGAATTTCAAAAAGACTATATATACCCTCTCATAGATTAAGAGGTTTTGAGAAAGGTAAAGTGGGTCCTGTAGAAAATGGCGATTATATAGGTGGTAATCATTTGACTTCTGTGAATATGTCTGCAACTTTACCAAATATCTTACAGGCATTGGACAATCTTGATGTAGGAGTTTTTTTGGATGCCGCAAACATTTGGGGTATAGACTATAATAGTTCTTTAGATGATAAAAGTACAATTAGATCTTCAGCAGGTGTTGCACTAAATTTAATGACACCAATCGGTCCATTAAGTTTTTCTTTTGCTAATGCCTTATCAAAAGCATCTTCAGATAAAACTGAAACTTTTAGATTTAATTTAGGAACACAATTTTAATGAAATTTTTTTCATTGTTAGTATTAATTTTTTTTTTATTTACAGGAATTTCACATTCCGATGATAGCATAAGATTCATTAATATTAATTACATAGTTAATAATTCCGATGCCGGTATGTCTCTAAATAAAATAATTAAAAATAAAACTAAAAAAATTGAAACTGAACTTAATGATTTAGCAAAGAATTTAGAAAATAAAAAAAATAAAATTGTTTCACAAAAAAATATAATAAAAAAAGAAGAATTTGATAAATTAGTTAAAGAATATGATAAAGAATTAAAAAATTTTAATGACCTAAGAAATAATAAAAAAACAGATTTTGAAAATTTTAGAGTAAAATCAAAAAAAAAAATTTTAGATTTACTTAATCCAATTATAACTAGTTTTCTAAAAAATAAGTCAATAAAAATTCTACTCCAAAAAGAAAAAATTATTTTTGGTGATGATAATCTTGACATTACGAAAGAAATTTTAAAAATATTCAATGAAAAACATAAAAAGATAAAATTTGAATAAAATTAAACAAAATGACTACAAATAAACTAACAAAAAAGGATATAATAGAATTATTACCACACAGGGAACCAATGTTGCTTATAGATGAATTGATTAATATAAAGCATCTTCACTCAGCTACAGCAATAATGAATGTTAAAAAGGACTCATTTTATGTGGATGGACATTTTCCAGGTAATCCAGTTTTACCAGGTGTCTTAATTGTTGAGGCATTTGGGCAAGCAGCTGCTGCATTAACTGCTCATGGTATAGATAAAAAAGAATATGATAATAAGCTTGTTTTTTTAATGAGTGTTGAAAAAGCACGATTCAGAAATCCTGTAATACCTGATTGTAAACTTGAATTAAATATTGAAGCGATAAGATCACACGGAAGAGTTTGGAAGTATAAGGGAGAAGCCTTTGTGAATGGTAAAAAAATGTCAGATGCTCAGTGGTCAGCTACAATTGTTGATAGGAAATAATTAGCAATAAATCTTGATAAGCTTTTAAAATAAGTTTTGATATTAAACTTATTAATGACTAATCCTTTTTTCAAAAATACTGGACCACATAGCATTAATTTTCTGCTTAAGACAATTAAATTAAAAATTAATAATTTACCAGATGATAAAATTACAGATATAAAAGACCTTAACTCATCTCAAAAAAATGAGGTAACTTTTCTTCACTCAAAAAAATACACTGATTTAGCAAAAAAAACTAAAGCCTCCTATTGCTTAACGTCAGAAAATTTTCAATCACTTTTACCTGATAACTGTAAGCCTATTATTACGGACAAAGTTTTATTGCATACTGCTCAAATAACAAAAATTTTTTATCCTGACTCTATCACTGATAATTATGATGGAACTGTTAAAGATATAAATGAGACAAAATTTAAAGACAAAGTAAAATTCGGAAAAAATGTTCTTATTGGTGAAAACGTAAAAATTGGTGGAAATTGTTTAATTGGTCATAATTCAATCATAGAAAAAAATGTCAACATAGGTGATAATTGTTCTATAGGATCAAACGTAATTATTAGAAATTCATTAATTAAAAATAACGTTCACATTTTAGATGGATGTGTAGTTGGGAAAAAAGGATTTGGTTTTTTTCCAAATAAAGATGCTAATTTTAGATATCCCCAAATAGGGATTGTAATAATTGAGGATAATGTAGAAATAGGTTGTGGATCTACAATAGATAGAGGTTCTCTTTCAAATACAATTATAGGAAAAAATACATATTTAGATAATCAAATACATATAGCACACAATGTTAAAATTGGTGAAAATTGTATTATTGCTGGACAAGTAGGTTTTGCAGGAAGCTCTACTTTAGGAAATAATGTTATGATTGGAGGTCAGGCAGGTATTTCAGGACATCTTAAAATTGGCAATAATGTGCAAATAGGTGGCGGTAGTGGCGTAATTAAAAACATTCCTGATAACTCTAAAGTGATGGGCTATCCAGCAAAAGATTTAAAAAACTTTATTAGAGAAAATAAATGATAGATAAAACAGCTATAATTAATAAAAATGCAAAAATTCATACAAGCGTTAAGATTGGACCGTATTCTGTCATTGGTCCTAATGTTGAAATTGGAGAGAATACAGAGATCCACTCACATGTAAGCATTACTGGAAATACTAAAATTGGAAAAGGAAATAAGATTTATCCATTTGTCTCAATTAATGATCCTCAAGATTTGAAATATAATGGTGAAGAAACAAGTTTAGTTATTGGTGATAATAATAAAATAAGAGAGTATGTAACAATAAATCCTGGAACAATTGGTGGAGGAGGAAAGACTGTAATTGGAAATAATTGTTTATTTATGATTTCATCTCACATAGCCCATGATTGTCAGGTTGGTAATAATGTAATTATAGCAAACAATGTACCTTTAGGTGGTCACGCTATTATCGAAGACAATGTAGTTATTGGTGGTAATTCTGCTGTTCAACAGTTTACAAGAATTGGTAAAATGGCAATGATTGGAGGAATGACTGGAGTGCTAAATGATGTTATTCCGTATGGATTATCAACAGGAAACAGAAATTCGTTGCAGGGATTAAATCTAATAGGCTTAAGAAGAGCTAAATTTGAAAATAAGGATATTTTAGGATTAAGCGAGGCATATAAAGAGATTTTCGCTACTAAAAATATCAATGAAAATATAAGTAAATTAAATGGCTCATTTCAGAAAAATCCATTAGTTAAAGAAGTAATAGAATTTATTACTAAGGATAAAAAAAGATCTATTTGTACCCCATTTTCATAAGATGATAGGATTAATTTTTGGTGACACAGATTTTCCAAATAAAATACTTAATACAATTAAGAAAAAAAAAATAAACTACTTAATAATTGATTTATCTAAATCAAAAAGATTTAAAAAAGAGAGTAAATCTTATTCAGTCTCTATAGGTCAATTTGGTAAAATAGTTAATATTTTAAAGGAAAATAGCTGTAAAAGAGTCTTATTTGCAGGAAAAGTTAACAAACCAAACTTTTCCAAGTTAAAACTAGATTTTAAAGGGATTTATTATATTCCAAGAATTATTAAAGCATCGAAGCTTGGTGATGCTGCAATTTTGAAAGAAATTATAAAGATATTAGATCAAAACAATATAAAAACAGAAAATTCTCTTAAATTTAATCCAGAGCTTACACTTAAAAAGGGAAATTATTCAAAGATTAAACCTAATAATACTGATCAATTAGATATTAAGAAGGCGATTAAAACGCTAAATAATTTAAAAGAATATAATTACAGCCAAGCTGTAGTAGTAAGAAATAAAAAAGTAATTTCAATAGAGGGAAAAGGTGGAACTAACAAAATGCTTGAAAAAAGCAAAAGCAAAAAATTTCGAAACCATGGTGTTTTAGTTAAGTTTCCAAAAAAGAAACAGGATCTTAGAGTTGACTTACCTACTATTGGTTTAAAAACATTAAAACAAAGTAAGACAGCTGGATTAAAAGGCATTGTTGTAAAAGATAAACAACATGTATTTTTAGACAAAAATAAATGTATTAGCTTTGCTAATAAAAATAAAATGTTTATTTCAGTTAAATGAAAAAAATTTTTATATTAACTGGTGAGCCCTCAGGTGATAAATTAGCATCAACTGTAATTAATAACCTTCAACAAAGTCACTCAGATATAGAATATTTAAGTGTTGGGGGCTCTCATTTAAAAAAACTTGGTGTCAAATCAATATATGATCTTAAAGAAATAACTTATATTGGTTTTACTAGTGTCATTTTGAATTTATTTAAGATCAGAAATAAAATAAATGAAACTGTAAAAAAAATAATAGAGTTTAATCCAGATATTTTATTTAGTGTTGATAGTCCAGATTTTACCTTAAGAGTTGCTGAAAAAGTAAAAAGTATAAATCCTAATATAAAAACAATACATTATGTTGCACCACAAGTATGGGTATGGAGAGAGGGTAGGGTTAAGAATTTTAAAAAGTTTTTAGATCATGTTTTATTGTTATTCAATTTTGAAAAGAAATACTTTGATAAAGAAAATATTAAGAATACTTTCGTTGGCCATCCATTACTTGAAAATAAAGAGAATGTTAAAACAGATTTATCAAACTTAATTGATAAA
This sequence comes from Candidatus Pelagibacter sp., assembly GCF_052049575.1. GTDB lineage: Bacteria > Pseudomonadota > Alphaproteobacteria > Pelagibacterales > Pelagibacteraceae > Pelagibacter. The sequence goes on along the minus strand of NZ_JBNGZQ010000002.1, from coordinate 252,382 downwards.
AATAAAAAAATTATATCTTTATTCGCTGGAAGCCGTGCATCTGAAATCAATATTCTTTTACCAATTTTGTTAAACTTTATTAAATTAATGAATGAAAAATTTAATAAATACAACTTTGTTTTTCATGCAACTGATCAAAACCAAGATTTAATTAAAGATGAGATTAAAAAAACAAACTACAATAATGTTGAGGTCATATCCGATGAAAATATTAAGTTAAAAATACTATCAAACTCCGTTTTTGCTGTAGCAAAATCAGGAACTGTTTCACTTGAAATTTGCAATGCAAAAGTTCCATCTATTATAATTTATAAAATGAATTTTATTAATTTTTTTATTGTAAAATTTTTAGTTAAGATAAAATTTGCAAATATAATTAATATAATTAACCAAAAAGAAATAATTCCAGAATTAATTCAAAAAGAATGTAATTCAAAAGAAATTTTTAGATCTGTAGTATATTTTTTAAAAAATCCTGAACTTATGAAAAAACAAATTCTCGCTGTAGATAAGACTTTAAATGAGATTAAATCTAAAACTTCTTCATCATCAGAGGCCACTAAGGTAGTTTCAAGCTATCTTAGCTCTTAGTCGTTTTTGAACTTCCTCTTTTCCTAAGGATAAAATTATATCATAAATTCCAGGTCCGAACTTCGAACCTGTTAAAGCAATCCTCAATGGTTGTCCAACACCCTTAAAATTTGTGCCGTGTGACTTTATGAGATCGTTCACTATTGGTTCTAAAATTTCTCTCGATGGCACGTCTATTTTTTCAAATTGATTTTTAAAATCAGAAATTACTTTTATTGCTTTATCATCAATTAATTTAAGATCATCTTTATTAAAATCGACCTCATCTTTTATAATATATTGAGCATTATTAAATATATCTTCCAAAGTTTTTGCTTTATTTTTCAAGAATGTAAGAGATTTTTTAATCTTATCTTTTTTATCTGATTGAATTTCACTTTTATATAATTTGCAATATTCAGTTAATTGATTGAATAAATCATTTTCATTAATATTTTTAATATAATGTTCGTTCATTGATAAAATTCTACTCATATCAAGCTTTGATGGTGATTTACCAATTCCTTCAAGATTAAAATATTTAATACTTTCATCTAAAGTAAATATTTCTTTATCTTTATAAGACCATCCTAATCTTAGAAGATAATTTCTTAAAGCATTAGGCATAATACCAATTTTAGAATAATCATCTAATGTAGAAGCCTGATCTCGCTTTGATAATTTCTTTCCTTGAATTGTATGTATCAATGGTATGTGAGCAAATGAGGGTAATTCCCATTTCATGGCTTGATAAATTTGTATTTGTTTAAAGGTGTTTATTTTATGATCGTCACCTCTTATAATATGTGTCATATTCATTTGATGATCGTCTACGGATGCTGATAAATTATATGTGGGAGTCCCGTCATTTCTTAAGATAATAAAATCTTCAATAGTATTATTTTCTATTTCGACATTACCTTGAACTAAATCTTTCAATATTGATGTTCCATCAATCTTACTTTTAAATCTTATAACAGGTTTAATATCTTTGGGAGCATCATTTTCACTTTTATCTCTCCATTTTCTATCATAAATATAGGGGATTTTTTTTTGCCTTGCTCTTTTTTTTTGTTCTTCTATTTCTTCACTTGAACAATAACATTTATATGCATTACCATTTTTAAGTAGCTCATTTGCAACTTTTATGTGATCATCTACCTTTTTTGATTGAATATATTCTTCCCCATCATAGTCGATACCAATCCATTTAAGTGATTGTATTATTTGATCTTTGAATTCATCTTTAGATCTTTCTTTATCTGTATCTTCCACCCTTAAATAAAATTTACCATTGTGATTTTTGGAGTATAACCAATTAAATAAAGCTGTTCTAACACCTCCAATATGCAATGCACCAGTAGGTGAGGGAGCAAATCTAGTTGCTACTTTTTTCATTAAAATGGTTTAGACTATTTTTTTAGAAGTTTCTATATAAAGATACTAATACACCCTGAACTTTTACTCTATCAGGTCCAAATATTTTAGTTTCGTAATTTTTGTTGGCACTTTCTAAAGCAATAACTTTACCTTTTTTCCTAATTCTTTTTAACATAGCTTCATGCTCATCAATTAGAGCAACAACAATTTTTCCATTATCAGCTGTATCTGTTCTTTTAATAATTACTGTATCACCTTCATGAATTCCAGCTTCAATCATAGAGTCCCCTTGAACTTTTAAACCAAAATAATCTCCATTTTTCTCTAAATTACTTGGCAAAGGTATTCTTGAAACTTCATTTTGAATAGCCTCAACAGGTGTTCCAGCAGCAATTTTTCCTAAAACAGGTACCTCAGCATCATCTGATGATAAATTTTCGTCATCCAAACCACCTTTAATAACACTTGGTGAAAAACTGTTATAAATATCATTTGCAGAAGCCGTTTCTGGCAATTTAATTACCTCTAATGCTCTTGCTTTATGAGCAAGTCTTTTAATAAAACCTCTCTCTTCTAATGCACTTATAAGTCTATGAATCCCAGACTTAGATTTAAGGTTTAACGAAGCTTTCATCTCCTCATAAGATGGAGAAACACCAGAGCTTCTCAACTTCTTGTTGATAAACAAAAGCAGGTTTTTTTGTTTTTTTGTTAACATAAGAACAAATATCGTACAAAATCTGTTCTACAAAAGTTCTTTTCAATTAACAATAGTAAAAAACCCAATAAAATAGGGAACTATTTGACTAAAGAACTGAGAAAATAGAATTATTTTCCAAATTTTTCAAAAGTGATTCACCAATTAGAAAAGTTTTAATAGAAGTTTTATTTGAGAGTTCTAATAGTTCATCTTTTGTTTTTATTCCACTTTCAGAAATTAATGGACCTTTATGATTAACCAAAACATTATGAATATCAAAAGTTGTATTTATATCAGTTTTAAGAGTTTTTAAGTTCCTATTATTAATACCAATTAATGCATCTTCAAATTTTAAAGCTTGTTTTGCTTCGTCAACTGTATGCACCTCAACTATAACAGACATATTAAATTTTAAAGCTTCCTCATATAACTCATTTGAAAGACTTTCACTTACACCAGCTAATATAATTAATATAGCATCAGCTCCATAACTTTTTGCTAATGGAATTTGAAATTTATCTACAAAAAAGTCCTTACAAAGAATTGGTAAATTAATATTCTGTTTAATTTCACTTATATGTCGCAAATCTCCTAAAAAAAAATTTTCTTCGGTCAAAACAGACAAACAAGTAGCTTTATTATCATTATATATACTAGCTATTTTCACAGGGTCATAATCATTTATGATTACACCTGCAGAAGGACTAGCTTTTTTAATCTCAGCAATAATTGAAAATTTATTTTCCTTAATATTTTTTTCAATATTTTCTTTAAAATTAATAAACATTTTATTTTTCTCTATTAATTCATTTAATGAGCCTATTGATATATTTTTTTTAGAATTTTCTATTTTTTCTATTTTCTTTTTAATTATTTTTTCGAGAACATTTTCAGGCATTTTGAATTGTCTCTAAATGTTTGATAACTTTGTTTGATAAAATATGCTCTCTTGCATTTTTATACGCTTCGGTAAACTCTTTATAAGTTTCGTTAACAATCAATCCTGCTGCAGCATTTAAACATACTGCTTTAGAAAAATCATTATCTTCACCTTTAAATATTCTAATCATTTTATTAGCATTAAATTTTGCATCATTACCAACAAGATTTTCAAATTTATCTGCATTTATATTTAATTCTTTCGGATCAATAACGATTTCTGATATAATATTGTTTTTTAATTGAATAACATTTGTTTTAGCATAGGGTGAAATTTCATCTAAACCATCTTCACTATTGACGATCCATGCAAATTTAATATCTAAACTTTTTAAAGCGTTAGCAAATGTTTTTAATAACTTTTTTTCAAAAACACCAACAACTTGTCTTTTAACTAAAGCTGGACTACTCAAAGGACCAATCATATTAAAAATTGTTCTTTTACCAATTTTTTTTCTTGTAGGTCCAACGTATTTCATTGCACTATGGTAATTTGGTGCAAACATAAAACCAAAATTATTTTTTTCAATTTGTGACTCAATATCATTTGGTTCTAAATTAATTTTTATATTTAATGCCTCTAAAACATCGCCGGATCCACATTTAGAAGATACTGCTTTATTTCCATGTTTTGCTACCTTAACACCCATACTTGCAAGCAATAATGCAGAAGCTGTTGAAATATTGAGTGTGTTCATTCCATCACCACCTGTACCACATGTATCGATGCAATTTTGCACATTTACTCTTTTTGATTTATTTCTTAGAACGTATACTCCTCCAGCAATCTCATTTGAAACTTCACCTTTAGCAGACAAAAGTGTTAAAAAATCAAATATTTCCTGTTCATTTGCCTTACCTTCCATTAATAATTCGAAAGCTGCCTTACTTTCCTCAAAGGAGAGATCATCTTTATTTTTAATTTTATCTATGAATTGTTCCATTAATTTTAAAGTCTAATAAAATTTTTTAAAATTTTAATACCTAGTTTAGTTTTAATACTTTCAGGGTGAAATTGCACTCCATGAACACCATATTTTTTATGCTGAACACCCATTACTAAACCATCTTTGCTCTCAGCGGTGATTTCAAGATGTTTTGATAGTGTTTTTTTATCAATAATTAAGCTGTGATAACGTGTTGCCTCAAATGATTTTGGAAGATTTTTTAAAATTCCCAACTTTTTTGAGTAAATTTTGCTTGTTTTACCATGCATTAGTTTTTTAGCCTGAATAATTTTAGAGCCAAATACCTGTCCGATAATTTGATGTCCAAGACAAACACCAAGAATTGGAATTTTTTTATATAAAGATTTTACTATTTTTAAACAATTACCTGATTGATCAGGATTACCTGGGCCTGGTGAGATTACAATTTTATTATATTTTCTTTTTAATATCTCATTAGATGTAATCTGATCATTTCTTATTACATCTACCTTAACTTTTAATGAAGATAGGTAATGATAAAGATTAAAAGTGAAACTATCGTAATTATCTATAAGAATTATTTTTTTCATTTTAAAGCATTTATTAAAGCTTTTGCTTTATTAACAGTTTCCTCGTACTCTTTTAAAGGTTTACTATCAGCAACAATTCCCGCGCCAGCTTGAACATAAAATTTATTATTTTTAGCGACAGCTGTTCTTAAAGCTATGCATGTATCAAACTCTCCGTTTGCTGAAAAATAACCAATACCACCAGCATAAACTTTTCTCTTAGTTGATTCTAATTCATCGATAATTTCCATAGCTCTTATTTTTGGTGCTCCTGAAACAGTTCCTGCAGGAAAACCAGCTAGAAGTGATTTAAACTTTGAAAATTTATTATTATATTCACCGATGACATTTGAAACTATGTGCATTACATGAGAATATCTCTCAATAATAAAGCTCTCAGTTACTTTAACTGTATTAATTTTTGAAACTTTACCAGCATCATTTCTTCCTAAATCTAACAACATCAAGTGCTCTGAAAGTTCTTTTTTATCGCTAAGAAGATCTTTTTCATAAAAACGATCCTCTCTCAATGTCTTGCCTCTTGGTCTGGTTCCAGCGATTGGCCTTACAGTAATTTTATTATCCCTAAGTCTTACTAGTATTTCTGGGCTTGCGCCAATAATTTGAAAGTCACTAAAATTGAAATAAAACATGAAAGGCGATGGGTTAGTTACTCTAAGTTTTTTATAAATATCTATTGGTTTTTTTGTTAATTTAGATTCAAATCTTTGACTTAAAACTACCTGAAATATATCTCCCAGTTTTATATACTTTTTTGCTTTATCGACCATTTGTAAGAATCTATTTTTGGTCGTATTCGATTTAACTTTAATATTTTTTGATTTTAATCGAGTATTGTAATCTATATTCTTAATCGATGATTGAATTAGTAATCTAAAAAGATCTGATTTTACCTCATCATATTTTTTTTGATAATTCTTAATTTTTTCATCCTTATAGATATTTATAATATAGAATATCTTTTTTTTTAAATTATCGTGAATTATAAGTGTTCTCGGTCGAAGAAGTCTTACATCAGGTATATTTAGATCATCCTTACAATTATTCGGGATTTTCTCTATATATCTTATTGAGTCATAAGAGAAGTATCCTGAGATTAAAGAACATAATTTTGGTAAACTTTTGGGAGTTTCAAATTTAAATTCCTCAATAATTTGCTCAATCAGATTTTCAGGTTTGTCTTTAAGTTTAATTTTTTTTTTATTTTGAATTAAATAAGAAGTTTTATTTCTGAATTCCCATATCTTATCGGGATTTTTACCAAATATAGTGTATCTTCCTTTGATTTTACCTTTTTCCACCGACTCAAATATAAAGCTATTTTTTTCACTTAAAAAGTTATCTATTAAATTTAAGATCTCCTCATCTTCTTTAATTTTTTTTGAAGTATATATGATTTGATTCTTATTACTTCTATGTCGAAACTTAAAATCTTTGAAGCTTCGATTTATGTTCATTGATAGAAATTTTTAACTCGTTCTATTGTTTTTTGATTTAAAGTAACATCATATCTGCTGTTGAGATATAAATCGTATGACTTTAACATATTATTTTTTAAATTAGAATTTTGTTTACTCTCATATTCTTTTATTTTATCATTATTTTCCATTGTTGCGTTTTTAAAGTTCTTTATTTTAGCCAAATAAATGTTGCTCATCTCGTCATTTATAAGAGTAAAAGAATTTACAGGTAATGAGTAAAGAAGTTCTACAGCATTAATATCAAATTTTTTGTTATCTTTGATAGATTTTAATATTAAATTTTCGATTTTATTGTTTCCCATTTCTACAAAATTTTTATTGTTAAAATTTTTTTTATCAATTCTTTTTATTAAATCTTTATTATATTCATATTTATTCTTTTCAAACATCAGTCCCAAGACCTCTTCTTTTATAGTAGGGTCATCTAGGTTAGGAGAACGTTGTTCTGATTTTATTATTTTGTAAAGAATATAATCATCCTTAAATTCAATGATATCAAATTCATTATTTCTGGCCTCAAATATTTTTTTTTCTAAGTCGCTCTTATCATAAGTAAATCTAAAATCTTTGATTTTTTTAGATTTTAAATTAAAGTTTGTAATTATGGTTTCAAAAGGAAGTTCATTTGAAATATCAATTTCTATTTGGTCAATTTTATTAAAGAAAGCTTGATTAAATTCATCTACTCCAACTAAATTTTTAGGATTTATTATGGAATAATTAAAATCAAGATATTCCACTTTTAGATCATTCTTATTTTCTTCTAAGAATTTTATAATATCATTATTTGTAAAACTATCTTTCTTTTTATAAAATTCGTTTAAATTAATATAGTCCACCTCAAGTTTTCTATTTTCTTCCTCATAAAGTTTTTTTACTAAAAATTTCGGAGAAACAGTCCCAGCACCTACATAATTAAATAAGTTTTTTTGTAATTCACGATTTTTTAAACGTAATTCAAATTGAGGCGCTGATTGATTATTTTCAAGTAAAAATTTTTCATATTTTAGTCTTTGAAAATTTCCCTGTTCATCTAAAAAATTTTTATTTTTTTTTATCAATCTAAGTAGTGTCTCTTTTGAAACAATCAAATCGTATTCTTCGATTTCTAAATCTAAAATTTTTACCGAAATCAATCCAGATAATAATTCCTCAATAATATTATCATTTAATTTTTCTCTTATTGTATTCTGAGGAATTCCAGAGGTATTTATATAATTGATAAATTCTTCTGTTGAAACATTTGATTGATTTATATTTACAATAGTATTCGTATTTCCACTACTAAACATGCTTCCCATTCCCCAAAAAATGAAAGGAATAATGATTATAAAAACAAATACACCTGCTAATTTAGTTTTTGCGAAATTTCTAAAACTTCCAATCATAATTATATAAATTTATTGATCTATAAAAAGCAAACCTATAGATTAAATTTAACTGGATGACAAATAAATATATGTATTTTATCGCAAATTGGAAAATGTTCGGTAATTTGGGTACATTAAATTCAGTAAAAAAAGTAATAAAATTTTTAAAAACTTTTAAAAAATCGAAAAAAATTAAAATAATTTATTGCCCACCAAATACGTTAATAAATCTAATGTCAGAAAAATTTCTTAAAACCCGTATTGAAGTAGGTGCTCAAAATTGTCATGAGAGCATGAGTTACGCTCCATTAACAGGATCAGTTAATCCGTCTATGTTAAGAAGTGTAGGGGCTAAATATGTTATAATCGGTCATTCAGAAAATCGACAATCTGGAGAGACAGATAAATTAATTAATTTAAAAGTTAAAGCAGCTATTAAAGTTGGTTTAAAGGTGATTTTTTGTATTGGTGAAACTTTAAGTCAGAAAAGAAAAAAAATTACAAAACAAATATTATCAAGACAAATTAAACTCGGTTTAAATAAAGTTCAAAGAACTAAAAATATAATAATTGCATATGAACCAGTTTGGTCTATTGGAACAGGTGTTATCCCAAAATCTAGTGAATTATTAAAAACAATTGATTTTATAAAAGATAAAGTTAGGAACAATAAAGTTTTATATGGTGGATCCGTAAATCCAAAAAATATTCGAGAGTTAAAATTGATAAGAAATATAGATGGATTTTTAATTGGAGGAGCCTCGCAAGAAGCGAAAAAATTCATTGATATAATTAAAAAAACATATAATTAAGCCCCCATGGAAAATATATTGTTAGTGCTTAATATTATCTTGGCATTGATTTTGGTTTTATTGGTTTTAATGCAAAAATCAGAAGGGGGTGCATTAGGAATTGGAGTTTCTCAAGAAAATTTGATGTTTTCAAAAACAGCGGGAAATTTTATGACCAAAGCTACTGGCATTGTGGCAACTTTATTTATTATATGTAGTTTAGCACTTACAATCGTCTCTAGAGGTGATTTAACGCCATCTAGCTCAGTTTTGGATCAAGTTGAGGAAGATACACCAGCTATTCCAGAAAATAATAATTAATACTTTTCAATTACTTTTTTATTAGTTATAAGATACTTCCATGGCGCGATATATATTTGTCACGGGCGGCGTGGTTTCATCTTTAGGAAAAGGTCTTTCATCAGCTTCACTCGCATATTTACTAAAATCACAAGGTTATAAAGTTAGATTGAGAAAAATGGACCCTTATTTAAATGTAGATCCTGGAACAATGAGTCCATTCCAACATGGAGAAGTATTTGTAACTGATGATGGCGCAGAAACTGATTTAGATTTAGGTCACTATGAAAGATTTACAAATATATCGTCAAGACAATCAGATAACATCACTACTGGACGTATTTATAGTGATGTAATTAAAAGAGAAAGAAAAGGAGGGTATCTTGGAAAAACTGTTCAAGTTATACCTCATATTACAAATCGAATAAAAGAATTTATTAAAAAAGATATTACAAATGAAGATTTTGTAATATGTGAAATTGGAGGAACTGTTGGGGATATTGAGAGTTTACCATTTGTAGAAGCAATAAGACAATTTTCAAATGAACATGGTAAGTCTAAAACATTATTTATTCATTTAACTTTTGTCCCTTTTTTGAAATCATCGGATGAAATCAAAACAAAACCAACTCAACATTCTGTAAAAGAGCTTAGAAGTATCGGTATTCAACCTGATATTATTATTTGTAGATCTCAACAATCCATACCATTAGATCAAAGAAAAAAAATATCTTTGTTTTGCAATGTGCCAATTGAAAATGTAATTGAGACAGTAGATGTCCGAACGATTTATGAAGCACCTATAAGTTTTTACAACCAAAAACTTGATAAACGGGTTTTAAAATATTTTAAACTTAAATCTAAAAAAAGAGCTAATCTAAGTCCATGGAAAAAAATAACTAAAATCGTTTTAAATACTAAAAAAACTGTAAATATAGCAATAATTGGAAAATACGTAAATTTGAAAGATGCATATAAATCTTTGGATGAAGCCTTAGTACATGGTGGTATTGCAAATAAAGTGAAAGTTAATTTAATAAGGATTGAATCTGATTATCTAAAGAATAGCGAGATCAAAAAGAAACTAAAAAACGCATCAGGATTATTGATACCAGGAGGTTTTGGCAAAAGAGGAACAGAGGGAAAAATTTCTGCTATCAAATATGCTAGAGAAAATAAGGTACCATTTTTAGGTATTTGTTTTGGAATGCAGATGGCCATTATTGAATTTGCAAGAAATAAATTGAATATCAAGAAAGCAGGATCAAGTGAATTAGATAAAAAATGCTATCCAGTTATAGGTTTAATTAATGAATGGGATAAAAATGGTAAAATAATAAAAGGTACAGATCAAAATCTAGGTGGAACAATGAGATTAGGATTATACGAAGCTAAATTGAGAAATAATTCTGCCATAAATAAAGTCTATAAATCTAGATCTATAAAAGAGAGACACAGACACAGATATGAGGTTAACAACAGTCTTAAAGATCAATTTGAAAATAAAGGATTAATTTTTTCAGGAATGTCACCAGATAATAAACTACCAGAGATAATTGAGTTAAAAAACCATCCGTGGTTTATAGGAGTTCAGTTTCATCCTGAATTTAAATCTAGACCTTTAGCTCCTCATCCTTTATTCTCATCTTTTATTAAGGCATCAAAAAATCATAAATGAGCAACATAAAGGTCAATTGTAACAAAATAGAAATTTCTAACGATAGTAAAATATGTATTATTGCAGGTCCTTGTCAGCTTGAAACCGAACAACATGCGATGGATATGGCCGGTAAAATCCATGAAATTACTAAGAAATTTGATGTTGGATTTATTTATAAGACATCTTTTGATAAGGCGAACAGAACAAGTTTAAAAGGTAAACGAGGTGCTGGACTTGACGCATCTCTTCCTGTTTTTGATAAAATTAAAAAAGAACTTAACATACCAATCCTAACAGATATTCATAATATCGAACAATGTTCTATTGTTGCAAATCATGTTGATGTTTTGCAAATTCCTGCTTTTTTGTGCCGCCAAACAGATTTATTAGTAGCTGCAGCTAAAACAAATAAGATAATAAATGTAAAAAAAGGTCAGTTTTTAGCACCTTGGGATATGATTAACGTAACAAAAAAAATCTCAGATTCAGGAAATAAAAATATTTTAGTAACTGAAAGAGGAGCTAGTTTTGGTTACAATACTTTAGTCTCAGATATGAGAGCTTTACCTATTATGGCAAAAAATGGTTATCCAGTTATTTTTGATGCAACTCACTCAGTTCAACAACCGGGAGGTCTTGGTGAAAAAAGTGGAGGGCAAAGAGAGTTTATTGAATATTTAGCTAGAGCAGCTGTTGCAGTAGGCGTCGCAGGAGTTTTTATTGAGACTCATCAAGATCCCGATAATGCACCATCAGATGGTCCTAATATGATTCCATTAAATAAATTGGAGAGTCTATTAAAACAATTAACTGATATAGATAATTTAATAAAAAATTAAGTGAGTAAAATTACAAAAGTTAAAGCTCGTCAAGTATTTGATAGTAGAGGAAATCCAACAATTGAAGCTGAAGTTTTTATAAAAAATAATAGCGCTATTGCTATTTGTCCTTCAGGAGCATCAACTGGCACTTATGAGGCTTTTGAAAAAAGAGATAAGAATAATCAGAAATATTTAGGAAAAAGTGTTCTCAAAGCAATAAATCTTGTTAATTCAAAAATTTCGAAAAAATTAAAAGGAGAAAATATCCATCATCAAGAAAGAATAGATGCATTAATGATTAACTTAGATGGAACAAGACAAAAAACAAAATTGGGTGCTAATTCTATATTAGCTGTATCTATGGCAGCAAAAAAACTTTCAGCGAAAGTTAAAAAATTACCTTTATACAAAACATTTTTAATAAAAAATAATTATAAGTTACCATACCCATTAATGAATATTATCAATGGAGGTGCTCATGCTAATAATGGTTTGAGAATTCAAGAATTTATGATCAGACCAGACCGTGCACGTAATTTTTCAGATGCAATGAGAATATGTTTCTTAGTAATTAAGAATTTAAGCAAACTTATTAGAATTAAAGGATTGTCGACATCAGTTGGCGATGAAGGTGGATTTGCACCCATGATTAGCAATAATAAACAAGCTTTGGATTTAATTGTTTCAGCAATTCGAAAGTCAGGATTTACAAATGGCACGGATGTATCTATTTGTTTAGATGTAGCTGCAAATGAACTGCATAAAAAAAGTAAATATTCTATACACTCTAAGAGCTTCATCTCGGTAAAAAAATCTATCGATGAATATAAAAAGTTAATTAAAAAGTATAAAATTAAATCTATCGAAGATCCTTTTGCAGAAGATGATTGGGTAGCGTGGAATAGATTAATGAAATCAGTAAAAAAAGTTCAAATTGTTGGTGACGATCTTTATGTTACAAATCTTGAAAGACTTAAAAAGGGTTTCTTAAATATCTCTTCAAATGCAATTTTAATTAAATTAAACCAAATAGGGACAGTTACCGAAACATTAGATGTAATTAAGTTCGCCCAAATTATAGGTTTTAAAACAATCATTTCACATAGATCTGGTGATAGTGAAGATACATTTATTGCTGATTTAGCTGTAGGCACCAATTCAAATCAAATTAAAACGGGTTCTTTAGCAAGATCAGAAAGAGTAGCTAAATATAACCAATTAATACGTATAGAAGAAGAACTTGGAAAAAAAGCTAGAATGAATAAAATTAATTAATGCTTCAAAGACTAAAAAAAAATTATTTTTTATTAATATCATTTTTTTTGATAATTTATTTCTTTTTTAATTTTTTGTCTGGTGAAAGAGGATTGATTTCTTATTTAGAAAAAAAACAAATTTTAAGCGAATTAAAAATCAAAGAAACATCATTAATCAATAAAATTGATGACTTGGATTTTAAAAATTCGTTATTAAGTGACAATCTAGACATTGATTATATTGAAACATTGATTAGAGAGAGATTTTTATTCGGTAAAAAAAATGAAAAAATTTATATTATAAAAAATGACACAAAAAATTAGACCTAGACATCCTGAAAAAGTAAAAAATCCTATAAATCCTATTAAAAAAAAACCAGTTTGGATTAGATCGAAACTGAATAATAGTAGGGAATTTTTTTTAACAAAAACAATTGTTAATAAAAACAATCTTGTGACAGTTTGTCAGGAAGCAAATTGTCCTAATATAACTGAGTGTTGGAGTAAACGACATGCAACATTTATGATAATGGGTGATACTTGTACAAGAGCATGTGCTTTTTGTGATGTAAAAACTGGAAAACCAGATAAATTAGACAAACTTGAACCAATCAAAATTTCTCAAGCTGTTAAAAAGTTAGATTTAAAACATGTTGTTATTACTTCAGTGGATAGAGATGATTTAGATGACGGTGGATCAAACCATTTTTATGAAGTAATTAAACAAACAAGAAAAACTAATCCTAATACAACTATTGAAGTTTTAACACCTGACTTTTTAAGAAAAGGTGATGCTTATAAAAAAGTATTAGAAGCTAATCCAGATGTGTTTAATCATAATATTGAAACCGTACCTAGTCTTTATTTAAAAGTTAGACCTGGTTCAAGATATTTTGCATCTCTCGAACTCTTAAAAAATGCAAAAAAAATGAACAATAGAATTTTTACTAAATCTGGAATAATGGTTGGTTTGGGTGAAACAAGAGATGAAATTTTGCAAGTAATGGATGATTTAAAATCTGCTGATGTAGATTTTCTAACAATTGGACAATATTTACAACCATCTGTAAAGCATTTTCCATTGGATAGATATTACACACCAGAGGAGTTTACAGAATTAGGTGACATTGCAAAAGCAAAAGGGTTTCTATTAGTTTCCTCTACTCCTTTAACAAGATCCTCATATCATGCAGACGAAGACTTTGCTAAACTTCAACAAAGTAGATTAAAAAATCATTAATGCCAAAAGCATCAGTTAAGCGATTAATTGAATGTAAAAAAAAAGATTTAATCAATTTAGTTTTGGATATTGAAAAATATCCTGAATTTGTGCCATTTTGTTTTAATGCAAAAATTTATGAAAATAAAGATCAAGGTGATTTAAAAAAGATAATTGCAGACTTAACTATTGGCAAAGGACCATTCAAAGACACTTATAAAAGTGATGTAGTTTATAATAAAAAAGATGACTCAATAATTGTGAAGAATATAGAGGGACCTTTAAATCATCTATCAAATCATTGGAAATTTACTGATAAAAATAATGGAATTACTGAGGTTATTTTTGATATCGATTTTGAAATTAAAAATAAATTTCTAAATTCTTTAATGGTTGTATCTTTTCAATTTGGACTAGAGAAAATTGCTGATGCTTTTCAAAAAAGGGCTGAGAGCCTATTTGGCAATTCTAAGAACTAAATTTAAAGTTTTTTTAACTGTAGCTTTTTGGATTAAGTTTCTTTTTTTACTTTTAAATAAGCACTTATTTATTTGAATTTTATTACCCTTTTTAACACCAATAAAAACTAAACCCACAGGCTTTAATTTGGTGTTACCTTTAGGTCCCGCAATACCAGTTATGGATACATTTATATTAGCTTTTGATATTTTAGATAAATTGTTAACCATTGCATGACAACATTCATAACTTACTGCACCATATTTTCTGATAATTTTTTTATTGACTTTTAGAATTTGAATTTTTGCTTGATTGGAATAGGTAACTAAACCTAGATTAAATATTTTTGATGCACCGCTAATTGAAGTAATAGTACTGGCCAATAATCCACCTGTACAAGACTCTGCAACAGATATCTTTATTTTTTTTTTAATTAATAATTTAATTAAAGATTTCATTAGGAAAAAAACTAGTTAAAACCATAAAACAAATTAAAGATAAAACAACATAAAATCCCGCAAAAACATCGTCCATAATAACACCAAAACTGTTTTTAAATTTTTTGTCAAAAAAACTAACAGGAAATGGCTTTGTAATATCAAAAAATCTAAATAAAATAAAACAAACAGCATAAAAAATTAATGCTTCATTTGGTGATTTTTCTATACCATGCGAAATTTCATAAAGATAAATTGGTATTGATTGGCCTATGAATTCATCAATAACTATTTCTTTTGGATCTTTATTTTCATTGTTTTTAATATGCTTTGATATGGCTAAAAAAGACAAAATAAAGATTAATATTAAAAATATCAATATTACGTCAGAGGATAAATTGAATATATGAAAAAATATATAAAGGAGTATCACTGTAACTAGTGAACCAAAAGTTCCAGGAATTTTAGGAATTTTTCCTAAACCTAACATTGTAACAAACAAAGTATTAATAGATTTAATCATATTTTGTTATTGAAATTATAACTTCACATGCAATAGCTTTTTCTTTTCCAATTAAGCCTAATTTTTCAACTGTCTTTCCTTTTAAATTTATTTGATTTTTTTTTAAATTTATCAGTTTTGATATTGAGTTGATTATTTTATCCCTATATTTTGAAACTTTAGGCTTTTCACAAATCAAATTTATATCTAGATTATTTATTGAGAAATTAGATTTATAAAGATTATTTATTATTGGTCTTAGCATTTTTGGAGATCTAATATTTTTAAACGTTTTTGTATTTGGAAAATAAGTACCAATATCTTTTTTTTTCGTTGCACCTAAAATTGCATCAGTTATGGCGTGTAAAATAACATCACCATCCGAATGTCCTTCAAGACCAGAATGAAAAGGTATTTTAATTCCACCAAGATAAAGATTTTTATTTTTAACTAATCTATGAATATCAAAACCTATACCAAAATACGTTTTGGGAATTTTTATATCCTCTAAATAAGTTATTTTAGTATTTTGGTTTTCTCCTGATATAAATTTTATTTTATAATTTTCTTTAAGAAAAAGAGTAGCTTCATCATTCACCTTATTTTTTTCTTTTATTGCAAGATTATATAACTCTTTAAATCTAAAGGCTTGTGGAGTTTGAGTTAACAAAGCTTTTTTTCTATCTAGATTAAATACTTGATCTTTAATTTTGTACTTTATTGAGTCTTTAGACAATACGGTTGGGACAACAGCTGTATTTTTTTTAAGATTTTTTGAAATTTTTTTTAGTAATCTAATGGAAAAGTTTGGTCTTGCAGCATCATGTATAAAAATGTTCTTAGGTTTGTATTTTCTAAGAAATTTAAGTGCTATTAAAGAAGAGTCCGATCTTTCTTTTCCACCCTTTATTATACTTATTGATTTAGGATATCTTTTTTTTTTTAAATGTTTTAAATTGTTTGTAACAATTAGAATTTTCTTAAAAAGCTTTGAATTTATTGATTTTTCTACCGAATAATCGATAATCTCTTTATTTTTAAAATAATAGAATTGTTTAGCGATATCTTTATGAAATCTCTTACTTTTCCCAGCGGCCAGTATTACAAAATAGTTGTTCATTCGTTTAAATACTATAATTCTAAATTATGATTGAATTTTTGAAAAAAAATATATTCATTATTATTCTATCTAGTATCACACTATTTATTGGATTTTTAACTTTTTTAACATTCATTGATCGAAGTTTTATTGAGTTAAACCAAAATAATTTACAATATTTGTTAATAGTAAATATTTTTTTACTTATATTACTATTTTTATTTATATTTTTAGAAGTAAAAAGATCAATTAAGATTGATATTGATAAAGATGGTCTAAAATCAAATAAAAGATATATTACTTATTTTTCTCTTTTTACTTTAATACCATCAATATTAATCTCAATTTTTTCACTTTTTTTGTTTTCTTTTGCTCTTGAAAAATATTTTGATAAGAAAGTTACTACTGTTGTAAATAACTCTTATGAACTTGCTAAAAGTTATGTTGAAGAAGTAAGAAATAAGATTGAATCGGATATTATTTTAATTGCTTTCGATACAAACAAAAGTGCTAAGTTTCTTAATGATAACCCTAAAGAATATGAAAGATTTCTTAAAACTCAAAAATTAATTAGAGATATTGATGAAATACACATTATTGATCAAAATAAAAAATTATTATTTACAAATTTAGATGATTTAACTAGATATTTGCCGCCATTAGATCGTGCATTAAAACTTGTTTTAGATGATGACAGACCTTTAAAAATTATTAATGCTCCACAAAATATTTCTGCAGCAATAATAAGACTACAAGCTTTTGAAAATAGATTTTTATATGTTGTGAAATACCTTGATAAAGATATTTCTAAATATTTGAATGAGTCTCAAGAAGCTATAAACTTTTATTATACTGTTGAAGAAAGAAGCACTGGTATAAAAATATCTTTTGCAATAATCTATCTAATCATAGTAACTTTATTACTTTTCATATCTATTACAATTGCAATAAGATTTTCTTCAAGATTTTTTAGATCAATTAATAATTTGATACTAGCTTCAACAGCTATTGGTGAAGGTGATTTAAGCTCAAAAGTTCCTGAAATTAAAACTGACAAAGATATGGAAAAGTTGAATAAAAACTTTAACTCAATGATAAATAGATTAAAAGATCAACAAGAAAAATTAATTATTAACGAAAGACATGAAGCTTGGGGTAATCTTGCAAGAAAACTTGCTCATGAAATAAAAAATCCGCTTACACCCATTCAATTATCTATAGATAGATTAAAAGAAAAATATTCTAATCAAATTGATAGCAATGAAAAAGTTAATTTTGAAGAAAATTTAAAGATAATTAATAATCAAATTAATCAAATCGGGAATTTAGTAAATGAGTTTTCTGATTTTGCAAGAATGCCAAAGCCTATTTTTAAAAAAAATAATTTAATTGACATAATTAAAGATAATATAAAATTGCTGTCCGAAATTGATTTGTCCATAAAAATTAATTTTGTTCCATCTAAATCTCATCTAGAATTTGAATGTGATAAAGAACAACTAGGAAGAGTTATTTTTAATTTAATAAAAAATTCTATAGAAAGTATTCAACAAAAAGCTGAAAATACAGGCAATTTTGATAAAATTATTACTATTGAAATTTTTGATAAAAATGACCACATTTCAATCGTAATTAATGATAGTGGAATTGGTTTTAGTAATTTTAGAAAAAACATTAAAGATATATTAAATCCTTATTTCACTACAAAAAAAAATGGAACAGGTTTAGGTCTTTCAATAGTAAATAAGATTATAAATGATCATAATGGTAAATTAAATTTTTTTTCAGTGCCCAATGGAGCTAAAGTAGAAATTGTATTTTATTGATGAATATTGAAATTTTAATCGTTGATGATAATTCAGATATAAGAAATATTCTGAATGAACTTATTATTGATGCTGGGTACAAAACTAGAATGGCGGCAAATTATAACCAAGCACTTACAGAGATTGACAAAAAAATGCCAGACGTAGCTATACTTGATGTAAAATTAGATAAAGGGGATAATGATGGGATTCAATTATTGTCTCATATAAAATCAAAAAATAGTGATGTTCCAGTTATAATGATTTCTGGTCATGCAAATATTGAGATGGCAATAAATTCTTTGAAACATGGTGCGTTTGAATTTGTGGAAAAGCCTTTTGATCGCACAAGATTATTAAATTTCATTAGCAGAGCAGTTGAAAATCTAAATTTAAAAACTCAAAATAAAGAATATGAAAATAAACTTTTTTCTTCATATGATCTGATAGGAGAAAGTAAAAACATTTCAAATATTAGAGACCAAATAGAAAAAATTTCTCTTACCGAAAGTAGAATTTTTATAAATGGTCCATCTGGATCAGGTAAAGAATTAATTGCGAGAAAGATACACAAAAAATCTAGAAGAAAAAATAAATCATTTGTAATAATTAATGGAGCTTTATTAGATAATGATAAATACGAACTTGAATTATTTGGAGAAGAAAAAAATGATGGATCAATCTCTTACGGCGCATTAGAAAAAGCTAATAAAGGCACACTCCTTGTTGATCAGGTATCTGAAATACCTCTTACAATTCAATCAAAAATTTTAAGAGTTCTAACTGATCAAAAATTTAAGAGAGTAAATGGTAATAATGATATCAATGTTGATGTCAGATTAATTTGTTCTTCAAGTAAAGATTTAAAAAAAGAAATTGAGTTGGGTAATTTTAGAGAAGATCTGTTTCATAGATTAAACGTATTTGAGATTAACATTAAACCATTAAGTGAGAGGATTTCAGATATTCCTTTACTTATCAATTATTTTTCAGACAAAATAGCAGAAGGTTACAATATAAAGAAGTTAAATATTGATGAAAATAATAGTTATATATTGAATCATGATTGGCACGGCAATGTCAGAGAATTAAGAAACTTAATAGAGAGAATCGCTATATTGCAACCAAGCACTCAAGAAAAAATTTCAAGCATAATTAAAGAATCTTTAAAAAGTGAGAATAATATTAATAGAATTAATGAAAATAACTTATCTGTTCCATTAAAAGAAGCTAGAGAAAAATTCGAAAAGGAGTATTTAACTATACAACTGAAGAAATTTAATGGAAACATATCTAAAACAGCTACTTTTGTTGGTATGGAAAGAAGTGCTCTACATAGAAAGCTTAAAGGTCTAGGGATTAAAGAATTTAATTAAAATGAATATAATTATTTGTGGAGCTGGTAGAGTAGGATTTACTATTGCCAAATTATTAAGTGAGCAAGGTCACTCAATTACTGTTATTGATCAATCTAGTGAAGATATACAGAAAATTAATGATAGCTTAGATGTAAAGGCAATAGTAGGAAAAGCTACTTACCCATCTATTCTAGAAAAAGCCAATGCAAACGAAACAGACATGATTATTGCAGTTACAAGAAATGATGAAATTAACATGTTGATTTGCCAAATAGCATTTTCAATTTTTAACATATCAAAAAAAATTGCTAGAATTAGATCTCAAGATTACTTAAATCCAAAATTTTCAAGAGTTTACAACAAAGAAAACTTACCAATTGATGTGATAATTTCACCCGAAATTGAAATCGCAAGATCAATACAAAGAAAATTAGAAGCACCAGGAGCCTTAGATAGTGTTCCATTTGCGGAAAATCAAATCAGGCTTTTAGAAATATTAATTAAAGACAATTGTAAATTAATTGGTTTAAAGCTTAATGAATTAACAAATAAATTTCCAAACTTGGATGCAAATATAATTGCGATTATTAGAGGAGATAAATCTTTTATTCCAAAAAAAACTGATCAAATAAAAGAAAATGACAAAATTTATGTAATAATTAATTCTTCACAAATGGCAGAAACTTTAGAGGCCTTTGGTCACTCAGAAAAAATATCTAAAAAAATTTTAATTATTGGAGGGGGAAATATTGGTTACAATCTCGCTAAAAATATTGAAGATTCATTAGAAGGCGTAAGAGTTAAGATTGTGGAAAAAGACAAATTAAGATCTGAATATCTTGCAAATGAATTGAATAATACGATTGTAATAAACGGAAATGGATTAGACGAGGAAGTTTTATCTGAGGCAAATCTAGATGAAGCAGAAACTGTTTTAGCGCTTACTAATGATGATGAAGATAACTTAATGGTTAGTGTTCTTGTTGAAAAATTTGCTAAAGATCAAAAAGATGTTGAGGATAAAAGAACCATGGCTTTAATCAATAAACCAAATTATTCTTTATTACAGTCATCTTTAAAAATTGATGACTTGATTGATCCTAGAATGAATACAGTTTCCAGTATTTTAAAACATATTCATAAGGGAACTATTGAGAATGCTTATACAATATCAAATGGTGAGTATGAGGTTATAGAGGCTGAGATAATTGAGTCATCAGAATTGATTAATAAAGAATTAAAAAATTCAAATTTACCAGATGAAATAAGAATTGGAGCTGTATTAAGAGACAAGAAAGTAATTATCCCGAAATCTGATTTCATTTTTCAAAAAGACGATCAGATTGTTTTAATTGTAAAAAAAGACACAGTCGGAGTTGTAGAAAATCTTTTTAGGCTTAGCTCCGTTTAACTAAATGTTTAAATTACAGATCAAATATTTAAGTTTTTTTTTCGGTATTATTTCAATACTTTCTTTTTTTAATATTCTTTATTCTTACTATTTTAATCTTTATTTAAATTTAGATACTTATTATTTTACTCTTGTAACATCACTAATCTTATTTATAGTTTTATTCAAATTTGGAAAATATGACTTTAAATCTAATATTTTTGAGAAAATATTAACTATTTTTTTAGGTTATCTATTAATACCATTTGTCTTATCAATTCCATTTTATTTCAGTATTTATAATTTAACTTTTTCTAACTCTTTTTTTGAAGCAATATCAGGATTTACTTCTACCGGTTTCACAGTTTTTGATAATATAAAACTAGTCGATCAAAGTCTCATTATCTGGAGATCATCAACTCAATGGATAGGTGGTCTTTACTTCCTTTTTTCAATAATCTATTTAATAGATATTTTTGACGATAGTTTTAAAAAAACTTTGACGAATTATATATCTTTCAATAGTTCAGAAATTTTAAAACAAGCGGCTAAAATTTTTATTTTATATACATCATTGACAATATTGATATTTATAATTTTGAATATTTTTTCAATAAGAACATTTGATTCATTAAATTTAGCTTTAACAATAATTTCATCAGGTGGTTTTTTACCGGTCAATGAATTATCAATGATAATTAAAGAAAATGTTCAAATAATTATATTTTCTTTATTGATGTTGTTTTCTTTTTTTAGTCTTTTTTTCTCATATAATTTAATATTTTTAAGAAAAAAAAATGTTAATTTTTTTTATGAGGATCTACACTTATTTGCTTATTTAGTAGTTGTTGTAACTATTTTTTTTCTCTTTTTTAGTTTCAATTATGATTTTTTTATTAACCTTTTTGCAGTAATTAGTAGTATGACAAATATTGGTTTTTCATTAAGTTCAGGTCAAGAAAATTTAAACTTTATATACTTAATCTTGGTTATTATTGGTGGTTCTTTTTTTTCAACAAGTTCCGGGTTAAGATTTATAAAGATTTATTCATTATTTAAGTTTTCTTTAAATCAAATCCTATCTTTTAGCAGACCTAAAAATGTTTTTATGAATAAACTAATATTTACGAAAATTAATTTTAATCTTGAGGAGATAAATAAATATTTTTTAACAATCATAATATTCATTTTATCTTTATCAATATTAACTTCATTGCTAAGTTTAAGTGGAATTACGTTTGTAAATTCATTCAAATTGTCTATTTTAACTTTGATGAATACTGTTAATTCCTCAATCTATGGTTTAGAAGAATTTGATTTTAACAACCTTCAATTATTTAGTAAATATTGTCTTATTTTCTTTATGATTGTAGGCCGGATTGAGTTATTAACAATTTTGCTTTTAATAAAAAAATTCCTTTTTAAAAATTAGCTTATTATTGTATATGTAAGATTAATTTTGATGCGCCCTTAGCTCAGCTGGATAGAGCATCGGTTTTCTAAACCGAGGGTCGTAGGTTCGAATCCTTCAGGGCGCGCCATATATCAATTTTCACCATAGTTTTTTATATAATTATTATCTTGACTAGAATTCCACTATGTCAAAAAAACCAATAAATTCCTCTTGAAGAGCATTTTTGAACATGCTTAAATTATGAATATTCAAAAGTAATTTTGAATTATTTGTTAACAAATAAATAAACAATAGGAAGAAATATGTTTAAATACTTAAAACAATTAACTTCTTTAGTTGCTATGGTAGCTGTGTTGTTCACTTTTACAACAGAGACTATGGCTGCTAAAAAATCTAAGACACTTAAAAACACTCAAAAAAAGGGTTTTGTAAGATGTGGAGTATCTCAAGGTCTTCCAGGATTTTCTAACGCTGACGCTGCAGGAAATTGGACTGGTATTGACGTTGATGTATGTAGAGCAGTAGCTGCTGCAGTACTAGGTGATGCAAACAAAGTTAAGTTTACACCACTAAGTGCTAAAGAAAGGTTTACAGCTTTAACTTCTGGTGAGATTGATATCTTATCAAGAAACACAACTTGGACTCTTTCTAGAGATGCTGATATCGGACTTACATTCGTTGGAGTAAACTTCTACGATGGCCAAGGTTTTATGGTGAGAAAAAGTTCTGGTATTACTTCAACAAGCCAATTCAAAGATGGTATCTCAGCTTGTACTAACATTGGTACAACAACTGAGTTAAATATGAGAGACTTCTTTAATTCTAAAGGGATCAAATATGAACCAGTTGCTTTTGAAAAAGCTGATGAAGTTGTAGCTGCTTATGATGCAGGTAGATGTGATACTTACACTACTGATAAATCTGGTCTTGCAGCACAGAGAACAAAAATGTCTAATCCAGATGAACACATTGTGTTACCTGAAACTGTTTCAAAGGAGCCATTGGGTCCTGTAGTGAGACAAGGTGATTCTGTTTGGGAAGATATCGTAAGATGGTCATTGAATACTATGATTGAAGCAGAAGAATACGGTATTACATCAGCTAATGCAGATATGATGAAAACTTCTGATAACCCAGCTATTAAAAGATTAGTTGGAGCAGAGGGTGAATTAGGTGCTGCATTTGGTTTAGATAACGACTGGAGTCTAAGAATTATTAAGCAAGTTGGTAATTATGGTGAAAGCTATAAAAGAAATATAGCTGACACTGGAATTTTACCTGATAGAGGTCCAAATGAATTATGGACTAAGGGTGGAATTCTTTACGTACCACCTGCAAGATAATTGCATATTTAAATGATTAAAAAGGGCTAGATTTTTCTAGCCCTTTTTTTTATAAGCCTCTATATTATTTTCATCGTGAATTTTAAACTTAAAGATATTGTTCCACAATTAATTACAGTTACTGCTGTTGTATTAGTCTTTGGTTTTTTTACCTACAACGCACAGATTAATATGGAAAATAGAGGGATTGATTTTGGTTATGGGTTTTTATCACAAGAATCTTCTTTCGATGTACAATTTTCATTAATAGAATACGATGGCTCACATTCATATTTTAGAGCTTATTTAGTTGGGTTATTAAATACAATTCTTGTTTCAGTTATTGGGATTATAATTGCAACTATTCTTGGTGTAATAGTTGGTGTAGCAAGGTTATCTCCTAATTATCTGATAAATAAATTTGCTGCCTTTTATGTTGAATTTTTTAGAAACATACCATTACTTCTTCAAATATTTTTTTGGTATTTTGCTGCTTTAAGAGCGTTACCGCTTCCACAAGATGCAGAGGCAATTTTTGGTGTTTTTTTCTTAACTATTAAAGGTTTATATGTTCCAGCGTTTATTTGGCAAAATTTCAGTGTTTTCTTTTATTCAATTGTTGCAGCAATAGTTGCAATAATTGTTATTCGAATTCATGCTAAGAGGGTACAAGAAAATCAAGGAAAACAAATACCAGTATTTTTGATATCAATAGGATTAATATTTATTTTACCTCTTTTAAGTTTTTTAATTGGTGGAGTAGGTATTTCATTTGAAGTTCCTGTTTTAAAACAGTTAGCTACAACTTCTTTCATATATGAAGGTGGGGTAAGTTTACCTCCAGAATTGATAGCTCTTACTTTATCTTTATCTTTGTACACGGCTACTTTTATTGCAGAATGTGTAAGAGCAGGAATTCAAGGTGTTGGTAAAGGACAAAAAGAGGCCGCAGCTTCTATAGGATTAACTCCAAATCAGGTGCTTAAACTTGTAATTATGCCTCAAGCTTTAAGAATAATAATTCCACCAACAACAAACCAGTATTTAAATTTAACAAAAAACTCTTCACTAGCAGCAGCTATTGCTTATCCAGATTTAGTTTTAGTATTTGCAGGAACTGCATTAATGCAAACTGGTAAAGCTATTGAAATAGTTTCCATAACTATGTTTACCTATTTAACCTTAAGTATTTCAATTTCACTTTTAATGAATTGGTATAACAAAAAAATTGCAATACAGGAAAAATGATGTCAAAAATAAATTTTTTAAAACCTGATAAAAATAATCTAAATACTTTTTTATACTTAGGTTCTTTTTTATTTTTGATTAGTGTATTAGATGTTTTTTTAAATTCATTTTTTAGTTTAAATTTAACTGGTTTCTTACCCAATTTTTTAAGTTTTTTATTACCTCTAATATTAGGTTTTATTGGACTTTATTTTATAAGAATAGAGTTTAGCGGAATAAAAAAATTAGATCTTATAAATAAACATATAAATACCAACAATTTTAATGCAGTTTTATCTTTACTGATTATTTTTGTAATCATTAAATCTATTCCACCTATTCTCAGTTGGTTTGTTATAGATGCAAGTTTCGCAGGAGATACTAAAGATGTTTGTACAGGTTCAGGAGCATGTTGGACATATATTAAAGTTTGGATGAGAAGATTTATGTATGGGATGTACCCAAATGCAGAGCAATGGAGAATAAATTTATCATTTATAGCCTTAGTATTAATGGGTTCGGTTGGTTATTTTGCAACTGACAGATTTAAGAAATATTTAACACTTTACTATGTTGTTATTTATCCTTTGATTGCATTTTTATTTATCTTTTTCTTTATATCTGGTGGTCCCGTGTTTTTTGATTTTTCATACGGGATTATTGCAGCTATCGTATCTATTATTGTAGGATTTTTTATACCCGCTAAATATAAATTCTATTATTTTCTAATTGTACCTTTAGCTCTTTATATAATTTTAAAATATTTCATATTTTTTGAAGAATACATTGAGCTAGGTAAATTAGATGGTTTAAATTGGGTTGAAACTGGAGCATGGGGAGGATTGTCTTTAACTTTTATAATATCTTTTTTCTGCTTAATTTTCTGTTTTCCAATAGGAATGGCTTTTGCTCTTGGTAGAAGATCAAATTTTCCTCTTATTAGATATATCTCTGTTGGTTTTATTGAATTTTGGAGAGGTGTGCCTTTAATAACAGTACTATTTATGTCAGCTGTGATGTTTCCAATGTTTTTACCAGAAGATTTCTTCATTGATAAATTAGTAAGAGCAATTATTGCAATTTCATTATTTGAAGCTGCTTATGTAGCAGAAGTTATACGTGGTGGTCTCCAAGCTTTACCAAGAGGTCAATACGAGGCAGCAAAATCTTTAGGTATGGGATATTGGAAAATGCATATATTCGTAATTCTTCCACAAGCACTAAAATTAGTAATTCCTGGTATTGCAAATACATTTTTAGCTTTGGTTAAAGATACACCTTTAATATTTGTCGTAGGTCTACTAGAAATAGTCGGAATGTTAAATTTGGCAAAAACTAATCCAAAATGGTTAGGTTTTGCAATGGAAGGATATGTTTTTGCAGCAATAATCTTCTGGATTATTTGTTATGCAATGAGTAAATATAGCTATAATTTAGAACAAAAATATAAAACAGATAGATAAAAATTATGTCAGATAGCATCATCCAAATTAATAATATGAACAAATGGTTTGGTGACTTTCAAGTTCTAAAAAAGATTAATTTAGAAGTTAAACCTAAAGAAAAAATTGTAGTGTGTGGTCCATCAGGATCAGGAAAATCAACTTTGATTAGATGTATCAATAGATTAGAAGAACATCAAGAGGGAAATATTATTGTTGATGGAACTGAATTAACAGAGGATACAAAAAATATTGAGCAAATAAGAGCTGAAGTTGGTATGGTATTCCAACAATTTAATTTATTTCCTCATTTATCAATTTTAGATAATTGTACATTAGCTCCTATTTGGGTAAAAAAAATGCCAAAGAAAGAAGCTGAGGAACTAGCATTAAAACATTTAGAAAGAGTACAAATTCTTGATCAAGCACAAAAATATCCAGGCCAATTATCTGGAGGACAACAACAAAGAGCTGCAATAGCAAGAGCTTTATGTATGGAGCCAAAAATAATGCTTTTTGATGAACCAACATCAGCTTTAGACCCAGAAATGATTAAAGAAGTGCTTGATGTAATGGTAAATCTTGCAAAGCAAGGTATGACTATGATTGTTGTAACACATGAAATGGGTTTTGCTAAAGAAGTTGCTGATCAAATGATATTTATGGATGAGGGAATGATAGTAGAAAAAGCGGATACCAAGGAATTTTTTGCTAATCCTAAGAGCGATAGGACTAAACTTTTCCTAAGCCAGATACTATAGATACCAATAATTTCAAGGAATTTTTATCAAAATATTCTTCAAGTATTGCTTGACATATATTGGGCATTTAGGTTTTTTCCGAGGAAATAAAAAAATAATATTGTTGCAGTAGAGATTAAAAACTTGTTCAATCTGTTTTTAATAAAAATTAAGAGGGGTCTTAATGGAAGATAATTTTAATAAGCATTTAGGCAATAAGCTTAAGCTTAGAAGGTTAGCTTTAGGTTTAACACAAACAAAAGTAGCAAAAGCAATCAACGTCACATTTCAACAAATACAAAAATATGAAAAAGGAACTAACGGAGTTAGTTCGATAAGATTATTACAGTTATCAAATTATCTTAAAGTTCCAATAAACTATTTCTTTGAAGATTTTTCAGAGTACTTAGTTAATTTAGAAAAATCTCAAGAGGGTCATATGAATGTGAACTATAATTTCTTAGTTAAATTATATTCTGAACTTAATGCTGATCAAAAATTGAAATTTAACAAATCGTTACAGGTTTCGAACAATATTTCAAAAGTTGGGTAAAATTTGGCTCCTCGGGCAGGACTCGAACCTGCGACCAATTGATTAACAGTCAACTGCTCTACCAACTGAGCTACCGAGGAATGTAAAAAGCAAACTTACTTTTTTTTTTAACTAAAACAAGATTTTTTTTGGAGGCAACGCCCGGAATCGAACCGGGATACAAGGATTTGCAATCCTCTGCGTAACCATTCCGCCACGTTGCCTTATGTTTTAGATGATAGCTACATCAGTTTTATATAAAATTTTTAGAATTAGTCTATCAAATAACGTTTTAATTTGATTATTGTTAATTTAGATTAATAAATTATAAACTAACTATATCCAAGATGAGTGATAAATATATACATTCCAATGTAGAAGATAAGATCTATTCGTATTGGGAAAAAAATAAACTATTTAAACCTCAAAAAAACTCTAAAAAATTTTCAGTTGTAATTCCGCCACCCAATGTGACGGGAAGTTTACATATGGGGCATGCTTTAAATAATTCAATTCAAGATATGCTAGTTCGATATTATCGAATGAATAATTATGAAACCTTATGGCAACCAGGCACAGATCATGCTGGTATCGCTACCCAGGCACTTGTTGAGAGAAAACTTGAAAACGAAAATTTAGATAAAAATACTCTTGGACGAGAAAAATTTATCGAAAAGGTTTGGGATTGGAAAAATCAGTACGGTGATATAATTATTAATCAATTAAAAAAACTTGGCTGTTCATGTGATTGGTCCAGAAATGCATTCACCATGGATGAAAATTTATCAAAATCTGTAATTAAAGTTTTTGTCGAATTACATAAAAAGAAATTAATCTATAAAGCAGAAAAATTAGTCAATTGGGATACAGTATTAAAAACTGCAATTTCGGATTTAGAGGTAGATCAAAGAGAAATGAACTCTAAAATTTACTACATTAGGTACCCAATAGACAAATCATCAGAGTTTATCACTATAGCCACAACCAGGCCTGAAACTATGCTTGGAGATACAGCTATTGCAGTTAATCCAAAAGATAAAAGATATAAAAGTTTTGTCGGTAAAACAGTCACTATACCTATTGTGGGTAGAAAGATTAAAATAATAAAAGACAATTATGCAGATCCAGAACAGGGAACAGGAGCATTAAAGATTACCCCAGCACATGATTTTAATGATTATGATGTAGGACAGAGAAATAAACTCGAAATAATAAATGTTTTTACTGAAGAGGGTAAAATTAATGAAAATGCACCTAAAGATTATGTAGGATTGGATAGATTTGATGCCCGAAAAAAAATATTAAATGAACTCAAAGAAAAAGATTATTTTGTTAAAGAGGAAAATATAAAAAATAAAGTTCCTTATGGAGATAGATCTAATTCTGTTATCGAACCTTTTTTAACTGAGCAATGGTTTGTTGATGCAAAAAAATTAGCTATCAAAGCAAAAAAAATTGTTAAAACAAAAAAAACAAATTTTTTTCCAAATAATTGGTCAAAAACTTATTTTCAGTGGATGAACAATATTGAGCCTTGGTGTGTTTCTAGACAGTTGTGGTGGGGTCATCAAATCCCAGCATGGTATGGACCTGATAATAAAATATTTGTTGCTTTAAATGAAAAAGAAGCAATTAAACAAGCTAAAAAACATTACAAAAAAGATGTAAAATTAATTAGAGATCCTGACGTATTAGATACTTGGTTTTCTTCTGGTTTATGGCCTTTTGCAACTTTAGGATGGCCAGATAAAAAAGATTTCGTAAAGAAATTTTATCCAACCACAGTGTTAGTAACCGGTTTTGATATCATTTTTTTCTGGGTTGCAAGAATGATTATGTTTGGAATGGAATTTCTTAATAAAGAACCTTTTAAAGATATCTATGTCCACGCTTTAGTAAGAGATGAAAAAGGACAAAAAATGTCTAAATCTAAAGGTAATGTAATTGATCCTTTAGACTTAATCGAAAAATATAGTGCAGATGCTTTACGATTTACTTTGCTTTCAATGGCTTCACCTGGAACCGATGTAAAACTTTCTGAAGATAGAGTAAAAGGTTATAGAAATTTTTTAAATAAATTGTGGAATGCAAATAATTTTTTGATCACAAATAATTGTGATTTTAACAAGACTGATAAAGTCCCTAAAACTACTTTAAATATTAATAAATGGATTTATTCTGAATTGATAGAAATAAAAGATAAAATTCAAAAGAATATAAAAGACTATCGATTTGATGAGGCAGCCAAAAATGCTTATCAATTTGCTTGGCATTCATATTGTGATTGGTATATCGAACTATCCAAAACAATTCTTTATTCAGATGATGAGAAGTTAAAAAAAGAGGTAAAAGAGGTATCTGCTTATGTTTTTAAACAAATACTTATTATGCTTCATCCATTTATACCATTTGTTACTGAAGAAATATGGTTAAAAAATAAGTTTGATAAATCGAATAAGAATTTCCTAATGTACAAAAACTGGCCATCAGGAAAAGTCAAAAAAGACAAATCCCAAAAGGATGTAGAGAAAATAATCAATATTATCTCAGAACTTAGATCGTTTAAAAATGAGCTAAATGTCAGTCCAGGTTCATTTGTAGATCTTTCTATGAATAAGATAGCAAAAAAAAATAGATCTTTGATGGATAATAATGAAATAATCTTAAAAAAACTTGGTCGTATCAATAATTTTTTTGAAAAGGATCAAGATAGACCTTCTGCAACTCTTGTAATTTCAGGTGATATTTTTAAAATTTATTTTGATGAAAATGTTGATTTAAGTTTAATCAAAGAAAATTTGCAAAAAAGACAAACAAAATACCAAGATGAATTAGATAAGATTTCACAACGATTATCAAACAAAGGATTTGTTGATAGGGCACCAAAAAATATTGTTGAACAAGAAAAAACTAACTATAGTAACTTAAAAAATGATATCAAAAAAATATCTTTAACTATTGAAAGTTTATAATGCGGAAATTTAATAAGAAAAAATTACCAAGTAGACATACATCTTTAGGACCTGATAGAGCTCCTCATAGATCTTTTTATTATGCAATGGGAGAAACAGAAAAAGATGTTGCCAAACCTTTTATAGGAGTTGTATCAACATGGAACGAGGCGGCACCTTGTAATATAGCCTTAATGAGACAAGCCCAGTCTGTTAAAAAGGGTGTGAGAGCATCAGGCGGAACACCAAGAGAGTTTTGTACAATTACAGTTACTGACGGTATTGCTATGGGTCATGAAGGAATGAAATCCTCATTAATATCAAGAGAAGTTATTGCTGATAGCGCTGAATTGACCGTAAGAGGTCATTGTTATGATGCATTAGTAGGTATTGCAGGTTGTGATAAGTCTTTACCAGGTTTGATGATGTCGATGGTAAGATTAAATGTTCCAAGTGTTTTTATATATGGAGGCTCAATACTGCCAGGTAAATACAAAGGCAAAGATGTGACCGTTGTAGATGTTTTTGAAGCGGTTGGAAAACATTCATCAGGACAAATGTCTGCAAAAGAATTAAGAAAATTAGAATTAGTTGCATGTCCAACAGCGGGAGCTTGTGGGGGACAATTTACTGCAAACACTATGGCCTGCGTGTCTGAAGCGATTGGTCTAGCATTACCTTATTCAGCTGGAACACCAGCTCCATATGAAGAAAGAGATAAGTATGCAAAAGCAAGTGGGCGAATGGTTATGGAATTATTAGCTAAAAAAATTAAACCTAGAGATATTGTTACAAGAAAAGCTTTAGAAAATGCTGCAACAATTGTTGCTGCAACAGGTGGATCAACTAATGCAGGTTTACATTTACCAGCAATAGCAAATGAGGCTGGTATTAAATTTGATTTAATGGATGTTGCAAAGATATTTAAAAGAACTCCATATCTTGCGGACTTGAAACCAGGTGGAAAATATGTTGCTAAAGATATGTGGCTAGCAGGTGGAGTACCAATGCTTTTAAAAACTCTTTATGAAGGTGGATATATTCATGGAGATTGTATGACTGTTACAGGTAAAACAATGAAAGAAAATTTAAAGGGAATTAAATTTAATCCAAAACAAAAAGTAATGAGATCATTTAAAAATCCTTTATCACCAACGGGTGGTGTAGTTGGTTTAAAGGGTAACTTAGCTCCTGAAGGAGGAATTGTTAAAATTGCTGGACTTAAAAAATTACAATTTACTGGAAGAGCAAGATGTTTTGATAATGAAGAAAGTGCAATGAAAGCAGTACAAAGTAGAAAATATAAAGATGGTGATGTAATTATTATTAGATATGAAGGACCAGTTGGTGGACCAGGTATGAGAGAAATGCTTTCAACAACAGGTGCAATTTATGGTCAGGGTAAAGGAGAAAAAGTTGCTTTAATAACTGATGGAAGATTCTCTGGAGCAACTCGTGGATTTTGTGTAGGGCACGTAGGACCTGAGGCTGCATTAGGTGGTCCGATCGCGCTTTTACGTAATGGAGATATTATTGACATTGACGCTAAGAAGGGAACAATTAATGTTCGATTAACTAGAGCACAATTAGCTTCAAGAAGAAGAAAATGGAAGGCTAGAAAATCTGATTTTGGATCAGGAACTCTTTGGAAATATGCACAAACTGTAGGACCTGCATATTTAGGAGCACCAACACATCCAGGTAAGAAAAACGAAGTTAAGGATTATTCAAAAATTTGATGAAAATTCGCCCAGTTATTTTATGTGGTGGCGCTGGAACAAGACTTTGGCCTAACGCTAAAAAACATCAAGCAAAACAATTTATAGATTTCGGTAATTGGACTTTGTTGGGTAAAACACTAGAAAGAGTTAAAGTATCGATATATGATGCTCCAATTATAAGTACTAATGCAAAATATTTAAAGCAAGTAAAACAACATCTAAAGAAACACAAAATAAGAAAATTTAAGATCGTTTTAGAACCTGCTAAAAGAAATACCGCACCAGCCATATTAAGTACGGCATTAATAAAGGATATACCTAGCGAACAACCTTTAATGTTCTTGGCTGCTGATCATTTGATAGAGAAGGTTACATTATTTAATAAAGCTATCAAAAAAAACCAAAAGAAACTCACTGATAATAATATTTTTATTTTTGGGATTAAACCCACAATGCCTTCAAGTGAATTTGGCTATTTTTTAACAAGAAATACTAAAGTAACGAGATTCATAGAAAAACCAAAAGCGGCTAAAGCTAAACAAATAATTAGTAAAAAAGGTTATTGGAATTCTGGAATGTTTTATTTGAGAAAAGATTCAATAATCAATAATTTTAAGAAATACCAACCAAATATTTACCGAAATTGTAACAAAGCTGTAACAAAAGCAAAATATAAAAGTAATGTGTATTATTTAAACAAACAAGCATTCACCAAAGCAACAGCTAAGTCTTTTGACTATGCAATATTAGAAAAAACTAAAGATATAAATGCTATCAAATTAGATATTCCATGGTCTGATTTAGGTTCTTGGAAAGAAATCTGTAAGATGTATGGACGAAATAAAAGACATTATTATAAAAAGAAGAATGTATTTCATAGACCTTGGGGCAGTTATGTAAATCTATTTAACGGTAAAGAATTCTTGATTAAAGAATTATATGTAAAACCAAAAGGTATATTAAGTCTTCAAAAACACCATCATAGAGCTGAGCACTGGGTAGTTACTCATGGTAAACCTAAAATTACATTAAATAAGAAATATTTTACTATGAAACCCGATGAAACTATCTTTATTCCATTAGGTGCAATCCATAGAATAGAAAACCCATATAAAAAACCAGTAAAAATTATTGAAGCTCAAGTAGGTTCAATTTTAAAAGAAACAGATATTGTTCGATATCAGGATATTTATGGCCGTGTTAAATAATTAACACGACCACAAAAATATATTTAAAACCAATTGTTTGGTATTATTATATAATGTATTGCAAGTACTATACCTACTGAAACAGTTAAGCCGAATACCATTTTTAGGAAATCTTTTCCAATTAATGGAAAGACGTAACCTAACTTATATTCTTTGTTCATGGTAGCTATAGCAAGTTCTCTTCCACATAATAAACCAACAAAAACCCATGTCGTAGACATAGGTAAATCGTTTAGTTCTTTAAAGTAGAATAAGACACCAGCATATATTACGTTAATAATTGTCGCCGATCTTGCATATCTAGTTCCTGTTTTTTCAAGAACAACTTTTTGAATTGGTCCACCTTGAATGTAGAAAATATAGAATAACAGTGCTGTAAAGTAACCCATTACTATTAAAAGCAATGTTAAATCTAATTGTCTAGGTAGATACACAGCAATATTAGCCACGTCGTGTGACAACCACACCCACCATAACCAACCAGAGGAAATCCAAACACTATTTCTCCAGAAGCCTACCCATTTTTCGTCTACTTCATCAAATTTTTCATTAATGAATTTAGAAACACATATCCAGGCGATGTAAGCAACCATTGCTGCTAATCCATAGCCAACAACGCTTTTCATAAGCATTTTTTCAAGCACAACCGTTGAGGCAAATGCTGAAAGAACTAAGAAAGTAGTAGATACTGGTATTCCAATTCTTGTTAACAATAATAGTATTGCAGGTGCTACTGCGTGATACCATTGAATTTCTTGATAAGGTATTCTAGTTAATCTTCCATAAGAAATATCACCATCATACGAATACCATCCCCATGCTAACGCTATAATCATAACAGCTGATGCAGATCCAGCAAGGGTATACCATTTAAACCACTTCTTTTTTGAAGCTATAAATGTACCTAGTGTTTGAATTGAGTCGTTAGCGATAACGCTATAACCGGCAAGGGCAAACCCTATAACCGTGTAAATTAAAGCCATATCCATTTTATCTCCTTTATATTATTGTTTTCGGTTCCTATCGATTCATGACTTAAGACCTATGTAATGTGATAATAAAAATAATTCTATAAAAGAATGAAATAATATGAGAATCAGGAGGGGATTCATCAACTAGTAAACTATTAAATATTGATGTCTACTTTTAAATATTTTTTATTTCTCAATAAAGTTGTATTTATTTAATTAATTTCTTAATTAAATATACAGCTATAAGAGCTCCCAAAAATTCAGCTAAAATATATGTAGGCGTATTTAAATAATTAATTCCTGTAAAAGAATCAGTAAAAGTTCTAGCTATTGCAACAGCTGGATTTGCAAAAGATGTTGATGATGTGAACCAATAACCAGCCATAATATATGTTGCAACACTAGCAGCTATTGTTATTTTGCCATCTTTTTGAGTAGCAAAAATAATAAAAATTAAACCAAAAGTAGCAATTATTTCAGATAAGAAAATATGAAAACCATCTCTATTTTTTGTCGATAACTCAAGAATATCGTGTTCAAAAAAAACATTAGCCAACATAACACCTAGCAAACAACCAAGTATTTGGGCAGGAATATATATAATGAGAAGTTTTCCATTGATTTTTTTTCTTAAAAACATCGCTAAACTCACAAAAGGATTGAAATGTGCACCTGAAATATTTGCAAAAGCAGTTATTAAGACGAATAGGCCAGCACCAGTTGCGAGTGTATTAGCTGTTAATCTCAAAGCATTATCATTTGTGAGATTTTCAGCCATTATTCCAGACCCAACAATAACCATTACTAAAAAGCTACTTCCAATAAATTCACCTAGAAATATTTTGTTAGTATTTTTCACTAGATAATAATCTTATAAATTCCTATTAAGAATAATGGTATTTGTAGTCCAAAATTAGTTAGTATTGCTTTATCTTTACTAATAAATCCAGCTATAGTCCATCCAACAACTCCTAATCCATGAAAATATATATTTAAAGGATATATATTTAAATTTGTAAGAAGTATTCCTAGTAAAACTAAAAAGGTACTAATCCACTTTAGATATTTTTTTATAAACATATTTTCTCCCTCTTATTAATTATTACATCAATATTACAAATTTATTAAGATGTAACAGTATTAGAGAAAATTAGTTATATATTTATGAATAAAAAAACCAACAACTATAAATGCTAAGCCTGTGCCATAAATTAGGAAGAAATTCATATTAAATGATTTTGCAAAAAAGAAGGGTAAAAAAAATAAATAACTCACAGGTACCGCTACTAATATGCTCTTAGTAAAAAGAACTGTTTTTTCTATATCATTGTGCTCATAGTAGGAAAAAGCTATAGCTATGAGTGATACAAGAGGTAAGGCGATAATAAAACCTGCAAGTTTTGGATTTTGACCCGAAAGCCAACTAGCAAAGGCAATTATAATTGCAGCAAGAACAATCTTTAAGGTAAAAAATATCATTAATGATTTAACTTTATAAAAAAAACATCATTAATGATATGATTTTATTTAAGTGTGCATTTTTTGCATAAACCAAAAAACTCAAGATTATATTTACTGTATTTCATACCATCTTTGTCTTTAAAGTTTGCTAAGTATTTGGAAAGACCTGCGCTACTTATTTCTGTTACTTTTTCACAAATCTCACAGATTGAAAACGCAGTAGCTTTAGCCACCTGACAACTTGAATTATGACATGCAATAAAGGCATTTCTACTTTCAATTTTATGAATTTTACCTATTTCAACTAACTTATCTAATGCTCGATAAACTTGCAGAGGAGCTTTAATACCTTTTTTTTGAACATTATAGAGTATTGAGTAGGCCTTAAGTGGCTGAGATGATCTATCAATTAAATCAAAAATAATTTTCTGATTTTTGGTGAGATTATGTTCTTTGTGCATTTTATTCATTTTACTGATTCCTCATTAGTTTTTCAATTTAATTGATTGTTTGATATTAAATAATGAAAGTATGAACAAAAATAATGCTGCCGTTATAATTGATGGACCCGAGGAGGTATTAAATTCCAAGGATGTAAATAATCCTAAAATTACTGATAGAAGACCTCCAATGATTGAATAGATAACCATTCTTTGTGGACTAGACGAAATATTTCTAGCCATTGCAGCTGGAATGATTAACATTCCTGTTATTAATAACAAACCAACCATTTTAATTGATATAGCAATGATTGCAGCCATCAATATTGTGAATATTACTTTTGCTCTATCAGGATTTAAACCTTCTGCTTCAGCTAACTCATAGTTTACTGTGGATGCGAATAAAGGTTTCCAAATTAATTTCAAAATTAACAGAATTACTGCTCCTCCAACCCATATTATTAATAGATCATCAACTGTAACAGCTAATATATCTCCAAATAATAATCCCATAATGTCAAATCTGATAAATGTTAAGAAACCAATAACAACAAGTCCTATGGCTAAAGATGAGTGAGCTAAAAGCCCTAATAATGCATCTCCTGGAAGATTAGTTCTTTTTTGAAGTTGTATTAATGTTAAAGCAATTAAAGATGAGATTATAAATACAGATAACGCAATATTAAATTCCATTGTAAATGCTAATGTAACTCCCAATAAAGCCGAATGGGCTAACGTATCACCAAAATAAGATAATCTTCTCCAAATTACAAAACAACCAAGAGGCCCTGTAACGAAAGCAACTCCAATTCCAGCCACCAATGCTCTTATAAAAAAATCGTCGAACATTTAATTT
The DNA here is from genome assembly GCF_052049575.1 of Candidatus Pelagibacter sp. GTDB lineage: Bacteria > Pseudomonadota > Alphaproteobacteria > Pelagibacterales > Pelagibacteraceae > Pelagibacter. Next base: position 215,041 of record NZ_JBNGZQ010000002.1, on the reverse strand, counting down.
TTCTTAATTTTACCCTCATCAGTATGAATATGATCATGTCTATGTTCATATCTTGATAATATCTGTGAAGCTTGTTCACCAAACAAAGCCTTATATTCATTATTTTTTGCGACATCCATGGGTGTCCCTGAGCAGCATACATGACCATTTAAACAAACAACGTGGTCTGTAGCACTCATTACAGTATGTAAATCATGAGAAATTAATAAGATACCACAATTCAATTCATCAGAAATTTTCTTTATAAGTTCATATAAAGCTATCTCACCTGTAAAATCTACACCTTGAACTGGCTCATCAAGAACTAACAATTCTGGTTTTTTTGAAATAGCTCTTGCTAGCAATACTCTTTGAAATTCACCACCCGATAAATCACCTAAATTTTTATCTTTTAAATGAATAACGCCAGTTAATGATAGTGCCTCATCAATTATTTCATTTTTTAAACTTTCAGTTAATACCATAAAATCATTGACTCTAAGTGGTAAAGTCCAATCAATTGAAATTTTTTGTGGAACATAACCAATTTTATTTGTGTATTTTTCTACTTCTCCCTCAATTTTTTTATAAATTCCTAAAGCAATTTTAGCCGTTGTACTTTTTCCTGATCCATTAGGTCCTATTAAAGTAACTATTTTACCTTTTTCAACTTGAAGGGAAACGCCTTGAACGAGCCATTTATCGTTTATTTTAAAACCAGCGTCTTTTAATTTGACCAATATATTTTGATTAGCATTCATTATATCACTTGACTTATAAACGTTATATTATTACATAATGTTATATTATAACAACTAAAAAAATTAAACTATGAAAACTATTAAAAAAATCACATTATTAATATCACTTTTATCATTCCTAACAATTTTTTCACCTGTTAATGCTGAAGTTAAGGTAGTAGCATCAATAAAACCAATTCATTCACTCGCAAGCTATTTGATGGACGGTATTGGTAAACCAGATTTAATAGTTGATGGCTACGCATCACCTCATGGATTTGCACTTAAACCATCGCATGCAAAAATGATCCAAAATGCAGATATTATTTTTTGGGTAGGTGAAGACATAGAAAGTTTTTTAGAGAAACCATTAAAATCTATTGCAAAAAAAGCTGAAAAAATTGAATTAATGGAAATTAAAGGGATAACAAAACTTAAGTTTAGAGAAAGAAATATTTTTGAAGGTCATGACGATCATGGTCATAAAGAGGATGATCATGATGATCATGCTAAAAAAGAAGATAATCATGATGACCACGATCATGATAAAAAAGAGAAAGAACATGGTCATGACGAACATGATCATGACAAAGAAGGTCATAAAGAAGACGACCATGATGATCACGGTCATGGACATGAAGGACATGCTCATGGTGAGTACGATCCACACATTTGGTTAGATCCAATGAATGCAAAAGTTATTTTAAGCGAAATGGCAGAGCACTTGATTGAAAATGATCCAAAAAATACTGCCAAATATAAAGAAAATTTAAAAAAAGCACATAAAGATTTAGATAAATTAACTAAGAAAGTAAAATCTGAATTAAATAAAGATTTTAAATCAATAGTATTCCATGATGCGTATCAATATTTTGAAGAGAGATTTGGTGTTGATATTTTAGGCGCATTTACAGTAAATACAGATGTTATGCCCGGTGCTGAGCAATTGGCTGAAATTAGAGAAGTAATTGAGCATGATAAAGTAAGCTGTATATTTTCAGAGCCACAGTTTAACCCTGATATTATTAAGGCTGTAGCAAAAGATACTAACGTTGCAACAGGCGTAATTGATCCATTAGGGGCAACACTTAACCCTGGCAAAGGTCTATACTTCGATTTAATTGGCAATATGTCTAAATCTTTTAAAGGCTGTTAAATAAAAATTGATCTTTAACCATTAATAATATCTAATATTGGGATGAGTACTGTTTCCCTCACATTAGATGAAATTTTTGATTTAGCTAAAAAGACTTTACTAGCTAATGGCTGTGATGATGAAACAGCATCTATTCTCTCTGATTTAATAAGAAATGCTGAAAGAGATGGATCTTTATCTCATGGTTTGTTTAGGTTGCCTGCATATGTGAGTGGTTTAAAAAGCGGAAAAATTAATGGTAAAGGAAAACCTGAGGTAAAAAAAATTTCAGCATCAGTAATAAAAGTTCAAGGGAATAATTGTTTAGCCCCTGTAGTTTTAAATAAAGGATTACCTGAATTAGCAAAAGCTGCAAAAGAAAATGGTGTTGCTGTCCTTTCAATTAACAATTCACATCATATGGCTGCGATGTGGCCAGAGACAGAAAAATTAGCAGAGGAAGGTCTAGTTGCTTTTGCTTGCACATCATACAAGCCTGCTGTAGCACCCGCTGGAGCTATCAAACCGTTGTTCGGAACAAATCCAATTTCTTTTGCATGGCCACGACCAGGAAAAAATCCTGTAGTTTACGATATGGCAACTGCATCAATGGCCATGGGTGAAGTTCAAGTTGCTAAAAGAGAAGGGCATAAAGTTCCACTTGGAACTGGTTTAACTAAAGATGGTAAAGAAACAACAGATCCAGGAGCAATAGCTGACGGAGGTGTATTACTTCCTTTTGGTGGATATAAAGGTTCTGCAATAGCAATGATGGTAGAATTAATGGCTGGCGCATTAGTTGGTGATAATTTTAGCTTTGAGACAGCTGCAAAAGATAATAATGACGGCGGACCTCCTAGTGGTGGAGAATTTATTCTTGCAATTTCGCCTGATAAAACTTCAGGAACCGATTGGCAGAAACACGCTGATGAATTTTTTAATAAAATGAAATCATTTGAAGGAGTTAGACTTCCAGGAGAGAGAAGACATAAAAATAGATTAGATAAGGGCCCTCGTCATATTAATGAAGAGCTGTTTAATAAAATAAAATCTTTAAGCTAAAGTAATTTCTATTGGTGTATGGTCTGAAGGTTTTTCACGGCCTCTTGGATCTTTATTAATATTAATTCCTTTAACTTGATCTATTAAAGAATTTGAGACTAAAAAGTGATCTATTCTCATTCCATTGTTTTTTTGCCATGCACCTCTCATGTAATCCCAAAAGGTATATCCCTCTTTAGTTTCATTAAAATGTCTATAAACATCATTAAAACCTAGATTAATCATTTCTCTTAATTTTTTTCTTATTTCCAATCTAAATAGAGCATCGTCCTCAAAGCTTTTTGGATTATAGACATCCTCGGCTGCAGGAATAATGTTAAAATCACCACCAAGAATTATATTTTGATTTTTTTTAGTTAAAGCTTTTAATTGTTTAATTAAATCATTAAGCCATTTTTTTTTGTAATCATATTTTTCGGTATCTACAGGGTTACCATTTGGCGTATAGATATTGATTAATTGAATATTTTTCTTTTTGTGTTCAAGTTCAGCTGAGATTATTCTTGATTGTTTTAGCTTATCTTTGATTAAGTCTGTTTTAACATTTTTTAATTTTCCTTTTGAGATAATCGCAACACCATTGTAACTCTTTTGACCAAATACATGACTTTCATAGTCCATTGAGGAAAAATCATCATAAGGAAAGTTCACATCCTCAGTTTTAATTTCCTGCATCATCACAACATCAGGTTTATATTTTAGAAGATAACTTTTAATATTTTCAATACGTGCTCGAACAGAATTTACATTCCACGAGGAAATAATCATTAAAGAGAAAACGAAACACCACAACCACAAGAAGATTTGGTTTGCGGATTAGTTATTTTGAATTGTTCACCAATTAATTCAGAAACATAGTCAATTTCTGATCCTTTTAATAAATCTGCAGATGTTTTATCTATCAATATATTTTCATAATTTAAATCATCGGCCGCTTTTTCTTTGTCAAAAGTAAATTCATATTGGAAGCCTGAGCAACCACCACCTTTGATAGCGATTCTAAAAAACGACCCTTTGTCTTTTTTAGACAGCAAAACATTGATCTGTTTTAGAGCCTTATCAGTAAATTTAATTTCTTTAATCATTATTGATCACTGGTATTACTAATATAATACTTAAATTTTAATTTTAAAGGATGAAAAAATACTCAAAGATTGCTCTTACCAAAAGCAAAGGAAGAATATTCAAAGAATCTGTATCAAAATATAGATCGCCATTTCAAAGAGATAGAGATCGAATAGTTCACAGCGCCTCATTTCGAAGGCTCAAACACAAGACACAAGTATTTGTAAATACAGAAGGTGATCATTACAGAACAAGATTAACCCATTCAATGGAAGTTGCTCAAATTGCACGATCTATTGCAAGATATCTTGAATTGAATGAAGATCTAGCTGAAACCTTAAGTTTGGCACATGATTTGGGTCACCCACCTTTTGGTCATGCTGGCGAGGACTCTCTTAATGAATGTATGGCGGATTATGGAGGCTTTGATCATAATTTACAAACTCTTCGTGTAGTTATGTTTTTAGAGAATAAATATCTTAAGTATAGTGGATTAAATCTTTCAATTGAAACGTTAGAGGGATTGCTTAAGCATAATGGTCCAGTTTATGAATTAGATTTAGTTGACAGTTTAATTGGAGTAAAAAGATTTAATCATAAGATTAATTTTCAGACTTATCCATCATTAGAGGCTCAAGTTTCAGCTATTTCAGATGATATAGCATATAACAATCATGATGTTCAAGATGGTATAAATGCAAATTTATTTAAACTAGAGGAGTTAATTGAAATTAACTTTTTTAAAGATATTTATAAAAGATATAAAAAAAAGATAAATAAACAAAACTATAAAATTGCAACATATCAGATTATAAGAGACTCTATTGATCAAATGATAAGAGATTTAGTTAAAAATACAAAAACTAATTTGAAGATTAATAAAATAAAAAATTATAAAGATATTACTAAAGCAAATTTAACAATGGTAGATTTTTCTGAAAAAGTCATAGACTCTGTAAATGAAATAAGATTCTTTTTAAAAACAAGGATGTATAATAATAAAACAGTTTTGAAAAAAAACGATAACGGTAAATTAATAATTAAAAAACTGTTTAACAAAATACAAAAAAACCCTAAAAAATTTATTTCAAAAAATCATCTCTCAAAGAATAAATACAGAGCAATTTCAGATTTTATATCAGGAATGACCGATAGATATGCAATTAACCTTCACAAAAATTTTAAATGAATATTTTCGAACAATATTTAAATAGAATAAAAGAAATCCTTTCAACACTCTCTTCGAACGGAGATTTAATTCTTCCAGACTCACTCAATGGGATAACTGCAGAAATTCCACCCTCAAAATTTGATAGTGATATTTCTACTAATGTAGCCATGGTTCTTTCTAAGATTAATAATAAATCTCCATCAGATCTGGCTTCAATTTTGGCAGAAAAAATTAAAAAAGAGGATAAATTTATTGAAGATATATCAATTGTAAAACCTGGTTTTATCAACATTAAATTTAAACCTATTTTTTGGACAAATTTTATTAAAGAGGTGATTAAAAATTCTAAATCTTTTGGGACAAATAAAAACATTAAAAGAAATTACCTAATAGAATTTGTATCTGCTAATCCAACAGGTCCTTTACATGTTGGTCATTGTAGAGGAGCAATATTAGGCGATGTGATGGCCAATCTCTTATTATTTAATAATAATAAAGTTACAAAAGAGTATTATATAAACGATTATGGTAATCAGATTATAAATTTTACAAAGTCAGTTTATTATAGAATAAGAGAGATTTCTTTTAATGAACCTTTTCCAATAGATAATGAAGATTTATATCCTGGAGACTATTTAATTGACTTTGCTCAAAACATTTTAAACTCAAATAAAAATATTGATTTTAAAAATTTTGACAAAATATCTACAGAATTAACTTCTTTAGCTATTAACGAGGCATTAAAATTAATCAAAAGTAATCTCAAAAGTCTTGGTATTAATCATGATAACTTTGTCAGTGAAAAAAAATTAGTTGAAAATCAAGAAGTGGAAAAAGTTGTTGAATTTCTTCAAAAAAACAAATTTGTTTATAAAGGAAAAATTAAAGCACCCGCGGGTGAAGATGATACTAATTGGGTTGAGCGCGAGCAGTTGCTTTTCCGATCAACTGATTTTGGAGATGACAAAGATAGAGCATTACAAAAATCTGATGGCGCTTGGACTTATTTTGCAAGTGATGTTGCATACCACAAAAATAAATTAGATAGAAAATTTGATAGGCTAATTAATATTTTAGGTGCAGATCATGCTGGTTATATAAAAAGAATTTCATCATCTGTCGAAGCTCTATCAAACTCTAAAGATAGATTAATTTGTAAAGTTAGCCAACTTGTTAAACTTATTAAAGATAAGAAACCCTTTAAAATGTCTAAAAGAAAAGGGGACTACATAACTATAAAAGATTTAATTAATGAGGTAGGAAAAGACGCAACAAGATTCATAATGCTAAATCGAAGTAGTGATGTTGAACTCGATTTTGATTTTGATAACGTTATAGAAAAATCAAAAGATAACCCACTTTATTACGTTCAATACTGTTATGCAAGAATATGTTCAGTATTTAGACATCTTGATAAAGATTTAAAATCAGATCTAGATAATACTAAGTACGATTTTGAATATTCCAAAGATGAAATAAAGATCATAAAAAAATTATCTGAATGGCCCAAGTGTATTGATGTATCTTGTAATAAGCTTGAGCCGCATAGAATACCGACTTATTTATATGAATTAGCATCTTTATTTCATTCATATTGGAATTTAGGTAAGGAAAATCCAGACAAAAGATTTATCAATGATCAAAAAAAAATAACGGATGATAAATTAATTTTTCTAAAAGCTATTTCCAATGTAGTAAAATCTGGGATGAATATAGTTGGAGTGTCTACGCCAGATAAAATGTGATGCTAAAAGAGATTAAATATTTAATATTTTTATTACTCATCGGTTTTTTTTTATTTTTTACAGCTAAGTATTATTTTTCAGATGAAAATAAAAAAAATTCTTTTAGATCTTTGAGTAATATTGACAAAAAAATTAATATTTATTCTGAAAAATTGCCAGTTTTAGAAAATGATACTAAAGATATCATTCAATATGTAGAGAAATCTAATAAAGATAAAAAGAAAAAATTTAATTTTTGGAAACTTCTAGATTAATGAATAATCGAAGATCTTTTATTATCGGTATTAAATCAACAAAACTTAACCTCAGAGAAAAGAATTTTCTTAGAAAATATAAGCCATGGGGAGTAATTTTATTTACTAGAAACATAAAAGATATTAAACAGGCAAAACAATTAACTACGTCTATACGTAAGATCTTTAATGACAATAAATATCCAATCTTGATTGATCAAGAAGGTGGTAGGGTAAACCGACTTAAAAATATTATATCTTTTGAAAATTTAACCTCTGAATTTTTTGGCAAAAAGTTCATAAAAAAACCTAAGGAATTTAATTTTTTCTATAAACTATTTATTGATAAAACTTCATATTTATTAAAATTGATAGGAGTTAATATTAATACTTGTCCTGTTTTAGATCTTAGAAAGAAAGGTTCATCATCAATTATTGGAGACAGATCTTTCTCTAGTAATCCCAAAATAGTTTCTAAAATTGGTGATTATTGCATTAACTATCACCATAATAATGGCGTAGGAACCGTTATTAAGCATATACCAGGACATGGTTTAGCAAAAGTTGATAGTCACAATTTTACACCCATAATTAGTAAAAATTTAGATTACTTACTAAAAAATGATTTTTTTCCTTTTAAAAGGAAAAATTCTTTTTTTGCAATGACAGCTCACATCATATTCAAAAAGATCGATTTAAAAAATACAGTAACGCACTCTAAAAAAATGATAAAATTGATAAGAAATAAAATAGGTTTTAAAAATATTCTGATTTCTGACGATATATCTATGAAAAGTTTAAAAGGTAAAATTAAAGAAAATACAATCAATGCGTTTAATGCTGGTTGTGATCTTGTTTTACATTGTAATGCTAAAGAAAATGAGATGGAAATTGTCGCTCAAAATTCACCTTTCATAAGCAAATTTGTAATAAAAAAAACATCACAATTTTACAAGATAATAAGTTAGTATTCGTTTATGACAGAAAATGATTCCTCACTTTTTAGTGTTGATATTGAAAATTATAACGGTCCATTAGATATATTGTTAGACCTTGCAAAATCTCAAAAGGTGAATTTAGAGAATATTTCTATTACAAAATTAGCAGATCAATTTCATGATTTTATAACAAACCAAAAAAATCTAAACTTAGAGTCTGCCTCTGAGTATTTACTTATGGCTACATGGCTTGCTTATTTGAAATCTAAACTTCTTTTACCAGGAACACCTGAGGAAGAATTTAAAGTCCAAGAAGTAGCAGAAAAACTAAAACTCCAACTTAAAAAATTAGAACTAATAAGATTATTATCAGAACAAATGTTAAAACGTAAAAGATTAGGGCGTGAAATTAGAACAAGAGGTGTAAGGGCAGGTATTAGACCCATCTATAATAGTGAAATTAAAGTAAATTTATTTGAATTACTAAAAACATATTCAACAATTATTATGACTAAAGATTTTCAAAAAATAAATATACCCAAACTTCCTGTTTTTACGACTGAAGAGGGGATTAAGACAATTAGAGATTTTTTTGGAAAACTAACTGATTGGAAAAAATTAGAGGACTTGATACCTAAAAATTTTAAGAGTGTTACAAAGTACAAAAAAACTGGTACAGCAGGTATTTTTGCAGGGTCACTTGAACTTGTCAAAGAAGGTAATTTAAAAATTAAACAAGAAAATTTATTTGATGATATTTTTATTAAGGAAAAATAATGAGTAAAAAAAAAACTAAAAAAGATAATGTTATTGATTTTCCTAATAAATTATCCTCAATTGAAAAAGAAATTGAAGCAATAGTTTTTGCAGCAGCTGAGCCTCTTGATATTGAAACTATAGAAAATAAGATTTCAAAAAAAACTAATGTTGAAAAAATTTTATTAAAATTACAAAACGAATACTCTAATCGAGGTATTAATTTAGTGTGTATCTCAAAAAAATGGTCATTTAGAACATCTCCAAATCTTTCTGAAATTATGAAACAAGAAAAAACTGTTGAAAAAAAATTATCAAGAGCAGCAATTGAAACACTTTCAATCATTGTTTATCATCAACCAGTAACGCGTGCTGAAATTGAGGAAATTAGAGGTGTTGCATTTGGTACAAATACTCTTGAAATTTTGATGGAGTTAAACTGGGTAAAACCAGGTGGTAGAAAAGATGTACCCGGAAAACCAATTCAATATGTTACGACTGATGATTTTTTAAGTCATTTTAATCTTCAAAAGTTATCCGATTTACCAACCGTTGATGAATTGGGAGCTGCTGGTCTTATCGATAGTACAAATATTGATAATGCAATTTTTGGGACTGGTAAATTTTATAAAGAGAAACAAGATGGTAAAAAAGAGGATATTTATTCGAATATTGATGAAATGCTAAGCAGCACTTTAGACTCTGAGGAGAAAAATAAGAATTCATAACCTAGGTTAAAAAAAGTCACTTTAAAATTGAGAGTAAAAGATATATAACTTTTCTATGAGCATAGGAATTTGGCAGATAGCAATTGTTGTTATACTTGTCGTGTTACTTTTTGGAAGAGGTAAGATTTCAAGTCTGATGGGAGATGTTGCTAAAGGAATTAAGAGCTTCAAAAAAGGTATGGCATCAGATGTTACTGATGACAACGAACCTAAAAATATTTCCGAAGATAATCAAGATAATAACAAAAAAGATTAAATCACATGCCTACTATTGGTTGGTTTGAGATTTTAATTATCGTAGCAATAGCTATTGTCGTTCTCGGACCAAAAGATTTTCCAATCATGTTAAAAAAAGTTGGCTCATGGATTGGTACAATTAAGAATTATATCAATAATGTTCAAAATGAAGTTTCAAATATTGATATTGAAAATGACAAAATAGAAAAAAAAGAAGAAAAAAAGCATGAGTCAGAATGATAAAGAAGGTGGTTTTGTAAGCCATTTAGCTGAACTAAGAAAAAGACTTATACATAGTTTTATTTTTCTAATTGTTTTTTTTATTGGATGTTATTTTTTTGCAGAACATTTATATGGTTTTTTAGTAGATCCTTTCGCCCAAGCCGTCAAAAACGATGGAACTGACAGACGATTAATATTTACTGCTCTCCAGGAAACTTTTTTAACATATCTAAAGATTTCTTTCTTTACAGCATTCTTTGTCACTTGCCCGTTTATACTGATGCAAATTTGGAAATTTATAGCACCTGGTTTATATAAACATGAAAAACATGCAATATTACCTTATCTAATATTAACTCCAGTACTTTTTTTTCTTGGAGGGATGTTAGTTTATTATTTGATAATGCCTTTAGCGATAAAGTTTTTTTTATCATTTGAAAGCACAGGTTTATCCACAAATTTACCGATACAACTTGAAGCAAAGGTAAATGAATATTTATCACTAGTCATGAAACTTATTTTCGCTTTTGGTATAAGTTTTCAATTACCTGTGGTCTTAAGTTTACTAGCAAGAATTGGTGTTGTTGATTCTGAATTTTTAAAAAAAAGAAGAAAATACGTTGTAGTTATAATTTTTGCAGCAGCAGCATTATTAACACCACCTGATCCTATAACCCAAATTGGTTTAGCAATTCCATTATTAATTTTATATGAATTATCAATTTTTTCTGTAAAGTTTATAGAGAATAAGAAATTTAAAGATTCTAATGCATAACTTAAAGGAAATAAGAAAAAATTTTGATGATTTTAAAAACGCTCTGAAAGGTAGATCTCTTAAGATAGATTTTAATGAACTTAAAGATTTAGATATCAAAAATAGAAATTTTATTCAAAAAAAAGAGTCTTTAGAAAATGAAAAGAAAGAAATTTCAAAATCTAAAGATGAAAAATTATTTAAAAAGTCAAAAGAAATTTCAAATGAAATAGACGAAATATCAAAACAGCAAAAAATAATAAAAGACCAACTAGATAAAATTTTATCATTTATCCCAAATATTCCTCATAAAGATGTTCCGAGTGGAAAAGATGAAAATGATAACGTAGAAATAATGAAATCAGGTCAAATACCAAATTTTGATTTTAAGCCCTTATCACATTATGAATTAGGTGAAAAACTTGGAATGCTTGATTTTGACCTTGCTACAAAAACTACTGGCTCACGGTTTGTATTCGTAAAAAATAAACTGGCATTACTAGAAAGAGCAATTTCAAATTTTATGTTAGATACGCACATATTAAAAAATGATTATGAGGAAATTTCACCACCTTTATTCGCTTCTGAAAGCACTATGTTTGGCACAGGTCAACTTCCTAAATTTGAAAATGATCAATTTGAAATCAAACTGGATGAGAATGGGGAAAGAAAGTTTTTGATACCTACTGCAGAAGTGATTTTAACTAATATTGTTAAAGATAAGATTATTAATCAAAAAGATCTACCAATGAGATTTGTTGCTTCTACACCATGCTTTAGAAAAGAGGCGGGTAGTTATGGCAAAGATACAAAAGGTATGATTAGACAGCATCAGTTTTACAAAGTTGAAATGGTTAGTATCGTCGAACAAGAAAAATGTCTTGAAGAACTTGAGAGAATGACGAAATGCGCAACATCAATTTTAGATCTATTAGAATTACCATACAGAAAAATGATCCTATGTAGTGGTGACATGGGATTTAGTGCTGAAAAAACTTATGACATTGAGGTTTGGTTACCTTCAGAGAAAAAATATAGAGAAATTTCTTCTTGTTCATCTTGTTCAACTTTTCAAGCTGTGAGAATGAAAGCAAGATATAAGAACCAGAAAAAAGAGACTCTTTATGTTGGTACTTTAAATGGGAGTGGTCTAGCTGTAGGCAGAACTTTAATAGCAGTTTTAGAAAATTATCAACAAAAAGATGGTTCCATAATAATTCCAAAAGTTTTAAGACCGTATATGGACAATTTGGAAAAAATTTCCGTCAAATAAAGTTGTTTTAACCTTTTAGATAGTATAAATATTCAAATTTAATTAAGGAGTTTTATGGATAGCGCAGGAATAGGACAATTTATACCATTAATTTTAATTTTTGTTATTTTTTATTTTTTCTTAATAAGACCGCAGCAAAAAAAAGTTAAAGAACATAAAGCCATGGTCGAGAGTTTAAAAAAAGGTGACAAAATTGTAACTTCTGGTGGTATTACAGGAACGATTTCAAGAGTTGTAGATAATGATAAAATAGAAGTAGAGATTGCTGACAATGTAACAGTTGAGGTGATTAGAGGTACTGGTGTTCAAAGTCTAATGAACTCTCAAGAAGTAAAAAAATAATTTTTTTTAATTTAAAGTGCTATATTTTTCAAAACTTAGAATTATTTTTATTACTTTAATTTCCCTATTTTTTATAATATTCGCTTTGTCGAACCTTTTTAATTTTGATAACAAAATATTGAATAAAAAAATTAATTTAGGTTTAGATCTGCAAGGTGGTTCTTATCTTTTGCTGGAGATCGACAATGATCCAGTAATCGAACAAAAACTTCAAAATCTAACAGTTACGATAAGAAATTTTTTTAAAGAAAAAAATATCAGAATTACTAATTTTCAACTTTTAAATCAGACTCTTATATTTACTTCAGATGAAAATTCAAAACAGACTATATTGGATGAATTTGCATCAGAAGAAAGTGAATTAAATCCTTATTATCAAAGATTTAAATCACATCAATTGGATATAGTTGAAGACGATAATTTTTTTAAGGTTTCTTTCTCTAAGCAAGGCATTGTTAATCTAAAAACATCATCTCAAGATCAAGCGCTAGAAATAGTTAGAAGAAGAATAGATGAAATCGGTACAAATGAACCCAATATTTTAAAAAGAGGTAATGACAGAATATTAGTTGAGTTACCAGGTTTAGATGATCCAATGAGAATAAAATCTTTACTTGGAAAAACTGCAAATTTAACATTTAGATTTGTTACGAATAACACTGAAGGTTCATTTGGAGCAGAAAAATTAGAATTCGAAGATGGTACCGAGGAAGCAATGGTTAGTAAAAGAATCATACTAAGTGGTGAAAATCTTCTAGATGCTCAACCAAGAATGGATGCAGAAAACAATGAGACTGTTGTGACTTTTTCTCTTGATAGGGTAGGAGCAAAAAGATTCGGTAAAGCAACATTAAATGGCGTTGGTAAAAGATTAGCTATCGTTTTGGATGGAAAAGTTATTAGTGCTCCAGTTATCAGAGATACTATTGCAACTGGGTCTGGTCAAATTAGTGGAGGATTCACATTTCAGTCAGCAACTGATCTTGCTTTACTTTTAAGATCAGGTGCGTTGCCTGCTCCACTAAATATTATTGAAGAAAGAACTGTTGGTCCAGATTTAGGACAGGACTCTATAAACGCAGGTATGATTGCTTTATTAATTGGTTTTATACTGGTCATACTATATATTTTTGTTAAATATAAAATTTTTGGAATTATCACTAATATCGCTTTAATATTAAATCTTTTTATATTAGTTGGGATACTAACTATTTTTGAAGCAACTTTAACTCTACCTGGTATAGCAGGAATAATTCTTACCGTGGGTATGGCTGTCGATGCTAATGTTCTAATTTTTGAAAGAATTAAAGAGGAGTTAAAGGGTGAAAAAAATAATTTAATAGCATTTGACAGCGGTTACACAAAATCCAGAACTGCTATACTAGATGCGAATATTACTACTTTATTAGCAGCGATCATTTTATTTTTTATGGGATCAGGTCCAATTAAGGGTTTTTCATTAACACTTGGAATAGGAATATTTACAACACTATTTACTGTGTATTTTATAGCAAGATTATTGACAGTTTTGTATGTATCAAAAAATAAAGAAAAAGAGGGACTGATTTAGATGATTGCCTTTAATAAATATTACAATAAATTTAATATCCTTTCAGTATCCTTAGTAATTGTATCTTTATTGTTACTTACATTTAAAGGTTTAAATTTTGGAATAGATTTTAAAGGTGGAACTCTCATTGAATTGAGATCTACAGATACTAAAATAAATGTTTCTTCATTAAGAGATAATTTAAATCAAATGAATTTGGGTGATGTATCTGTTAAAAACTTCGGCAATGAGACTGATTTTTTAATTAAGTTTGAAAATAATGAAAATAAAAACATAATTGAAGAAATTAAAAGGAATTTAGATAAATCATTCGGGAATAACTTCAATTTCAGACGAGTAGAAAACGTTGGCCCTAAAGTTAGTGCTGAATTATTAAGATCAGGTGTTATTGCAATATCTGTGGCTTTGTTTTTGATGCTTGTTTATATTTGGATAAGATTTGAGTGGCAATTTAGCTTAGGTGCCATAGTAGCTTTATTTCATGATGTGATTGTTACACTTGGTCTCTTTTCTTTATTAGGTCTTGAGATTAATCTTTCAATAATTGCAGCAGTACTAACAATAGTTGGTTATTCAATGAACGATACAGTTGTTATTTTTGATAGAGTCAGAGAGAATTTAAGAAAATATTCAGATATAAAAATTTTTGAATTAACAAATATCTCTATAAATGAAACTTTATCTCGAACTTTGATTACTTCTGTAACAACTTTATTAGCCTTACTCTCAATATTCTTTTTTGGTGGTGAAGTTTTAAGAGGTTTCTCTTTAGCTATGATTTTCGGAGTAATCTTTGGTACTTATTCATCGATTTATATTGCAAATACAGTTCTAGTAAGACTCAATGTGTCTCAAAAAACAGTCCTAAGAGAAGATAAAAATTAATATAAATTTTGAGCAGCCACCATTGAAAGTAGCATTGGTAAGGATAATAAAGTATTTGTTCTTGAAAACAACATTGCTGTTTTAGCTGATTTTGCTTTTACCTCAGGTTCGCATTCTATTATACCTAACGCTTTTTTCTGATTAGGCCAAATTACAAACCATACGTTAAAAGCCATAATAACGCCCAGCCACATCCCGATTCCAATAGCAGTATGTTTTGGCACCCCTGAGCCTATACTAAAAGTCATAGCATCGTGAAGATATCCATTTAACCATGCTAGTATAAAACCTGATAAAATTGTAAGTGCTGCTGCCCATCTAAAATAAAAAAGAGCAGCTGGAGCAATAACTTTTCCTATTGCTGGTTTTTGTTCATCTGGAATTTTACCCATGTTTGGAATCTGTACAAAATTAAAGTACCACAAAAGACCTATCCACATTATAGCTACTACGACGTGAAAAAATCTCGTCAACCATGACCAGAATAGTCTATCAAAACTAAATCCGTCATTTTGATAGAATAATCCAAAAAAAACAATCACAGCTAAGGCTAGCGAAGCGTGTATTGTTCTTGGCAGAGAAGCTAGTAATTTATCCATATCTAAATATACTGATTTTGATTAAGTTTAACAATGATTTTTTCTTAGTTTAAAAGTGGTTTCAAAAATTTTCCAGTATAACTTTCATTAATTTTACAAATTTCTTCTGGCTTTCCCTCTGCGATAATTTTTCCACCTTTGACACCACCTTCTGGGCCCATATCAACAATATAATCAGCTGTTTTTATTACATCCAAATTGTGTTCAATCACAACAACGGTATTTCCTAGAGCTACAAATGTATGAAGAATTTCAAGTAATTTTTTTATATCATGTTGATGTAAACCAGTAGTTGGTTCATCTAGTATGTACATTGTTCTTCCTGTAGATCTTTTTGATAACTCTTTAGCTAACTTAATTCTTTGAGCTTCACCACCCGATAGAGTTGTAGCTTGTTGTCCAATTTTAATATACCCCAAACCAACCTTTTTTAAGGTTAGTAATTTTGTTTTGATATTAGATATATTTTCAAAATATTCACATCCTTCATCTACAGTCATATTCAAAACATCAGCAATACTTTTATCTTTAAACTTAATTTCTAGAGTTTCCCTGTTGTATCTAGTGCCTTTACACTCATCACATTGAATATAAACATCTGGCAAAAAGTGCATTTCATAAGTAATGACCCCGTCTCCTTCACATGCTTCACATCTACCACCTTTGACATTAAATGAAAATCTTCCAGGTTTATAACCTCTAGACTTTGACTCAGGTAATCCAGTAAACCAATCTCTTATAGGACCAAAAGCACCTGTATAGGTTGCTGGATTAGATCTAGGAGTTCTGCCGATAGGTGATTGGTCAATATCAATTATCTTATCAACTAATTCTGTTCCCTTAAAACCTTTAAAGGGTTTTGGAATTTTTCTTGATTTGTTGTTATTTAGTGTAAGATTTAAAGCGTTGTACAGAGTCTGTAATACAAGAGTAGATTTTCCGCTACCTGATACTCCTGTTACACAAGTTAAGCTTCCTAGTGGAATTTTAAGGTTTACATTATTAAGATTATTTCCGGTTGCACCCGTAATTTCTAAAAACCTTCCATTCTTAGCTAATCTTCTTTTTGATGGTACATTTATTTTAAATTTTTTTGATAGATATTTCCCAGTTATGCTACTTTGGTTTTGACTTATTTCTTTTATTGAGCCTGCCGCAACAACTTCACCACCTTTGTTACCAGCCTCTGGTCCAAGATCAATTATATGATCTGCATTCTCCATTGTTTCAGTATCGTGTTCAACTACTATAACTGTATTGCCTAAATCTCTTAATCTTTTTAGGGCATTAATAAGCTTAACATTATCTTTTTGATGAAGACCTATTGATGGTTCATCTAAAACATATAAAACACCTGTTAAACCAGAACCGATTTGCGATGCTAGTCTTATTCTTTGTGCTTCACCACCAGATAAAGTTCCAGACTCTCTTGAGAGAGTTAAATAATCAAGACCAACATTTAGTAAAAAATTTAATCTTTCGTTAATTTCTTTTAAGATATGTTCTGCGATTTTAACTTGTCTTTTGTCTAAATTATTCTTTAAATTATCAAACCATATTGCAGCATCTGAAATTGATTTTTCTGTAACCTCACTAATGTGAAGACCATCAATTTTTACACATAATGCCTCATCTTTTAACCTATGACCATTACATCTTTCACATTTAGTATCAGATTGATATTGAGCAATTTCCTCTCTTTTCCAATCGCTATCTGTTTCTAGGTATCTTCGTTCTAGGTTGTTTATTACACCTTCAAAAGTTTTTTTATGTGAATATTTCTCGTAACCATCGTCATATGTAAATTTTATTTCTTCATCATCAGATCCATAAAGGATAATATCTTTAATTTTTTTTGGTAATTTTGACCATTTTTCTTCTAAAGAAAATCCATAATGCTTAGCCAAAGAACTTAATGTTTGAGCATAATATAATGTTGTTGTTTTTGCCCATGGTTCAATCGCACCATCAACTATACTTTTTTTCTCATTTGGTATAACTAAATTTGGATCAACATTAAGTTTTATTCCGATACCTTCACATTCTTCACACGCACCAAATGGACTATTGAAAGAAAATAATCTTGGTTCAATTTCTTCGATAGTAAATCCACTTTCAGGACATGCAAATTTTGTTGAAAAAATCAACTTTTCTGTTTTTCTGAATTTTTTTGGTAAAGTTTCATCTTCATATTCAACAAACAAGAGCCCATTAGCTAATTGTATTGAAGTCTCTATACCTTCTGCGAGTCGATTTCCTAAAGATGAGTTTAGAACTATTCTATCAACAAGTATTGAGATATCATGTTTAATTTTCTTATTTAATTCCGGAACTTTTTCAATATCATATAAAACATCATCAATTTTGATTTTTCTAAAACCTCTTTTTTTATAATTCAAAATTTCTTTTCTATATTCACCTTTTCTTCCTCTAACTACAGGAGCATAAAGATAAATAGTTGATTTTTTTGGTAATTTTTTAATCTTATCTACTATTTGACTAACTGTTTGTGACTCGATTGGTTTACCAGTGAAAGGTGAATATGGAATACCAGCTCTAGCATACAACACTCTCATATAATCATAAATTTCAGTAACTGTTGCAACTGTAGATCTAGGATTTTTTGAAGTATTTTTTTGCTCTATTGATATTGCAGGACTTAATCCCTCGATAAGATCTACATTTGGCTTTTTCATTTTATCTAAAAATTGTCTCGCATACGCGGATAAACTTTCGACATATCTTCTTTGACCTTCTGCATAAATTGTATCAAACGCTAATGAGGATTTTCCTGACCCAGATAGTCCAGTAATTACAATAAATTTATCCTTTGGAATTTCTAAAGATATATTTTTTAAATTATGTTCTTTTGCACCCTTTATAACTATCTTTTTAATCATAATTTTTGTTGCTTTGGTCTAATAAAATTAATATTCAGAGTAAAATTGTGATATAAATTAATTAACTAATAAAATAAATATTAAAATATTATGGCTGGAAGTTTAAATAAAGTACTTTTAATTGGTCGTTTAGGCGCAGATCCTGAAATTAAGCAAATGGTTAATGGAAAAAGCGTTGCAAGATTAAGTCTTGCAACAAGTCAATCATGGAAAGATAAAAATACAGGTGAAAAAAAAGAAAAAACTGAATGGCACCGTATAGTTGTATTTAATGAGGGTTTGGTAAATGTTGTTCAACAATATCTTAAAAAAGGTGCTCAAGTTTATGTTGAGGGTCAAATTTCAACAAGAAAATGGAAGGATGAACAATCAGGACAAGACAAATATTCAACTGAAGTAGTTATACAAGGTTATAATTCATCTTTAACTATGCTTGGAGGTGGAAATTCAGGTGGTGGTATAGCTAATGATAATTCACAAGCATCAAATAATACTGAGGATTTATCTCAAGTACAAAATGATATGGACGACGATATTCCATTCTAATCATTATGGAAAAAAACGAAGTTTCTAAAGATAAAAATATAAAGTTAATTTCAATGCATGATGAGATGAGTTCATCTTATCTATCGTATGCAATGAGTGTAATTGTTAGTAGAGCTCTTCCAGACGTTAGAGATGGTTTAAAACCTGTACATAGAAGAATATTATATGCAATGTATAAGGGTGGTTATGACTGGTCAAAACAATTTAGAAAATCTGCAAGAATAGTTGGAGATGTAATTGGTAAATATCATCCGCATGGTGATCAATCAGTTTATGACGCTCTCGTTCGTATGGTCCAAGATTTTTCAATGAGCTTACCTCTCGTGGATGGTCAAGGAAATTTTGGATCAATAGATGGTGATCCAGCAGCCGCTATGAGATATACGGAAACTAGATTATCAAAAGTCTCACAATTTTTAATCGATGATATTGAAAAAAATACAATTGATTTTAAAAGTAATTATGATGAAACAGAAAAAGAGCCATCTGTATTACCTGCGCAGTTTCCAAATTTATTAGTAAATGGAGCAGGGGGTATCGCAGTTGGTATGGCTACAAGTATTCCACCTCATAATTTAGGAGAGATTATTAATGGCACATTAGCTTTAATTGATAATAAAGATATAAAAATTAAAGATTTAATGAAGCACATACCTGGACCTGATTTTCCTACAGGAGGTGTAATTATTGGTAAAGATATTATTAAACAGGGTTATAACAAAGGTAGAGGTTCTTTTAAAATCAGAGGTGAAATATCAAACGAAACTCTTAAAAATGGTAGAGATAGATTAGTTATAAATTCTATTCCTTATCAAGTTAATAAATCTGTGTTGAATGAGAGAATAGCACAATTAGTCAGAGAAAAGAAAATAGAAGGTATTAGAGATATACGAGATGAGTCCAACAGAGAAGGTATCAGAGTTTCAATAGATTTACGAACAGGCGTTGAACCTGAGACTGTCAAAAGACAATTATACAAAAATACTCAAATAGAAAGTTCATTTGGGTTTAATACTCTTGCAATAGTAGATGGAAAGCCAAAGACTTGTAATCTTAAAGAATTTTTAGAGAATTTTTTAGAATTTAGAGAAGACGTTGTACTAAAGAAAACAAAATTTGATCTCAATAAAGCAGAAGATAGAGCACATATTTTAATTGGTTTATCCGTATCTGTTGAAAATTTAGATAAAGTAATAAAGATTATAAGAGGTTCAAAAACTCCAGATGACGCAAAAAAATCTTTATTAAATACTAAATGGAAAATTAATAAATCAAAAAAAATGGTTTCATTGATAGAGAGCAAAAATTCAAAAAGTTTATATAATTTATCAGTTGTTCAAGTTGAAGCTATATTAGAATTAAGATTACAAAAATTAACAGCACTTGGTATTAATGAAATTGAAGTTGAAATAAAAAAACTATCTGAATTAATTTCTTCATTAAAAAAAATCATATCTTCAAAAAAAGAATTATTAAAAGTAATCAGTAATGAACTTAAGGAAATAAAAGAAAGATACGCAACACCAAGAAGAACAAAAATTATTGATGCAGTGCTAAATTATGACATTGAAGAAACAATACAAAAAGAAACTGTTCTTATAACTGTTACCTTACAAGGTTATATAAAAAGAGGATCACTTAAAACTGTAAAGATTCAAAAAAGAGGAGGTAAAGGTAAAACTGGTATCACAACTAGAAATGAAGACTCTGTAGTTCAAACTCTATCAGTTAATACCCATACTTCTGTTCTATTTTTTTCTACTGAAGGTCTTGTTTATAAAGTAAAAGCATGGAAAATCCCCGAAGGTTCAGCATCATCAAAAGGGAAATCTCTATTCAATATTTTGCCACTTAAAAATCATCAATCAATAAGTTCAATTATGCCATTTCCTGAAAGTGATGAAGATCCAAGTAAATATCACATTGTTTTTGCAACTTCACAAGGCAAGGTTAGAAAGAATAGTTTAGAAGATTTTGCTTCAATTAATACATCAGGAAAAATAGCAATGAAGCTAGATACTAATGATAAAATAATTGGAGTAAAGATATGTAAAGATGATCAAGATATAATCTTGAGCACAAAATTTGGAAAATGTATTAGATTTGAGTCAAAAAAGTTAAGAATATTTAAGGGTAGATCATCGAAAGGTATTAAGGGGATAGAATTAACATCTAACGATGAAATAGTCTCTTTATCAATTATTGATAATAATAAGTTAAAGAAAAATGGAAAAAATACAAAAGATGATAGGTCTGAATTGGCAGCAAAACAAAAATTTATTTTATCTATTAGTGAAAATGGTTTTGGTAAAAAAACCTCACATTATGATTACAGAACAACAAATAGAGGTGGTAAAGGAATTATTGGAATTATTAATTCACCGAGAAATGGGAATATTGCATCATCGTTCCCTGTATATGAGGGAGACGAAATAATGATTTCAACAAACAAGGGTAGAGTGATAAGACTAGCAGTTAAAGAAATTAGAACGGCAGGAAGAAATACACAAGGAGTAAGAATAATTAAGTTATCTGGTGATGAAAAAGTGGTTTCAGCAATTAAAATTGATGATAATTTAATATAATGTCTAAGACAGCCATCTATCCAGGTACTTTTGATCCAATTACTTTTGGTCATATTGATGTAATAAAAAAGGCACTAAAATTATTTGATAAAATTGTTGTAGCTGTATCAGACGGTGAAAATAAAGATTATCTTTTTGATTCTGAAGAAAGGTTAGAAATTGTGAGAAACGCTCTTTTTAAAGATCTAAAAATGAATAAAAAAAAAATAATTTTGATTTCGTTTAAGTCATTAACAACAAACCTTTGTAAAAAATACAAATCAAATATTATATTGAGAGGTTTAAGAGCAGTATCAGATTTTGAATATGAGTTTCAACTTGCCGGTATGAACAGAAAATTAAATAATAATATTGAAACATTATTTTTGATGTCAGATGTTGAAAATCAGATTATTTCTTCAAAATTTGTTAAAGAAATTGTTAAACTTGATGGAGATATAAAAAAATTTACAACTAAGAGCACTATTAAAGCTTTAAAGGAAAAATATGATTAAATTTTTTATAAAGATATTAATTATTTTTTTATTTACAATTAATCAATCGTTAACAGAGGAGAATATGATGATTTTAAAATTAAAAGATGGTGATGTGAAAATAGAATTATTTTCAGATACAGCACCCAATCATGTCAAAAGAATAAAAGAATTGGCTGATGGTGGCAAGTATGACAACGTGGTATTTCACAGAGTTATTGATGGCTTCATGGCACAAACAGGTGATGTTAAATTTGGTAACTCAAATTCAGATGATTTTGACTTAAGAAGAGCTGGAATGGGTGGGTCAGATTTACCTGACCTTAAACAAGAATTTAGTAATCTTCCTCATGATCGAGGGACATTGTCTATGGCTAGATCATCAGATCCTAATAGTGCTAATAGTCAATTCTTTATATGTTTTAAACCAGCACCATTTCTTGATAATCAATATACTGTTTTTGGAAAAGTTATCGAAGGAATGGAATTTGTTGATAAGATCAAAAGAGGCGATGAAAATAATAATGGTGCAGTAACAGATCCTGATAAAATTATTAGTTTCAAATCTTTGTAAAATTCTGATTTCAATTGAAAAAATTTGAATTTAAAGTTCTAAAAAAAAATAAATTTGCAAGACTTGGTTTAATTCAAACCCATAGAGGTAACATTGAAACACCAGTCTTTATGCCTGTGGGGACTCAAGCTACAGTAAAAGCCTGTACAATTGATGATATAAAGAAAACAGGATCACAAATTATTTTATCTAATACTTATCATTTGATGATTAGACCAGGTATAAAAAGAATTGAACATGCTGGTGGACTTCATGAGTTTATGAATTGTGATCTTCCAATTCTTACAGACTCGGGTGGCTTTCAAGTGATGTCATTGTCAAAATTAAATAAAATAGATAAAGAAAAAGGTGCAATTTTTAATTCACACATTGATGGTAAAAAGTTTTATCTTAGTCCTGAAGAAAGTATAAGAATTCAATTAGGACTTAATTCAGATATTGTAATGGTTATGGATGAGTGTCCAAAAAAAACAAATGATTATCAAACTATAGATAAATCTATGAATTTGTCCTTGTATTGGGCAGAAAGATCTAAGAAAGCTTTTGGTCATAACCCTCATAAAGCTTTATTTGGCATTGTTCAAGGAGGTTTATTTAAAGATTTGAGACAAAAATCATTAGAAGGACTTTTGGAAATTGGATTTGATGGTTATGCATTAGGTGGTCTTGCTGTAGGAGAAACTCAAGATGAAATGTTCACAGTTTTAGACAACATTAAAAAACATTTGCCCCACGATAAACCTCACTATTTAATGGGTGTTGGTACTCCAAATGATATCTTGGGTGCTGTCAAAAGAGGTGTTGACATGTTCGATTGTGTTCTTCCAACTAGATCAGGTAGAACTGGACTTGCTTTTACTTGGCAGGGCAGAGTAAATATTAAAAATAACAAATATCAAAATGATAATACTCCTCTAGACCCAGAGTGTAAAAATCTAAATCTAAATAAATATTCAAAAAATTATCTAAATCACTTGTTCAATACAAATGAAATTCTTGGATCTATGTTGTTGACATTGCACAATATAAATTTCTATCAAGAATTAATGAGAGCGATAAGAGAAAATATCCAAAATGACACATTTGATACTTTTCATGATAAATACATAGATAAGTTGTAGATAGTTGAGTTATTTTTCTAAATTCGTGTTTGAAATATTTAGATTATTCTATATATAGATTTCATTCTAAGGTGAATATGGGCCGTTAGCTCAGTTGGTAGAGCAATTCCCTTTTAAGGAATGGGTCGATGGTTCGAGTCCATCACGGCTCACCATATTTAAGCAATTGGTGGGTATTTGATAATTATCTCGTTTAACCAAGTTTGTATATTTTTAATTCTACTGTCAGATGAAGGATGAGTGCTCATAAATTGAGGAGGTTCTTTACCTTTATTTGCCTCCTTCATCCTCTCCCATATTTTTTCAGTTTCTCTAATATCATAACCAGACAAAGAAGAAAAAATCATACCTAGATAATCAGCTTCACTTTCCTGTTTTCTGTTGAAAGGATTCATTATACCAATCGAGGAAATAAGACCAACGGTATCCATACCAGTTGATCTATTAATTTGACTTAAAGCTCCTCCACTAAAAATATCAATGATGGTAGTGCTTGTTTTAACAAGAACTCCACGACTCGCTCTTTCAACAGAGTGTTTTGCAACAGCATGAGCAATTTCATGACCCATAACAGCAGCTAACCCATTTGTATTTTTTGTAATTTTAAGCATACCACTATAAACAGCAATTTTACCTCCTGGCATACACCAAGCATTTTTGACCTTATCATTATCGATTAAGATATATTCCCACTTAAAGTTAGTAGTTGGATCTGGGAGATTTGATTTATCAAAATAAATTGATATCGCATCTTCCATTCTTTTTCCAATTTCTTTAATTTCATTAATGGATTTTGTATCTTTGATTAATTTTTCTTTTTCTTTTACTTTTTCATAAATTTGAGCAGCTTGAGCATTTAATTTTGCTTCTGGAATCAGCTTTAATTGTTTTCTATCTGTGATAGGAGCGGTAGTACAAGAATTAATTACGAAACCACAACAACCACAACCTACATAAGTTAAAAATTTTCTTCTATTCATTTTGTAAGACATTGATATTATATATAATAATGAATCTAAATAATAAAATATTATTAATATTATTCATAATAGCAATAGCTTTTGTGATATTTTCGAGTTTTAGATAATGGCAAAACAGAAGAAAAAAAAATCAATTAGTTTAATTCTCAGAAATTATTTTATTACTGGTGTTGTAGTTTTAATACCTATTGGTTTCACTTTATATCTCAGTAAAATATTAATTGGAATTTCGTCTAAAGTAATTCCAGAAAATATAAATCCAAATAGCTATCTACCATTTGAAATTCCTGGATTAGAAATAATACTTTCAATAATTTTTATTACCATCGTTGGAGGTTTATCTCTATCTTTCTTGGGTAAAAGAATTCTTAAAGTTATCGATGACCTATTTAAAAGAATTCCAGTTTTAAGAACAATTTACTCTGCAATAGTTCAAATGACAGAAACATTCTCTAATAAAGACCAGAAGGATAAAAAAAGTGTTGTTTTGATTGAGTATCCTAGAAAAGGTGTTTGGGCAGTTGGTTTTGCAACAAAAGAAAATAAAGGTGAGATGGCTGAGAAAACTAACAAGAAGTTGATTAACGTTTTTGTTCCAACAACACCAAACCCCACAAGTGGTTTCTTACTTATGTTCCCAATTGATGAAGTTATATATCTTAATATGACTTTTGAAGAAGCTTCCAAATTTATTGTATCCGCTGGAACATCAACAGGTAAGAATTAAGCAATATCATTAATTATATCAGCTCTATCATATAATTTAATTAATGGTTTAAATTTACTTATATCCTCATTATTATTTTCAATTCTTTTAATTTCTTTTTCAGCTAAAATAAAAAGATCATAATTATGAACTGGGTCAGCTAACTTAAAGTTTTTTATTCCACTTTGTTTAAAACCTAAAATGTCTCCAAATCCTCTCAATTTCATATCTTCCTCTGATATTCTAAAACCATCATTAGAGTCTTTAAGTATATTAATTCTTTTTTTTGCATTATCACTTAAATTTGACTTAAACATTAAAATGCATGAAGATTCTTTACTGCCTCTTCCAACTCTACCTCTCAGTTGATGTAGTTGAGATAAACCGAATTTATTTGCATTTTCAATTATAATTACGTTTGCGTTTGGAAAATCTATGCCAACCTCAATTATAGTAGTTGAAACCAAAATCTTAAACTCATTTTTTAAGAATTTGTTTAAGATCATTTCTTTTTCCTCAGTTGTGGTTTTACCGTGAAGGAGAAAAACTTGTTTAGGAAAGAGTTTATTTAAATATTCCGATTTTTTAACTGCAGAAGAATGATCAAGTTTTTTCGACTCTTCAATTAAAGGGCATACCCAAAATATTTGATTACCTAGTTTGATTTCTTTTTTTATAAATTTTATTACGTCATCAATTTTATTTTCAGGTTTACTATAAGTTTTTACGGGTTTGCGAATATTCGGTTTTTCACGAATAATTGAAAGATCCATATCGCCATAAATTGTCATTGTTAAAGTACGTGGAATTGGTGTAGCAGTCATTAAAAGAACATCACAATCTTTTCCAGCTTTATCAGATAACCTCTTCCTTTGATTTACTCCAAATTTATGTTGTTCATCTATTATTATTAATCCAAGTTTTTTAAATTCCACTTTTTTTTGAAAAAGCGCATGTGTTCCAAAAATTATATCAATTTGTTTACTGGATAATTTATTGAGAATTACTTTCTTATCTTTGTAAGAAGATTTTCCTGAAATTAATTCAATCTTAATATTTCTGGAAAATAGTTTTTTAGCTAAAAGAAAATGCTGTCTAGCTAGTATTTCAGTCGGTGCCATTACTGCTACCTGAAAGCCTGAATTAATTGTATTAAATGCAGAAAGCAAAGATACAATTGTTTTTCCACTACCTACATCACCCTGAAGCAATCTAAACATTTTATTTTCGGAGCATAAATCTTTATTTATTTCACTTAATGTTTTATTTTGGTCATTTGTTAATGAGAAGTTAAGCTTAGATATAACCTCGTTTTGTTTTTTTATATTAAAGTTTTTTTTTGTTTTTTTTATTCTTTTTATTTTTTTTCTTATTTCTGAGTTTACCAAAAATGTTGAGAAAATTTCATCATAAGCAAGTCTTTGGTAAAAATTTTCTTTAAATTTACCAATATTTTCTGGCTCATGTAATTTTTTGATAGAGTCATTCCAACCTATATTTTTGAATTTTTTCAATATATCTTTTGAATGCCATTCTTCAATTTCAGGTAAATTATTTATTATTTGTAAAATTATCTTATTATAAACTTTTTCACTGATACCCTCAGTTAATGAATAACTATTGTGCTTTTGTTTAATTATTGAAGAGTCCTCTGAAATATATTTTGGATTTGTTAATTGATATTTATTTCTAAAATATTTGATTTTGCCACTAATTGTTACCTCTTTGCCAATGGGTAATATTTTTTTGATATACCCTTCATAACTGTTAAAAAAAACACAATCTATCTCACCAGTGTCATCTTTGCATAAAACTCTATTCGGTAAGTTTCTAACTCTTGGGAATGAATATTTAAGAGGTATTACGGTTATCGTCTGAATTTCATCTATTTTTAAATCTTTTATTTTAGATGATAAACTCCTATCAGTGTAAGATTTTGGTAATTTCCATAATAAATCAAAAATAGTATTTACCTTTTTTCTCTTTAATAAATTTGAAGTTTTGGTTCCTACACCTTTTACTAAACTGAGATCAGACAATAAATACTCATAATTTCTTTTCATATCTATAAACTGATATTATATTCTTATTATGACCGTTGATATAGAACAAATTAAAAAAAAAATTATTTACAGATCAAATTATCGTGGCACAAAAGAAATGGATAAACTTTTAGGCGCATTCACAAGAAAATATCTAGATCAATTAAACGAGGTAGATCTTAATCAATTGATTAAACTTTTAGAAATTGATGATAATAATCTTTATAATTTCTATAATGGATTAAACACAGACATTCAATTTGAAGATAATAAAATTAATAATTTATTTAAAAATTTTAAATATTGAAACTTTTGATGGCGGAGAGACTGGGATTCGAACCCAGGAAAGAGTTGCCCCTTTGCCGGTTTTCAAGACCGGTGCTTTCAACCGCTCAGCCATCTCTCCGTGAGCAAGGTTTTATAATTATAATTATTTAATTCAACCATAAAATAGTCTATTAAACGTTTATTATCTATTTCATTATTTTATGAACCAGCATTTTAATAAAGGATTAATACTTACATCTTTGGGATCCTTCTGGTGGGGTTTTATTGGTGTTATATATTTTGAATATGTTGCCTTTATAGGACATGTTGAGTTAGTTGTTCACAGATGTTTATGGACTGCTGTTATGTTAGTGATGACGACTCTCTTTTTTAAAAAATGGAAACTTTTTATTAGAAGCATTTCAAATAAAAAAAATCTTTTTTATCTTTTTATCTCAGGTTCATTAATATTTATTAATTGGGCTATTTGGATTTACGCTGTAGCTACGGAAAGAATAATAGATGCTAGTTTTGGTTACTTTATTATGCCAATTATAAGTGTTTTATTGGGATACATTTTTTTTAAGGAAAAATTGAATAAAAAAAGAATTTTTTCAATTTTATTAGTAATCATATCTATTTTAATTATGATTTTTCTTAATATAAAAACACTTCCATGGGTCGGTATAATCGTAGCTTTGAGTTGGGCATTTTATAATCTAGTAAGAAAAAAAATTGATATAGAAACTGATATAGGACTTTTAATAGAGAGTTTATATATTTTTCCTTTTGCTCTTATTGTCTTTTACTTTATTTTTGATAGGGGATTAAATGACTTTAGTTTGTCTAGCCCAGGTCTGAGTATGTTTCTATTATTAGCGGGACCCATGACTGTGATTCCTTTATTTTTATACGTAAGAGGTGTTGAATTAATCGGGCTTGGAGCTACCGGGATGATTTTTTATATTACGCCTACCTTACAGTTTATTTTAGGCTACTTTTATTACAATGAGGATTTTTCACTAATTAAATTAGTGAGTTTTATTATTATCTGGATTGCTGTAATTATATATCTTAAAGATCTTTATGAAACTAATTAGCCAAATATCTTTTTTATTTTTACTAACAATATTGAATTGTTATTCTAGTGAAAATATCAATTTCAATGAATGGAAAAAAAATTTCAAAAAAGTGGCATTAGCAAATGATATTTCAGAACAGACTTTTGATACAACAATGCAAAATGCAAGATTTTTACCTAAAGTTATTGAATACGATCGATTTCAACCAGAGTTTTATGAGGACACAAAAACATATATTGGCAAACGTACTTCAACTAAAAAATTAAAAAAGGGTGTAGATTTTTATGAAAATAATTCAAATCTTATAAATTTAGTTGAAAAAAATTTTGGAGTAGAAAAAGAATTACTTTTATCTTTAATGGGCATCGAGACTAACTTTGGCACTTATGTTGGAAAAATGGATATAATATCATCATTAGCAACATTAAGTTATGATAAAAGAAGATCAGAGTTTTTTTCAAATGAACTCTTAACTTTATTGAAATTAATTGATGATAATCAAATAGATTATAAAACATTGTATGGATCATGGGCAGGTGCATTTGGTTTTTTTCAATTTATGCCATCAACAATTAAAAATTATGCTTTTGACTACAATAAGGATGATTATATTGATTTGAAAAATTCAGAAGATGCATATGCATCTGCTGCTAATTATTTAAATAAGATTGGGTGGAAAAAAAATGATCTTTGTTTTAAGAAAATTGAATTAGATGAAAATATTCCAATTAAATTTTTGAACGTATCAGCTAGAAAATTGCATAGTAAAAAGAAAATTAAATCTTTTAAAAAATATATTAAAAATTATTCTGAATTAAACATAAAAAATGAAAACCAGAAAATAGCAATTATAACACCAGACAAAGATATTATACCGGATGCACAAACTTTAAATCCTGCTTATATAGTTTTTGATAATTACGAAATAATTTTACAATGGAATAGATCTTTAAGATTTGCACTTGCTGTGTGTACTTTAAAGGATAAATTAAAAAATGAAATTTAATATTTTTATTATTTTAAGTACCTTATTTTTTTTATTAAGTTGTGATCAAACTGCTATTAATCAAAGTAAGAAATTAGATATTACATTTGACAAAAAATATAAAAATAGTGGATTTTCTCTTATTTATAATGACGATTTAAAAATTAAAAAAATTGATCAAAGATCATTAACAATATTTCATAAAAATCTAAAAAGAAAATCAAATGTGAAAATTACTAATCCTTTAAATGGAAAATCACTTATTGCAGAAGTAAAATCAAACAAAGTAAAATTTTCACCATTTTACAATTCAATTATCACTCAAAGAATTGCTGAGGAGTTAGAACTTGATTTAAAAGAACCTTATATAGATATAGTCTTGATTTCAAAAAATTCTACATATATCGCCAAAAAGACTAAAACTTTTGAGGAAGAAAAAAAAGTCGCTGAAAAGGCACCTATAGATGGTATTAAAATTAGTGATCTAAACTCATCCAATAAAACTAAAAAAAAATTACAAAAAAATAATAAATTTTCTTATTATATTAAGGTAGCTGATTTTTATTATAAAAAATCTGCTAAAAATATGAGTAATAAAATTAAAAGTGAAGTTAAATTAAAAAATATTAAAATCATTGAACTTACTAAAACTAATTATAGGTTATTATTGGGACCATTTAGTGATATACAGTCACTTAAGGACTCATTTGAAAAAATGAATTCTTTGTATTTTGAAAATCTAGAAATAATTAAAGATGCTTAAAAAAATTTTTATCATTATCTCATTATATTTATCTCTAATTTTTTCTGTTAATGCGAATATTGACATAAAAGCTAGAACAGCAATATTACAAGATTTCTTATCTGGAGAAATTTTATATGAAAAAGATCCAGATAGATCAATTTATCCAGCTTCAATGACTAAGATAATGACATCAATAATTGCTTTTGATTTGATAAAATCAGGTGATTTATCCTTAGATGATAAATTTATAATTTCTGAAAAAGCATGGAGATTATCAACCGCAGGTTATTCATCTATGTTTATAATGGTTGGTGATGAGGTTTCTGTAAAGGATTTACTATTAGGTATAATTGTTGCATCTGGTAATGACGCATGTATTGCACTTTCGGAAGGAATAGCTGGTACTGAGGAAGAATTTGCAATCTTAATGACATCTAAAGCAAAAGAATTAGGAATGGAAAATACTAACTTCGCGAATTCATCTGGTATTAATGATCCAGATAATTATTCAACGGTTAGAGATATCCTGATCATGTCTAATTATTTAATTAAGGAACATCCAAAATATTATGAGTGGTTTGCAGAAAAAGAATTTACGTGGAATAGAACAGGAGGTGATCCAATTACACAAGGTAACAGAAATCCTCTTCTTTACAAAAATATTGGTGCTGATGGTATTAAAACAGGTTACTTGGCTGTTGAAAAATATTCCTTAGCGTCGTCAATTAATAGAAAGGGGAGAAGGTTAATTGCTGTTGGAAGCGGATTTGAAACCAAAAGTTCAAGATCAAGAGAAAGTTCAAGATTATTAACTTATGGATTAACAAATTTTGATCTAGTTGAGATAAATAAAGCTAATAAACCTATTGATAAAGTAGAGGTATGGCTTGGTAAACAAAGCTATGTTGATGTGCATGTTGATACTGATATTTATAAAACAATCAAAAAGGCAAAAAAAAGATTATTAAAGATATCCTTGAAATATGACGGACCAATAGAGGCACCAATTAAAAAAAATCAAAAAATTGGAACTTACAGAGTGGTATATGATCAAGAATTGATAGGTGAATATGATCTATTAGCGTCTAATGATGTTCAAAAAGTAAATATTTTTACTAGATTAATTAAATCATTGAATTATTTAATCTGGGGCGATGTCTAGAAAACCTGTTATTGTTTTTGAGGGTATTGAAGGAAGTGGGAAGACTCATCATTTAAATAAAATTTCAAAATATCTTAAAGAAAGAAAACTTTCTTTTATCAAGATCAGAGAACCAGGAGGAAGTTTAAATTCAGAAAAAATAAGAAAATTGATACTTAATAAAAAATCCAATTTTAATAAAAATACAGATTTGCTGCTTTATTTAGCTTCTAGAAGTGAAAATATCAATCTACTAAGAAAATATTACAAAAAAAAAATTATATTAATAGATAGATTTGTCGATTCAACTATTGCGTATCAACACTATGGTATGGGTGTAAATTTAGATTTAATAAAGAGAATTAACAAATATATTTTATCAAATTTTAAAGTCTCTTTTACTTTTTTAAACCTAGTAAATCATAAAAATATGTTAAAGCGACTTAGATTAAGAAAATCTACTAACAGGTATGATAATTTCGAAAAAAATTTTTACAATAAAGTTCAAAAAGGTTTTGTAAAACTATCAAATAAAAATAAAAGAAAATACCAAATAATTGACTCAAATTTAAATATTAAGTTGAATGAAAAATATGTTTTAAAGAAAATTAAAAAATTGATAAAATGAGCCTAAGTCCTATAAATCAAACTAATTTGTTTTCACTCGATAACTATCTGTTAGAATTTGTAGAACTTTATAAGAAAAAAAGATTACCTACAAAAATTTTACTTAGTGGTGACAAAGGTTTGGGTAAGTCAACTTTAGCATTTCATCTAGTAAATTATATATTGTCAATTAATGAAGAATATCCCTATATTATTAAAGAATCTAAAATTAATCCTGACAATAAATCTTATAAGCTTGCAATTAATGGATCAAATCCCAACTTATTATTAGTTGATACCTTAAGTGAAAAAAAAAATATTGATATTAATCAAATTAGAGAATTAATTAATAATTTGAATAAATCATCTTTTAATAACAGGGAAAGATTTATAATTATAGATAATATTGAAACATTAAATATTTCGTCTATTAATGCACTTTTAAAAGTTTTAGAGGAACCACCATCAAACACTTATTTTATATTGATAAATAACGATAGATTTATTTTACCTACTTTAAAATCGAGATGTATCAATTTTAAAATATCTTTAGATCACAAAACTTCGATTTCAGTTATTAATAAGATTTTAGATAATGATATTATGAAATTTATTAATAAAGATTTGATAAACTACTATTTAACACCTGGACAGGTATTTCATTTAATTGAATTTTTTAAAATACAGAAACATGATTTAAAGGATTATGATTTAAGAAGTTTTTTAAAACTTGTTATTAAAGATAATTTGTATAAAAAAGATACTTTAATTAAAGATATAATATTTCAATATATTGAGTTTTATTTTTTAACAAAATTAAAATTAGCAAAATCAAAAACTTTTGATTATTATGATTATTTTTTAAAGAGAATAAATGACACTAAAAAATTTAATTTAGATGAAGAGTCTTTATTTATGGAATTTGAATATAAAATTTTGAATGGGTAAAAATTTTTATATTACTACTCCGATATATTACCCATCTGGAAAACCTCATATGGGGCATGCATATTCGAGTATTATAGCTGACTTTTTTGCGCGATTTAAATCAATCGATGATTATAAAGTTTATTTTTTAACTGGTACAGATGAGCATGGTTTGAAGATACAAAGATCAGCTGAAAAAGCGGGTAAGAATCCTAAGGAATTCTGCGATCAAATTAGTCAAACATTTAAAGATCTCTCAAAAACATTAAATTTATCTAATACGGATTTTATAAGAACTACTGAGGATAGACATAAAAAAACAGTTCAGCATCTCTGGTCTCTTCTTGAAAAAAATGATGACATTTATCTATCAAATTATTCTGGATGGTATTCAGTCTCAGATGAGGCTTTCTACAATGAAGATGAAATAGAGGAAATAAATGGAAAAAAAATTGCAAAATCGTCAAAATCTAACGTTGAATGGATAGAGGAGGAGTCTTATTTTTTTCGACTTTCTAAATGGCAAAAACCTTTATTAGAATTTTATGAAAATAATCCGGATTTTATATTACCTGTGTCTAGAAAAAACGAGGTAATTAGTTTTGTAAAAAGTGGTCTTAAAGATCTTTCTGTAAGTCGTAAAACTTTTACATGGGGAATTCCAGTTCCTAGTAACGATAAACATATTATTTATGTATGGCTCGATGCATTAACAAATTATTTAAGTGCTTTAAATTATCCAGATACAAATGATGAACTTTTTAAAAAATTTTGGCCAGCATCTATCCATTTGATTGGTAAAGATATCCTAAGATTTCATGCAGTTTATTGGCCTGCTTTCCTTTTAGCTGCTAAAATTGAATTACCAAAGAAAGTTTATGGTCATGGTTGGATATTATCTGGTGAAGAAAAAATGTCAAAATCTAAGGGAAACATTTTAGATCCATTAAAAATTATTGAAGAATACGGTTTAGACCCTTTGAGATATTATTTGATTAAGGAAGTTTCATTTGGAAACGATGGTAATATTTCTCAAGAAAGACTTGAGGATTGTATAAATAGCGATTTAGCAAATAATTATGGTAATTTATGTCAAAGAGTTACTGCTTTTGCGATGAAAAATTGTGATGGAAAAATTCCTACAAAAATTGATTTTCAACCAGATGATTTAAAGATATTAAATAAATTTCAAGAAAATTTAGATACTATAAGGTCTAAAATAAATGAACAAAATATAAATTTTTATATAGATTTCATTGTTAATTCTCTATTTGACGCAAACAAATACTTTAATGATCAAGAACCATGGAAAAAAAAGGATAATTTAATTAGGTTAAATACTATAGTTTATACAACGTTAGAAATAGTCAGGAAAATTAGCTTTTTACTTTATCCAATTATTCCCGAAACATCATTGCAAGCATTAAAAATTTTTAATTTATCAGAAAAAGATATCAAATTAGAAACTATTTCTAATAATGAATTTATTATTAAAGGTAATATGATAAATAAGATAGATATATTGATTAAGAAAATAGAGAAAGAAAATGATTGACTCACATTGCCATCTAGATCATGAACCCCTACTTAGTGATCTTTCAAATGTGCTTAAAAGATCCAAAAATGTTGGTATTAAAAAGTTATTAACTATATCAACATCTTTTGAGAGTTTTTCTAGAATTAAAGATATAGTTAATAAAGATGAAATCATATATGGAACAGTGGGAATACATCCTCATGAAAGTGACACTAATACAATAACTAAGAATGAAATAGTTAAAAATCTTAAAGAAAACCCTAAAATAATTGGAATAGGAGAAACAGGATTAGATTATTACTATAATAACAGTGATAAAGAGAAACAAATAACTAGTTTTAAAACACATATTGAAGCAGCAATAGAGTGTGACGTTCCTATTATTATACATTCAAGAAATGCAGAGGATGATACCTTTAATATACTCAATGAGTATAAAGGACATAACCCAAGAATTTTGATGCACTGTTTCACTGGATCAAAAAAATTTTCAGAAAAACTTCTTAAATTAAATTCTTATTTTTCAGCAAGTGGAATTATAACTTTTAAAAATTCAGTTGATCTTCAAGAAACCTTTAGATCTCTACCATTAGATAAACTTTTAATAGAAACTGATAGTCCATATTTGGCACCTGTGCCTAATCGAGGAAAAAAAAATGAACCATCCTTTATTGATTTTACAGCTGAAAAATTAGCACAAATTAAAAATGTATCCAAATCAGATCTCATAGAATTCACTTCGAACAACTTTAATAAATTATTCTTTAATTAAAATATTATGAAATTTATCATTCTAGGATGTGGGAGTTCAATGGGTGTACCAAGACCAGATGGTTTCTTTGGAAATTGTGATCCAAAAAACAAAAAAAATTATCGTTCAAGGTGTTCTGGTTTTATAAAGACCTCTTATGAAAATATTCTTATCGATACATCGCCAGATTTAAGACATCAATTACTAAGACACAAAATTAAAAAGATAGATAAAGTTTTATATTCACATATGCATGGAGATCAAACACATGGTATAAATGATTTAAGGGCATTTTATATTAATTCAAAAAAACAAGTTAATGTATATGCTGATAAAGACACTTCTAATTATTTAAAAAAAACTTTTTCATATATTTTTAAAAGTTACTCAAGAGAATATCCAGCAACTCTAAAATTACATATACTAAAAAAAATTTTATCAGTTAAAAATTACAATAAAATTATAAAGATAAGATCAATTAAAGTTGATCATGGTAAAGTCAAATCAAATTGTTTTATAATAGATAAAAAAATTGCATATATAAGTGATGTAAGTAAAATTTATAAAAAAGATTACAAATATTTCAAAAATCTCAAATTTTTGATAATTGATTGTTTATGGTACAAACCACACCCATCTCATTTCAATTTAGAAGCATCTTTATCAATGATAAAAAAATTTAATCCCAAGAAAGCAATCTTGACGAACTTATCCCCAGTGTTAGATTATAATGATCTTAAGAGAACTTTACCAAAGAATGTTATTCCTGCTCATGATGGATTAACAATTAACTTATAAGATTTTTTCAATTATATTTGTTATTTTTTTAGACATTGGATTTGTAAATGATGAAAAGGTATTTTCTATTTTTCCTTGTCGATTAATTAAAATTTTATAAAAATTCCATTTTGGAATTGCGGATTTTCCGTAATTTTCTTTTGCCCACTGATATATTTCATGTGCATTTTCACCTTTTACATCGGTAATTGATGTTAATGGAAAATCTATATCAAAATTTACTTCACAAAATTCTTTAATTTCAGAATTTGAATTTTTTTCTTGGTTAAAGGAATTAGATGGAAAACCTAAAACAATTAAACCCTTGGATTTGTATTTCCCCCAAAGTGTTTGTAACTCAGCATATTGTTTTGTAAAACCACAATAGCTAGCAGTATTTACAATTAAAACAACTTTATTTTTATAGTCATTCAAATCAATAATTTCTCCCGAAATATCTTCTACCTTAAAGTCAAAAAAAATCTTGTCATAATTTGCAGTTGCTGAATTTTTAAAAAAAAACATGATTATAGTTAATCCTATGATTGTAAATTTTTTCATCAATATAAATTACTTATTTGGGGTGAGTAATATCAAAAAGTAGCCAAATAAAGTTGATAATAATGACCCAGTCAATACTCCGATTTTTACACCATCCATATATTGCATATTGTCAACAAAAGCTAAGTTTCCAACAAAAAGACTCATTGTGAAACCAATACCTGTCAATACACCTACACCATAAAAATTATACCAACTCGTGTTATTTGGCATCTGAGCTATTTTTGTTTTTATAGCAATATATGAAAAAGCAAATACACCTAATTGCTTACCTAAAAATAACCCTAAAACTATTCCTAATGGTACTTTATCTAGCAAAGAGCTAAGAGATAAACCCTCTAATGAAACACCAGCATTTGCAAATGCAAATAAAGGCATAATACCAAAAGCAACATAAGGGCTTATTGAGTGTTCAATTTTGATTAATAAAGAAAAATCTTTTTCTTTTTTACGATGAGGGATTGTCATTGCTAACAAAACACCAGCAATTGTTGCATGTATTCCAGAATTATGAGTAAAATCCCAAAGAAAAATACCAACAATCAAATAAGGTAAGAATTTTTTAATGTTAAATTTATTAACAACTAGCAAGATTAAAAATGCTAATAACATTAGACTTAAATATTTAATACTTAAGTCTCCTGAATAAAATAGCGCTATAATAACGATAGCACCCAAATCATCTATTATTGCAAGAGCAGTTAAAAAGACTTTTAATGATAATGGTACTCTTTTTCCCAATAAAGATAATACTCCAAGTGAGAAAGCAATATCAGTGGCGGAGGGGATTGCCCATCCATTCATTGTTTCACTATCTCCAAAATTGATAAATACATAAAATAATGCAGGGATTAACATTCCGCCAACTGCCGCAATTATTGGGAGTAGGGCTTGTTTTATATTGGAAAGTTCACCCTGTAAAAATTCTCTTTTTATCTCAAGAGTGACAAAAAAAAAGAATATTGCCATTAAAGCATCATTTATCCAATGAAGAACTGATAATTTTAATCCAAAATCATTTATACCAATGAATAAATATTGATTTAAAGTTGAAAAATATAATTCTGATAAACCTGAATTACTTATTATTAATGCAATTATTGCTGCAAATAATAAAACTAAACCACTAGCGGCTTCAAGCTTAAAAAACCAAATAAAGGGTTTGGATAAATAATTAATCATCTAATTCAGATCTTTAGCAAAAAGTATCAAATCTCTCAAGGTTTCAAATAAATTATATAATACAAGTTCTAAATTCGGG
The DNA here is from genome assembly GCF_052049575.1 of Candidatus Pelagibacter sp. Lineage (GTDB taxonomy): Bacteria > Pseudomonadota > Alphaproteobacteria > Pelagibacterales > Pelagibacteraceae > Pelagibacter. The sequence continues at coordinate 177,040 of NZ_JBNGZQ010000002.1, read as the reverse complement.
AAAATATTGCTTAATGGGTCCTTGAATGTGTCTAATACAATTATGATTGCGACAAAAGTTATTATAGAAACAATTATATAACTTAAAAATTTTCCAAAGGTAAAATTATATTTTGGTTTGTATTTGACTAGTTCTGATCCTGGTTTTATAGGTTTTTTGGATACTGATTTATTAATATTTTCATCTTTATATAAAATCTTTTTTTGCTTAGCAGGCTTATCAATTAATGGCTCTGTCTGTTCGCTAACATTTTTATTAAAGAACCACGTTTGATTACAAGAACCACATTTTAATAATCTACCTTTATCTGGGATCAATTTTTCATCCACATCGAAATTTTTTCCACACGATGGACAAACAATTATCATAAGGTTTTTATAACAGATTCTGATTAAAAATCCCTTGTTTTACACATCTTTATACATTGAAAAAATAAATAAGTGCTGTATTAGTACTTGTTCCGGAGTGTAGCGCAGCCTGGTAGCGCATCTGGTTTGGGACCAGAGGGTCGCAGGTTCAAATCCTGCCACTCCGACCATTATGATGAAAAAAGCTAAAATTTATAAACCTAACAAAACAGCTACGCAGTCAGGTCTAGGAAAAACTAATAAATGGATATTAGAATTTGAGACTCAAGATCCTACTAAAAACCCTTTAATGGGCTGGGAAAGTTCCTCTGATACATATACAGAATTGAAGATGGAATTTTCTACTAAAGAATTAGCAATCAACTATGCAAAAAAAAAGAAAATTGATTTTGAATTAATTGAACCAAAAAAAAGAAAAATTATAAAAAAGTCTTACGCAGATAATTTTTTAAATTAAGATATGTTTAAGTTTTTTACAGACAAAAAATGGCATTTGTGGAGTATTGGAGGGACAATACTTATTTTAGCAGCAACGTGGTATCAAGTTCAACTAGATGTAAGAATTAATGAATGGTTTGGTGAGTTCTATGATACTTTACAAAAAGCACTAGCTGAACCAGGAGCAGTGACAGAAAAAGAGTTTATTGCTTATTTGTTTACATTTGCAAAGATTGCTGCTGTTTATATTTTGGTTGTAATATTTAGTGATTATTTTACAAGTCATTGGACTTTTAGGTGGAGAACAGCAATGGCTGATTTTTATCATGATAAGTGGAATTTTGCCTCATCAATTGAAGGTGCCTCTCAAAGAGTGCAAGAAGATACTCTTAAATTTGCAAGAATAATGGAAGGTTTAGGTGCTGAACTTTTAAGAAGCATTATGACACTAATTGCATTCACTCCAATTTTATGGGGTCTATCAAAAAGTATTACAGTTCTACCTTGGATAGGTGAAGTGAATCACGCTTTGGTATGGGTTGCTATTGTTTCAGCACTTGGAGGAACTTTTTTACTTGCATCTGTGGGAATAAAATTACCTGGTATTGAGTATGATATTCAAAAAGAAGAGGCAGCTTATCGAAAAGAATTAGTTCTTGGTGAAGATTTTAAAGAAAGTGCTCAGCCAGCTAGAATAGATAGCTTATATGGTGGTGTGAGAAAAATACATTATAAAATGTACTTTCATTATTTATATTTTAATGCTGTTAAATGGAGCTACCTACAAGGAATGGTAATAGTTCCATACTTAGCTTTAGCACCAACAATAGTTACTGGAGCAATCACATTAGGTTTTGTTCAACAAATTATAAGAGCTTTTGGAAGAGTAGAAACCTCATTACAATATTTGGTTAGAAGTTGGCCTATAATAGTTGAATTAATTTCTGTTTGGAAAAGACTTAACGAATTTGAAAATAAACTTAAGATAAATACAGAACAAATTTCTAGAGAAAAAATTTAGTGCCATTAAATAAAGATTTAGTAGAAAAGATCATAAATGTGACATCCAAAGCAGCTATTTCTTGTTATAAGTTTATAGGTAAAAATCAAAAAAAAAAAGCTGACAAAGCTGCTACAGACTCAATGAGGAATGAAATTAATAAAATTGACATTAATGGTGAAGTTGTAATAGGTGAGGGCGAACTCGATGAAGCTCCTATGCTTTATATTGGGGAAAAGCTTGGTAAGGGAGGTTTTTTAAACCTTGATATTGCAGTAGACCCAGTTGAAGGTACAAATTTCGTCGCAAAAAATTTACCAGGTGCTTTATCCGTTATATCTGTAGCTGAAAAGGGAAACCTTTTTAATGCTCCAGAAACATATATGGATAAAATTGCAGTTTCAAGTGATGTACCTAATGAGGCAACAGATTTAGATTTTCCTTTAGAAAAAAATATTAAAAATATAGCTGAAGCATTAAATAAGAATATTCATGATGTTACAGCATGTTTATTAGACCGACCTAGACACAAAAAGATAATTGATAAACTCAAAGAAATGAGAGTAAAAATGAGGCTAATTACTGATGGTGATGTATTAGGTGCTTTAATGGTTACAGAAAAAAAATTTAATACTGATATTTTTCTTGGTATAGGAGGAGGTCCCGAAGGCGTTTTGGCAGCATCAGCTATTGATGCATACAAATGTAAATTTCAAGGAAGATTTATATTTGAAAACGATAAAGATATCTCTAGAGCCAAAAAAATGGGTATAGTTGATTTAGAAAAAAAATATGACTTAAAAGAAATTGTAAAAGGTGACTCAATATTTTGTGCTACAGGCATTACTAGTGGAGAATTAGTAAAAGGTATAAAATTTAAAGATAACAAGTATATTACAGAAACTTTGGTTACACACAAAGGCTCTAATATGTGTAAAATTGTTGTAAGAGAAGACACTATAAAAACTTGATAATTTTTATTTTTTACAATAAAAGAGCCAGATTTGGTCCCTTCGTCTATCGGTTAGGACACGTGGTTTTCATCCTCGAAAGAGGGGTTCGATTCCCCTAGGGACCGCCATTAATTATGACCTATTTTGTTTATATGTTAAAAAACATAGATAGGAAAACCACAAAAACATATGTAGGTTTTACCAATAATATAGCTGAAAGATTAAAAAAGCATAACTCAAATAAGGGTGCAAAATCAACAAAAGGTTATAAGTGGATAGTTATTTATAAGAAAAGATTTATAAATAAAAATGAGGCTTTATCTTATGAATATAGTCTTAAAAAAGACAAAAAAGAGAGATTAAAACTACTTAATGAATTCATTAAATCAAAAGATAAAAATAGCAACAATATTACCCTATAAAGAAAATTACACTTACTCAAGCGCACAAGCAGCAGCTATATGGGTTTGTGATTTTTACAAATACTCAAAATATAATAAAGATAATTTTATATTCGGAAATACACAAGGTAAAGATTATCTCACAAAAAATTACATTAATGTTCCAATACAATTTAAAAAATCAAAATTTGTAAGTACAACAAGAGAATATTGTCAAAATTTTATTAAAAAAATTAAGAATGATAATTTTGAAATTATAGAAATTCATAATAGACCACAAATTTTAAATATTCTTAAAAAAGAAATAAAAACAAAATTTATTCTTTATTTTCACAATGACCCATTAAGTATGAAGGGGTCTAAAACCTCCTCTGAGCGTTTGAATTTACTTAATATTGCTGACAAAATTATTTTTGTTAGTCAATGGACACAAAAAAGATTTTTTAATGATTTAGACAAAAAATTAATAGATAAAACTGAAGTTGTCTATCCCAGCATTCATAAGAGTAAAAAAATTTATAAAAAAAACAAAAATATTATTTTTGTTGGCAAGTTAAATAAATCAAAAGGTTATGACATCTATAAAGAAGCCATTATTAAAATACTTGATGAATATAAGAATTGGAAAGCTTACTCTATTGGTGATGAAGATAGAGATAGACCATATATAAATCATCCAAGACATAATGAACTCGGATTTTTAGAACATAGAAATGTTTTAAAATTTTTAGATAAATCAGAGATTGCTGTGGTACCATCAAGATGGGAAGAGCCTTTTGGTAGAACTGCTTTAGAGTCCTCTTCTAGAGCATGCGCTACAATTATTTCAAATAGAGGTGGACTGCCTGAGACAACTGATTATTCTTTAGTACTTAAAAATTTAGATTCTGAAACTTTATATAAATCAATAAAAAAACTTATTACTAATTCAAGATTTAGAAAGAATTTACAATTTAATGGTTTTAAAAATGTAAAACATACAATCAAATCGAATGCTAAAATTATTGACGAAATTAGATCTAAACTAATCCACAACTTCAATCTTAATTTTATAAAAAAGAAACTAAGAATTATCAATTTATATAATACTGGACAAAAACTTAATCATAGGCTCTACAATATTTCTATAGGTAAAAAATTTACAAACGGTTTAATTAGAAATGGCCATGATGTCCTGGAGATAAGTGATAGAGATTTTATTCGTCAAAATAGATTTCTTACGATTAATTCAAATCAAAAATTTCAGGATTATTTAATTGAAACTTTTAAAAATTATAATCCTGATTTATTCTTATTTGGCCACACTAAAAATATAGAACCAAATTCAATAAGAACTATTAGAGAACAGAATAAAAATTTAGTAATTTCACAATGGAATGAAGATCCTATAATGCCTTCATTAAGTTATTCAAAAAAAAATCTCAAAAATATTTCACTTTATAGCGATTTAGTAGACCATAATTTTATTACAACTGATCCAGAAATTTTAAAAAAACAAAAATTTAAGATTAAAAATGTTAGTTTCTTCTTTATACCAGTCGATAAGAATATTGAGTGCTTTGATGTATTTAGTTTAAATCCCTCGATGGACTTATTTTACGCGATGAGTCATGGTGTAAATAGAGCGTCTCTAAAAACCGACAAAATAGATAATAGAATAATTTTTTTAAATAAATTAACTGAAAAATTAAAAGATATTAATTGTGATTTCTACGGTTTTAAAAATAAAGAACCAATTTGGGGTAATAATTTTTACCAGGCGCTTGTTAATTCAAAAATGGGCTTAAATCTCAGTAGAGGACTACCAACAAAATATTACTCAAGCAATCGGATAGCATCTTTAATTGGAAATGGGCTTTTAACATTTATTGATAAAAAAACCCAACTTGGAGACTTCTTTAATAATAATGAAATAATTCTTTATGATAATATTAATGATCTTTCAGAAAAAATTAAATTTTATAAGAATAATTCGAAGATAAGAATTAAAATTGCCAGAAACGGTAAGAAAAAATATTTCAAATTATTTAATGAATTAAAAATTACAAAATATATAGTAGATAAATCCTTAGGCACCAATTCAAAATTATTTTAATGAAGTTTTCAATTATTGTTCCAACTTTAAATAATCTAGATTATTTAAAGATATTAATCTCAAGTATTGAGAAAAATTCAACTTTTGATCACGAAATTATAATACATGTTAATGAAAATTTAGATAATACGATTGAATTTTTAAAACAAAAAAAAATTAAATATACTTATTCTGAAACAAATATTGGATTATGTAGTGCTGTTAATAAAGCTGCAAAATTAGCAACTACTCAGTATATTCTTTACACACATGATGACATGTATTTTTTACCTTCATGGGACTCAATTCTAAAAAAAGAAATTGAATTATTAGATACAAAATTTTTTTATTTATCTGGAACAATGATACAAAGAAAAGGTGCAGATTTGACTCTTGATGCTGGTAATGATCATAAGGATTTTAATGAACAATATCTTTTAGACAATTATCAAAAAATTAATATCACTGATCATCAAGGATCTCATTGGGCACCACATTTAATAAATAAGGATGTTTGGAATTTAGTAAAGGGTTTTAGTGTAGAATTTGATCCAGGTGATGGGTCTGACTCCGACTTAAATATGAAGCTATGGAATTGTGGTGTAAGAATATTTAAAGGTCTAAACGATTTTAAAGTTTATCATTTTGGATCTATATCAATGAGAAAAAAAAAGAACATAATAAAGAACAATGGAACAAAAACATTTTTAAAAAAATGGGGTATAACACCTAAATTTTTCTTTAAATATTATTTAAAAACAGGTTGTAAATATGATGGTCCGTTAAAAAATCCCAAAAAGCCTCTAAGTTATTTTATCGGTTTAATGATTTGTAAAATTAAAAAAGGTTTTTCTTATTGAAATTTAATGAATATATTATTTTATTGTCCATTTAATTTTAATATTAAATCATCAAAACTAAAATCTCTAGGTGGTATAGAAAGTTTAAATGTAGAACTTTCTAAATTTCTATCTAAATCTAATTATAAAATTTTCTTAGCTACTTATTGTAAAAAAATAATTAAAAGAAAAAATTTGGTAAATCTTCCTGTTGATTTTCTATTAAAAAATAAGTCACGTTTTGAATTTAAGAATATAATTAGTTCAAATGATCCAACTATATTTAATCATTTTAAAAATTCCCAAAATTTTTTATGGTTGCACAATAAACTTCCCATAGAAAAAGCATTAAGAAAAAAAAAATTTTTTCCAATTATTACTAATAAAGTCTCAGCTATTTTTGTAAGTGATTATCTTTCAAAAAAAACCACTAATATTTATAATTTTAAAAAAAAAATTGTAATTCCAAATTTTTTAGATCCTATTTTTTCTAAAACTAAACCACTTATCAATAGAAAACCCTATTTTATTTGGTCTGTTCAGAGAAAAAAAGGATTGAAAGAAACCATTAATATATGGATTAAAAAAGTTTATAGAATTAACCCTAATATAAAACTTTTTATTTTTGGTATAGATAAAAATTCTTTTAACAAGAGAGAAACTAAAATTTTATTGAATCATAATATTTTTTTAAAAGGAAGAGTTTCAAAAAATAAACTAAAAAGATATTATAGTGTTTCAATGGGTATGATTTGTTTAGGCTACGATGAGACATTTTGTATAAATGCCATAGAAGCCTTTTCATGTGGTTTACCTCTTATTACCTTTGGTTTAACAGCAGTAAATGAATTAATTGATAATAGAAATTCTTTTAAGATTAATAATTTTGAAGAATTAGATAAAAAAATTTTTGAAATTTTAGATATGAATAAATTTCAAAGGAAACATTACATTGATTATTGTTATAGTTTTTCTAAAAGATACCAAATTCAAAAAATAATCCCTTTATGGAAAAGTGTTTTTAACTCTTAATTTAAATTTTAATCTTGTTTAGAGCATTATTTTTAAAAATATTTGCTTCTCTTATATATCTTCTTACCATCTGTGTTGTTTTGTGACCGGTCATAGCCATAATACTACGTTCATCAGCACCAGACTCTGCAGCGACAGTTGCAAAACCAGATCTTAAACTATGACCTGCAAAATTTTTATTTTCTATTCCTGCTAAATTTAGATATTCTTTCATTAATAATACTACTGATTGATCAGTTAATCTTTTGTCAGTCAATGTTGATCCTTTAGAAAATCTTCTAAAAATTGGTCCAGATTTAATTTTAGAAATTTCTAACCATTTTTTAAGATTGATAATTGGGCAATAAGTTTCATTAGTGAAGTAGGGTAGTCCTTTAACCATTCCTTCACCAAATTGATCTGTTTTTGATTTTTTAATAGTAATTTTAAGCCCTTCAGGCACAAATTCCAAATCTTCATGATCAATTGAAATTAGCTCAGTTCGTCTAAATCCACCTCCGAAGCCAACTAATATTATTGACTTATCTCTAAACTTTTTAATATCCTCAATTTTTTGTTCATTTATTACATTAATTATAGATTTTAAATGATTGATTAATATAGGTTTTTTTCCTTTTTGAATACTTCCTTTTGCCCTTCTTATACCCATTAAGTTTTCAACAATAATTGGATGTTTTGTATCTAAATAATGCCCTTTTAGTTTATGAACCATGCTAATTGAAACTAACCTTCTTCTTAAAGTGCTTATCTTGGAATTTTTAGAAAGGTGAGTAAGGTATAAAGAAACTATTTTTGGCTCCGATGGCAAGGAATGTAGGCCATGTTTTGCACAAAAAATCCCGAAATCTTTAAAGTCTGATTTATAAGCTCTCAAAGTATTATTTGCCTTGGAGCTTTTGAGGTTATTTAAAGTTGCTTCATGAAGCAATTTTAGGTCTGTTGTTAGTTCGCTCATATAATTACTATTGATAACAATTAATTATCATTAGTAATATATCAAGTGATTTATAATGTCAATAGTTTAAATTATAAACTTATGGGTTCGATTGATGGTGAAATTCCAGCTGTATGGTTTTTGATAAGCTCAATTGGTTTTATTATTTTGAGTTTCATTCAATACAGAAATACTGGTAAAAGTATTAATACAATTTTTTTAAGCATAATGGCCATTTTGTTTTTACTTAGCTATTTTATATTGCTTTTTAAAACTTGATTTATCCCCACTATTCACAAGGAAATGAGAAAAATAATAGAATCACCTAAAAAGTGATACATATTAAAATCAATATTTGTTAAATTTACTGTGAATTAAGGGGCAACTCTTAACTGGCCAATTGGAGAAAAGCCGAGAGGTACAATTCCAGGGGGCAGAAAGCTTCACAAAGCATCGCTGAACATGTGGAGCGGGAGGCATGGCGGTAGCGCATCAACGACGTGCCAAAACAACTGTTCTTTGCACCCTTAAAAGTGCAAGGAAACAGGGGTTTTTTCACTAATGATACTCAAAGGAACTAAATTTCAATTAAAAGTCTGGAAATATCTTAAAACTATCCCTAAAGGTAAGGTAAAAACCTACAAAGAAGTAGCTATTAGTATAAAAAGGCCTAAATCAGCTCGTGCTGTCGCTAACGCTTGTGCTAAAAACCCATATGCCCCAAAAATACCCTGTCATAGAGTGATTAGATCGGATGGGGCTCTTGGAGGATACTCTGGAAGAGGCGGAATGAAGCAAAAGCTTAAATTACTTAGATCTGAAAAAGCAAGCATTTAGCTTCATTTTAATGTTTTTTTATGTTAAAAATCCCAGTAAAATCAACGTTTTTTGATCTTTTTAATTAAATTGATATAAAATAGCATAATTCACCCTTTAGTTGTACCATATATGAGCCTACGCTTAAAAGAGACCCCTATTTGGACGTTTAAATGCTATATTCAATTAGTGCATCGCTCTACTATTCAACTATATCAACGCTTTTAAACAACCCCATATATTAATGATTTTCATTTTCCTTATGCTCAAAAAGTCTTGATTTTAAATGATAATTTAATGTTTTTCATATTTAGTCAAAAATTTTATCACTTATACCGAATCCAACTATATTTTAATTTTGACAAAACCAATTTTTGGTTTTTTTTATAAAATTTAGAATTTAATAAAATCTAATAATTACAATAGTTTACATATTATATCTAATCTATTACTTTAGATATTAGTAAATAGATGAGACCTATTATTTAATTTTTTTGACTATGTTTTCTCTTCTAGAGATATAGATACCACTTAATACAATAATAAATAATCCTAAGAAAGTCCAATTATCTGGAAAATCACTAAAGAAATAATAACCTATGATTATATTAGTTATGATCTCAAAGTAGCTAAATGGGGCTAATTTAGAGGCATCAGCGTATTTTAGAGAAAGTATTAAAAATAAGTGACCTATACAGGCAAAAATCCCTATAGCAGCCATCATAGACCACTGATTTAAAGTAGGTGTAACCCATACAAATGGCATTATTGTGGAAACTATTATGGCCCCTACTACACCAGTTAATAATAAGGTTAATAAAGGGTTATCTGAAGTACTTAATTTACGAGTAATAATTAAATAAAACCCATACATTATTCCAGTTCCAAGAGCTGCTAAACTTGCTAAGTTAATTTCTACAAAACCAGGTCTTATAACTACTAATGAACCTATAAATCCTATAATTACAGCAGACCATCTTCTAAAACCAACCTTTTCTCCTAAAAAAATTGGAGAAAAAGCTGTAACAATCAAAGGTGCAACAAAAGCTAAAGTTAATGCTTTTGCTAATGAAATTACTGAGATTGCATAAAAAAAGCAGATATTAGCTGTTAAAAGAATTAGACCTCTAATAAATTGTAATTTTGGTTTATCAGTCCAAACAAGATTTTCTCTAAAAAAGAAAAACATAATTGGAAGAGTAAATGCAACTGTGAAAAAATACCTAGCCCATGTAATTTGTAAAACAGGAAGTTCTGCACTTAAATACTTTGCAAATCCGTCCATAATTGGAAGCATTACCCATGCTAAAAGATTGAAAGTTATAGCCTTCATGAACTTAAAGGATATAGATTAATTAAAGTATTTTAAAGCAAAGAATACAACAATTGGAATAGTTATAAAAGACATCAAAGTTGAAACAACTATTGTGCTAGCAACGCTATCAACTATCTTTTTTGGAGAATATATTGATGCAACAAGATAATTAAGGACAGCGCTAGGCATTGAACATTGTATTAATAGAACTCCAGCAGCAAATCCTTCTAAATTAAAATATAGAATTAATAAATATCCAATAATAGGTCCCACAATTACGCGTCCTATCGAAGAAAATATAGCTTTATTCAATGAAAATACCTTCAGTCTTGTTAATGCAATTCCTAACGACATTAAGATCAAAAAAATCGTTGCATACATTAAAAGAAAGGTAGTATTTTCAACAAAGCCAGGTAGTTCTAAATCATAATAGAGTAAAAAAACAGCAACAATGATTGCGTAGAATGGTGGGCTCTTAATTATAACTTGTAGACTAAATTTTCTATCGGCCAAAAAAACACCTAGTGTAAAGTGACATAAAATTATTAATGCAGAAATTGCTGCAGACACTCCAAGGCCTTGTGAACCATAAGCAAATAAACAAATTGGTAATCCCATATTACCAGTATTGGGCATTGTTAGTGGTGGAAGCTCTCTAATAATATCTTTGGTTTTTAAAAAATATAATATTATTGTTCCAACAATCATGAATCCTAAAATAGCAATTGCATAATACCAAAAATAATTGATGAAAATATTAAATGAGATATTTACCGGGTTTAAAGCATAAATTATCATTGCTGGGGTACCTACATTAGCTGCAAAATTAGTGATAAACGTAGTATCTATTTTAGGATTTTTTTTACCTAAGTAGTAACCAATCCCAACAACAAAAAAAACAGGAAACAAAACCTCAAAAAGTTTTATATAAATTTCCATTAACTATACAGTCTGATTAATGTTGGAAATCTTAAAATATTTCTATTGTTTCTAAATATCGATAAACAATTTCTTGCATTTTTTTCAGATGTTTTATGAGTAATTATGACAATAGTAGCTGAATTTCTTTTTTTATCAGGTGTTTGTATAATTCTTTTTACAGACATTTTATATTTAGCCAATCGATTAGTTATAGAAGATAAAACACCTTGTTTATCTTTAACTTCAAATCTTAAATATAGAGAATTTGAGTAGTCATCATTATTAAAAGCCTTTACAGCTTTTCTTTTGTTTGAGGAAATTCCAAAAGGATATTTTATATTTCCTCTAAGAATAGACAATAAATCAGATAATAAAGAGGATGAAGTAGGTCCTGGTCCTGCACCCTCCCCTTGAAGTATGCTCACACCAACAGGCTTTCCCTCCGTAATAACGGCGTTCATAACACCATTTACATTACCAATGTATGTGTCTTTACTAACTAAACACGGATGAACAGTTTCAAATAAACGATTATTTATCATTTCACATATACCAAGTAACTTAATTCTAAGGTTTAATTGATTTGCAATTTTGATATCTTTTAGATCAATATTTTCTATGCCTTCCATTATACATTTATGATGTGAAATTTGATTATTAAATGCAAGAGCTGATAAAATCCTAACTTTTGCAAAAGCATCAAAACCATTCAAATCTAATTTAGGATTGCCTGGTTCAGCATAACCAAGTTCTTGGGCTTTTTTTAAGACTTTATCAAAAGTCTCATTTGAATTTTCCATCTCTGTTAAAATATAATTAGTTGTTCCATTTAAAATTCCATAGACTTTCTTTATCCTATTTGTAGCTAAACCTTCTTTAATTGTTCTAAGTATTGGAATTCCTCCAGCAACAGAGGCTTCAAATTCTAAATTTACATTATTCTTCTCTGCTAATTTAGCTAATTTATTACCATGTTTTGAAATTAAAGCTTTATTTGGTGTTATAACATTAATCTTATTCTTTAACGCCATCTCAACAATTTTTTTTGAAATTCCATCGGATTGACCAATAGACTCAAACAATATATCTATCTTTTTTTCTTTTAGAATTTTAAGAGGATTTGTATAAAAAATCTTTTTGTTAATATTATATTTCCTCTTTTTATTTTTATTTTTTGCAGAAATTGCAACAATATTTATCTTTTTTCCTGTTTTTATTTCTATTTCTTTTTTTTTTAGTCTTAATTCATTGTAAAGATAAATACCCACTTGACCCAAACCAACAATTGCGATGTTAACTATTTTATTCATCTATATTTGGATAATCACTGTTATCTACGTAAACTTTTAAATTTGATTTAAATTCCTCAAAAGTAAGATCTTTTGAAAAATTTATCTTTTTATCAGTTTGAACAGGGGCACAAGAAATAACTAGGAACAAAATTAATAATGGTAATTTTTTCATAACAACCCTTCACTATTTTTGAAACCAAATTTTAAATTCATATTTTGAACTGCTTGACCTGCTCCTCCTTTAATAAGATTATCAATGGCCGATAAAATTATTATTTTATCTTTAAATTTAGTTTTACATACAGAAATAAAGCAATAATTAGTATTCATAACGTCATTTGTGCTCAAAAAAGAGTTAATACTTTTTATTTTTACAAATTTATTCTTTTTATGAAATATTTTCAAAATATTTTGTACTTTATTTAAAGTAGTGCCTGGTTTTAAGTCCAAATAAATTGTACTTAATATACCTCTAAACATTGGAATAATATGGGGTGTAAAAGTAAAATTGATTTTTGAAGAAGTATTATTTTTAAGTTCTTGATCAATTTCTGAATTATGTCTATGAAAACCTACACCATATGCACTAAGAGATTCGTATAAATTTTTGTTTTTGAATTTTTTGTGCACTACTCTACCCGCTCCAGAATATCCAGATTTGGAGTCTATAATGATATTCTTTAAGTTAATCGATCTTTTTTTAATTAATGGAATGAGTGGTAAAAGTATAGATGTAGGGTAACAACCTGGACATCCAATAATACTGAATTTTTTGACTGATTTTCCTATTATTTCAGGTAAGGCATAAATACTCTTTTTTATGTTATTTAACGCCTTATGTTTTTGTTTATACCATTTTAAATAATCAGAACCTTTTTTTAATCTAAAATCTGCAGCTAAATCAATTAACGTATTTTTTTTTAATAAATCTTTTGAAATTTTCTGAGCTTCTCCATTCGGAAGAGCGGTAAATATAACATCAACATAACTTAAGTATCTTTTATTATATTTTATAATTCTTGGTAGTTTTTTTGACTTCAATGAGTCATCGTAAGATGAAATTTTTTTTCCAACAGAGGAATTTCCACATAAATACTTTATATTGACGTTCTTATGTTTAACTAATAATTTAATTAATTGAACACCAATATATCCAGTTGATCCAGCAATTAGTACATTAAGCTTAGGCATTTTATATTATAACAGTTAAAAGTTAAAAAAGAATTATCTTTTAGAAAATTGAAAGCTTCTTCTAGCTTTTTTACGTCCAGGTTTTTTTCTTTCAACTGATCTGGAGTCTCTAGTGGTCAATTTTTCGGTTTTAAGTGTTGATTTCAACTTTTCATCAAATAAAACTAAAGCTTTAGAAATGCCGTGTACCATTGCTCCTGCTTGTCCTGTTGGACCTCCACCTTTTACACTACATTTTACATCATATTCTGTTGCTTGATTTATAAGTTCAAAAGGTCTTACAATTTGCATTTTATGATTATCACTTGAAAAATAATCACTGAAAAGTTTACCATTTACATAAATCTTACCAGACCCTTTTTTTAACCAAACTTTAGCTATTGAAGTTTTTCTTCTTCCAGTAGCATACTTACCATCCTTAAAATCCATTTTTATTTTTGGGGTTTTAGTTGATGCTTGAGTGTTTTCCATTTTAATTTCTTATTATATTTTTAGAATTTAATTTATCCAATTGTATAACTTGAGGATTTTGGGCTGAATGAGGATGATCATTTCCAACATATATTTTCAATTTAGTAAGTTGTTTTTTTCCCAAAACTCCCCCTGGAAGCATTCTTTTTACTGCAAGTTTTAGAGCTTCACCTGGTTTTTTTTTAGCAAGATTTTCAGGTGTGGTCTCCTTTATTCCACCAGGATGACCCGTGTGTCGATAATATTTTTTATTTTGAAATTTATTTCCAGTAAATTTAATTTGTTCGATATTTTTAACAACTACAAAATCTCCATCGTCCATATGTGGTGTAAAAGTTGTTTTATTTTTACCTCTAATAATTTTTGATATAACAGTTGCTAATCTGCCAACTACAGCATTTTTAGCATCTATTTCATACCAATTAGACGATAATTGATCTTTTTTAAGGAATTTTGTCATTGTGCGAGGATTAATACTATTAATAAGATCAAAGTCAAATTGATATTTATATTGTTTTAAGCCTTTTTTTTGATATATTGGTATAGCCGATTTGTTCCTATTGCGGGCTACAGCTAAAAAGGAAATTTTCATACAAACTCGGTAGGCATTTGAACTGTATTGTGCGCCTTGCATAAAGCTAAAGCACTAAAAAAGGAGTAAAATGAGTAAAAAAAGAAATAATCCTGAAACCATTGCCATACATGGCGGTGATTACAGAAGTGACCCGGCAACCAATGCTGTTGCTGTGCCAATATATAGAACAACATCATATCAATTCCAAAGTACTGATCATGCAGCAAATTTATTTGCATTAAAAGAGTTTGGAAATATCTACACGAGAATAATGAATCCTACTAATGATGTTTTGGAAAAAAGAATTGCAGCATTGGAAGGCGGATTATCTTGTGTAACAGTTTCATCTGGACAAACTGCTTCAAGTTTTGCAGTTCTAAATGTTGCTCAATCAGGTGACAATATTGTTAGTTCTACGGATCTTTACGGTGGAACAGTTTCATTATTTACACATACATTGAGTAAACTAGGAATAGAAATTAGATATGCCGATCCGAGTGATCCTAAAAACTTTGAAAAGGCAATAGATAGTAAAACCAGAGCTTTTTATGGTGAAACATTACCTAATCCATATTTGAGAGTGTTCCCTATCAAAGAAGTCTCTGATATTGGAAGAAAATACAACATTCCACTAATAATGGATAATACTGCTGCACCAGTGATATGTAAACCAATAGAACATGGAGCGGCTGTTGTTATACATTCATTAACAAAATATATTGGAGGACATGGAACTGCTGTTGCTGGGAGTATAGTTGATAGTGGTAACTTTGACTGGACTGCAGATCCTAAAAGACAACCTTTATTTAACGAACCTGATGCAAGTTATGGAGGTGTAGTTTGGGGAAAAGCTGTACCAGAATTAACTGGAGCTAATGTACCTTTTGCAATAAGAGCAAGAGTTTGTTTGCTTAGAGATTTAGGTTCAGCTTTAGCACCAGATAATGCTTTTGCAATAATTCAAGGTCTTGAAACAGTAGCTCTAAGAATGAAGCAACATTGTGAAAATGCTGAAAAAGTAGTTAATTTCTTAAAAAAACACAAAGAAGTTACTAAAGTTATATATTCAACTCAACATGAAAAGAAGATTGCTGATAGAGCTAAACAATATCTTAAAGGTGGAAATGGACCGATGGTTGGTATTGAGCTTAAAGGTGGTATTGAAGCTGGAAAAAAATTTATTGAGTCTTTAAAAATGTTCTATCACGTAGCAAACATTGGTGATGCAAGAAGTTTAGCTATACATCCTGCTAGTACCACTCATAGTCAATTAAATGAAAAAGAGTTAGCAGCATCAGGTGTAACCCAAAGTTATGTTAGACTTTGTATAGGTATTGAGCACATTGATGATATTATTGATGATTTAGATCAAGCTTTGAACAAATCATCGAAAGGAAGTTTAAAAGCTGTTAGTTAAATTTTGTATTTAAATAAAAAAAATAAATACTTGAGCTAACCAAAAAAATTGAACTTATTTGGTGCATAGATGCAACATAAATCTGTGCGCCATATAAAACTGTGAAAATACCTAATATAATCTGAATAATTATAAATATTCCCAAATAATTAACAGATTTATATAAATCGTACATCTTGTTTCTATAAATTTTATAGAAAATTAAAATATAAAAAATTCCTATCAAGTAAGCTAAATTACGATGAATAAATTGTGCTAGTGAGGGATCACTTAGAGCTTCAACTTTAAATAGATTATTAAAATTATTATCATCAGGAAAATATGAACTACCCATTAAAGGCCATGAATTATAGATTTTTCCTGCATCCATACCAGAAACAAAAGCACCAATTGAGATTTGTAAAAAAATTAGTATTAAAAATAATAATGGTATAAATATATTCAGCTTGCTTGTTATGTTTCTTGATACATTAATTTTTAGATAATTCCAATATATTAAAGATAAAATAAAAAAAGCAATAAGTAAATGTAAAGATAGTCTAAAGTGACTTACATCTACTCTATCAACTAATCCACTACTAACCATATACCAACCGATGAAACCTTGAAAACAAATTAGAAAAAAAATGAAATATAAATTTAATAATTTGGTAATCTTGATCTTAAAAGAAAAATAAATTAGTGGTATTAAGTATCCAAGACCAATCAGTCGTCCAAGAAATCTGTGTGCCCATTCCCACCAAAAAATAACTTTAAACTCACTTAAAGTCATATTGTAGTTTTGTAACTTAAATTCAGGGATTTGTTTATAAAGATTAAAATAAACAATCCAATCATTTTGATTAATAGGTGGAAAAAAACCAGAGAATAATTCCCACTCAGTGATTGAAAGACCTGAGTCGGTAAGTCTTGTTAAGCCACCAACTATTATCATAAAAGATATAATCCAAAACATCATAATTAACCAAATTGATAACTGATTATTTATTTTTGTATTTAATGTATACATGTGGGGATAAATATAATAATTTTCATATTATCCAAATATATAAATGTCGCCTTTAAAAAGAAAAAAACTTAATAAGATAAGATTGAAGCTAGATAAATTAGACAATTCATTAATTAAATTAATAAAACAGAGAACTAACCTTGTAAATCATGTTTTAAAACTAAAGGATAAAAAAAAAGAAATAGTTGACAACAAAAGAATTAAAATAATTTTAAAAAATATAAGAAAAAAATCCATTGCAAATAAAATAGATCCCAAAATTACTAATCGTATATGGAAAAATATGATTTGGTCATATATTGATTACGAAAGAAGAAATTTTAAAAAAAAATAATTATTTACTATGAGGTGGAAGTTTTTTTTCAACAAAAACTTCATGTTTTCTGGTAGTTGGATTGTATTTACGCGCTGAAAGTTTAACTTTTGCTTTTTCACCACCTGCTGGTTTTTTTACGTAATAAAAAAATGAACTATCTGGTTTACTTTCAGGAACTAATCTAACTTTAACGTGTGTTTTTTTTGCCATTATTTATAATTTTTCAAATTTTTAACAATTTTAGAAATTTTTAAAACTTTATTTTTAAAATTGTTCGTTTTTATAGAATTATTAGAAATTTCGTCAAGGTTTAAAGTATCATTATTAGTTGGATTATCTAAGATTTTTTTAACTCCATTTATGGTCATGCCTTGGTCTTTAAGAAGAAATTTTATTTTTTTTAGAATATTGATAGTTTTTTGATCATAATATCTTCTATTAGAATTTAGTAATTTTGGTTTAACTTGCTTGAACTGTGATTCCCAAAATCGAATAGTATGAGTTGAAAAAACTCCCTTATTTTTTGACTTCAATTCTAAGATTTTAGCTACTTCTCCTATTGTTTTATAAGCATTCTCGAATTTATCTTTCATTTTTATTATTAATAAATTCCTTAAATTCTTTTGAAGGTTTAAATAAGACAACGTCTCTACTCGAAATAACTTTGGATTCTCTAGTTTTAGGATTTCTACCAACTCTTGATTTTTTTCTTCTTATGGAAAAAGTTCCAAATCCTGATAATTTAAGTTTTTTTTCTTCTTTCAAGTTAAGTATCACTGTTGACAAAAAATCATTAATTAGATTTTCAGTTACAAGTTTGGAAAAACCTAATTGCATATAAATTTGGTTAATAAGGTCTTTTTTAGTTAAATTTATTCTCATTTTAAATATTAAACTTTATCTTTTCTATCAAATTTCCTTTAACAATTTTGTTGCAAACATCTAATGAATTTGAAAAACCTATAAAATCTGTGCCACCATGACTTTTTACAACTGGTGAGTCTAAACCTAAAAAAATTGCTCCGTTATATAATCTAGGATCTAATCTGTTTTTAAATTTTTTCAAATTATAATAATTTAATAAGGAAGAAATTTTTCCCACTAGAGAACCTGTCATTGCTTTTTTTAGCTCTTTAACAATAAAATTTGCAGTTCCTTCTGCTGTCTTTAAAGCTATATTTCCAGTGAATCCGTCAGAAATTATTACATTTATTTTGCCATCCATAATTTGATTACCTTCAATATATCCAGCAAAATTATAATTTTCTGATTTTTTATTACTCAATATTTTGAATGTTTCCTTGATAATTTCATTTCCTTTAAGTTCTTCTGATCCTATATTTAATAAACCAATATTCGGTTTTTTATCTGGGTATAAAGATGTATAAAGAGATGCACCCATAATTGAAAAATCAAATAGATTTTTAGAGCTGCATTCAATATTAGCACCCAAATCTAATACAACACTCATTCCATTCTTATTGGGCCATAAAGCTGATAATGCAGGTTTATCAATATCTTGAATCATCTTAAGATTCAATTTTGCAATTACTAATAAAGCTCCGGTATTCCCAGCAGAAATGACTATATCTGACTCTTTTTTTTTAACACTTTCTATAGCTAACCACATGCTTGTATCTTTGCCTTTTTTTGCTGCTTCTAAAGGACTATCTGTACTCATTACAAAATTCTCCGTATGAATTATCTCATAATATTGATTGTCAATTTCATCTTTAATTAATGAAATTATCTTATTTTTATCACCAAAAATTTTGAAAAAGTTTGCTTTATTATTTTTGTGATTGTGAATAATGCCATCAATAACTTTTTTAGGTGAATTATCTCCGCCCATTGCATCAACTGCAATTTTTATAAAATCAGCCATTACTTAATATTAAATTATTTAATCTTTGGGGTCTATAACTTGACGGCCTTTATACATGCCAGTTTTTAAATCTAAATGGTGAGATAATCTGTATTCACCTGATTTTTTGTCTTCAACAACATTTTTAGCCGAAAATTTCATATTTTTAGCTCTTCTCATTCCAGTCCTTGAAGGAGTTTGTTTGCGTTTTGGAACTGCCATAATTATGGGTTAGTTACACTTTTTAAATAAGAATTCAAAGTATTTTTTGATAAATTTAAATGATAATTATCGAAATAATCAACTAATTCCTCAATATTCTTAAAATTTTCCAAGAATTTAGATATAATTTCTTTTTTTTTAATATCTTTTAAATTATCCCAAAAATGTATATCAGAAACAATAGCATGAAAAACATTAATATAATCTTTCATTTTTTTATTGATAGATTGATCACCATATCCAATTTCTCTTATACTTAATTCTAGCTGTCTGAAATTAAAATCATATATTTCTTGCAATTTTTTTTCATTTTCTTCAGATTTGAATACTTTTAGAAAAAATGCAAAATGGAATAAAAAAACTAGCAGTCTATCATTAAAACTATCTTGTTTATCAAGGCTTTTATAAAGTTTTTTATTAGTAGTTAATTTAATTAATTTATTATAAAAATATATATAATTCATTTCATGAAAATTATTTTAATTATTTTAGCAATTTTTTTGTCTAGTTGTAAATTGAATAAAATTGTTAATCATCATGGGATTCACAATCTAGAAATCAAAAGTAAAGAATTATTAATAAATGAGACAAATATCAATCAAATTAATAAATTACTAGGACCTCCTTCCTCAAAAAGTTATTTTGATAATAAAATATTAGTTTATTTAGAAAGAAAAACCTCAAATTCAAAATTACATAAACTTGGAAAAAAAAAATTAATTACTAATAATGTTCTACTATTAGAGGTAAATAATAAAGGTTTATTGATAAGTAAAAAATTTTTTAATAAAGATGATATCAATAAAATTGAGTTCTCAAAAAAAGAAACTAATATCGATGTGGGTAAACAATCATTTATTTATAGAACTTTGTACGGTGTTAGCTCTAGGATTAGTGATCCTCTTGGTAAGAAAAGAGGATCAATATCAGCCAAATAAATTAACCAGCTATAACTGCTAATAGTAATAATGCTACTATATTAGTAATTTTAATCATAGGATTTACAGCTGGACCTGCTGTATCTTTATAAGGATCTCCAACAGTGTCACCTGTTACAGCTGCTTTGTGAGCCTCTGATCCTTTCCCACCATGATTTCCATCTTCTATATATTTTTTTGCATTATCCCATGCTCCACCACCTGCGGTCATAGAGACTGCAACAAAAAGTCCAGTTATGATAACACCAAGTAACATTGCACCAACTGCTGCAAGTGCAGCAACTTGTCCCCCAATAGAAAGAATTATAAAATACAATACCACCGGTGAAAGAACAGGCAATAATGATGGTATAATCATTTCTTTTATTGCAGCGACTGTTAATAAATCTACTAATTTAGCATAGTCGGGTTTTTGTTTTCTTTTCATTATACCTGGGTATTTTTTAAATTGTCTTCTTACTTCAACAACTACAGCGCCACCTGCTCTACCCACAGCCTGCATTCCCATTGATCCGAATAAGTATGGTAACATACCACCAATTAATAATCCAACCACAACATAAGGATTTGATAAATCAAAAGTAACCACAATACCTTCTAATGCAGATCCTGCCTCTTTCGAAAAGTGTTTTATGTCTTCTGTATAAGCTGCAAATAAAACTAGAGCACCTAAACCTGCAGAACCAATAGCATAACCTTTAGTTACAGCCTTTGTAGTATTTCCAACTGCATCCAATGCATCTGTAGTTTTTCTAACTTTCTTGTCAAGATTTGACATTTCAGCGATACCACCTGCATTATCTGTTACTGGCCCATATGCATCTAATGCCACAACCATTCCAGCTAATGCCAACATTGTTGTAACGGCAATAGCAATTCCAAAAAGTCCAGCAATTGAATTAGTAATTAAAATTCCTGCAACTATAATCAAAGCAGGTATTGCAGTCGCCTCCATAGATACAGCTAGTCCTTGAATTACATTAGTACCATGTCCTGTTGTAGATGATAATGCCACTGATTTGACAGGTCTATATCCTGTTCCTGTATAATATTCAGTGATCCATATTAGTAAACCAGTAATTATAAGACCAATCACACCACAATAATATAAATCCTTACCATTAAAAGTTTTGTCATTTATTGTATATTCATTAGAAAAACCAATCACATAATCAGTGACTGGCCAAAGAATTAATAATGAAGCTATAGCAGATACTATAAAACCCTTATACAGAGCATTCATTACGTTATTATTTTTTCCAAGTTTTACAAAAAAAGTTCCAATAATAGATGTGATCAAACATGCAGCACCAATTGTCAAAGGGTAAACCATCATATTTAAATCTCCCATGAAAAAAATGGATGAGAGAACCATTGTAGCAACAATAGTAACAGCGTAAGTCTCAAATAAATCTGCAGCCATACCAGCACAATCTCCAACATTATCACCAACATTATCTGCAATAACAGCAGGATTCCTTGGATCATCCTCTGGTATTCCTGCCTCTACTTTACCAACTAAATCTGCACCAACATCAGCACCTTTTGTAAAAATTCCACCACCTAATCTTGCAAAAATTGAAATTAAGGATGCACCAAATCCTAATGCAACTAGTGCATTTACAATCTCTCTCTCATCAACTTCAAATTTTAGTAATAAAAAATAATAAACTGCTATTGCTAATAAAGCTAAACCTGCAACTAACATTCCTGTGACAGCACCAGATTTGAATGCAACAGAGAGACCCTCTGCTAAACCTTTTCTTGATGCCTCTGCAGTTCTGACATTGGCTTCTACTGAAACTAGCATACCAACATAGCCAGCAATACCTGATAAAGCTGCACCAATTAAGTAGCCAAGACCAACAAGAGGACTAAAGGCAATACTAACAATTACCAAAACAACAACACCAACAATAGCTATAGTTTTATATTGTCTCGCTAGATATGCTTTTGCTCCAATTTGAATGGCTGAAGCAATGTCTTGCATCTTTGAATTTCCTGCACTTGAATTAAGAATATTCTTTCCAGTTAAATATCCATAAACAATAGATAATAAACCTGCTACAATTGTGTATACTAAAATAGTTTCTGCTGTTGTGTTCATATAAACCCTAAGTTATTGGTTGTTAAATTTTTAAGCCGGACAATACAAAAAAGAATGAAAAAGACAACGATTAACTTTCAGAATTGGTGAATATAACCTTTATTTTTAGCCTCAATTTGCTTATTTTTTATATTTATAATCTTAGATTTATTTTTACCAGATATAATTTTACCAATTTTGGTAATCTTTATACCTGTATTATTTGATATTCTTTTTATGATTCTTGATTTAATTGGATTGGCTGTAAAAAGTATCTGGTAGTCATCACCTTTAGATATAATATCAATTTTTCTCAATTTTTTAATCTCAATCAATTGACTTAAAGTGTTTGATATAGGTATTTTTTTTTCAAAAATATGAAAAGAAACACTTTGTCTATTAATCATTTTTTTTAAATCATCAATTAATCCATCTGAAATATCAATCGAAGTATTTGCTAGTTTTAATAAACTATTTATAAATTTTAATTGAAGATCAGGTTCATAATATTTTTTAATAAAATATTTAGATATTTTGTTATTTACTTTGATTTTACCTTTAAGTATTTGAAGTCCAATAAAACTATCGCCTAAATTTCCAGTTACATAAATATCATCGTTTAATCGAGATTTATTTCTGTAAACTATGCTTTTTGAATATCCTAATGAAATGATAGTAAAACTTAATTTATTCGAAAAAGTTGTATCTCCTCCACACAAACGAATATCATATTTTTTTTGTTCTTTCTTAAGTGACTCTGAAATTTTTGATAAATTTTTTTTTGAAAAGTAATTCTTGTTACCAGATCCTGAAATAAAGTAAAATTTTGGTTTAACACCCTTACAAATCAAGTCTGATATTGATGATCTCAGAATTTTTTTAATTACAAGATCAGGAGATTTAAAATCTATGAAATGAGTATTTATATTGTAGGTATCAACAGAAATAACGGTTTTTTTTGTCTTATCAAAAAAAACGTCATCATTTAAACCAAGAGCAGATACATTATGCTTAGATAATTTAGAAAAAAAATTGTTTACTAATTCAAATTCTTGCATTTTTAGATCTCAATTTTTTTCCTAAATCATCTAATAGAGCATTAAGATATTTTGTTTGAGAGTCCTCAAGAAAAAAATTAGAAGAATTTAGATATTCTTTAATAATAATATTTATTGATAAATTTGGTTTATACATAAATTCATAAGTTGCAGCTTTAAGAATAGTTTGAAAAATTTTATCTAATTTCTTAAAAATAAATTGATCCCCAAGTTTGCTATTCAATTCCTCTAAAATAAGATCATTTCTCTCAATAGTGCCCAAAACAATATCTTTAATAAATTTTTTAAACCTATGTTTAGGAAAATCTAAATCATTATCTTCATTATAAAATTTTCCATAAAGTTTTTGAATTATGATTACTCTAGGATTGTTTTTAGGCTTAAAGTAAGTCTTCATTTTTGAGATAATACTGAAAACACCGCGTTTGCAGCTTCAGCGCCTTTGCTTTTTCTAGCTTTTGCTTGTTTCATATTTAAACAAGTAATAATACCATTACCGACTGGTTTTTTTTGACTTACAGATATATCCATTATTGCATTAGTGGATGCTTGTGAAATAAAATCAAAATGAGGTGTTTGACCTTTTATTACACAACCTAAAGCCAAAAATGCATCAAATTTTTTTGAATTTTTTGATATTGTAATCGGGATTTCAAAAACACCTGGAACTCTAATAATCTTTACACGGTTTGACCTGGGTATATTTTTCAAAGCACTTTTTAGTAAACCATCACTTATATCTTTATAATAATTAGCTAAAACAATTAGAATTTTTTTATTCATTATATCAATTCCTGTTTCTTAATTTTAATTCCATACCCATCAAGTCCAATAACTTTTTTTAATGATCTAGTTATTAATATCATATTTTTAATTTTTAGATCTTTTATTATTTGAGCTCCAATTCCATAATTTTTAATTGATTTATCACTTCCCTGTTTGATAAATTCTTTGTTCTTATATTTTTTTAATGTCTGTGTTACCGAACTTAAATTTGAGTCTTTTATAAATACTAAAACGCAATTTTGGTATTTTTTAAAATAATTAAGAGTTTTATTAAATGAATTTGGCAACTTTTGGTTTATAAGATAATTTTGAACAATATTTGATGAAATTACTCTTACTCTTGGAGTGATACCTCTTTTGATTTTACCCTTTACAAGAGCAAAGTGTTCTGCACCATCTAATAAATTCTCATAAATTCTAATTTTATATTTTTGATTTTTGACACTAATTTGACTTTGCTTTTTTAACCTTATTAGTTTTTCTTTTTTTAACCTATAAGCTATTAAATCTTCTATTTTTCCAATTTTAAGCTTATGCTTTTCTGCGAAATCAAATAGATCTTGACCTTTAGCCATTGTGCCATTTTCATTCATAATTTCACAAATGACTGCTGAATTATTTTTTTTTGCGAGTTTTGATATATCAACAGAGGCTTCTGTATGACCTGCTCTTACAAGAACCCCACCATCTTTAGCAATAATTGGAAAAATGTGACCAGGAGATACTATATCCTTTTTACTAACATTTTTTTTTGATGCGATCTTAATTGTTTTAGCTCTATCTTTGGCAGATATACCTGTTGTAATTCCCTTCTTTGCTTCTATAGAAATTGTAAAAGCTGTTTTATTTCTCGATTGATTTACAGGAGACATTAAAGATAAATTCAATCTTTTAGCTTGTAAACTGTCCAGTGCTAAACAAATTAAACCACGACCATGTTTTGCCATGAAATTGATATTTCTTGCTGTTGAGTCTGATGATGAAATCACTAAATCACCCTCGTTTTCTCTTTTTTCATCATCAACTAATATGAACATGCCTCCCTTTTTAGCGACACTTATTATTGTTTCTATAGGTGCAAAATTATTTTTTTTCATAAAAATAATTTCTAACGTATTTAGACAAGATATCTATCTCAATATTTACTAAATCATATTTATAGAGTTTTGATAAATTAGTTTCTTTATAAGTGTGTGGAATTATCCAAATTTGAAAACCTTTTTTGGTTATTTTTGAAATTGTAAGTGATATTCCATTTACACAAATTGAAGCCTTTTCAATAAGATGTTTTCTCTCTTTCTTAGGTATCTCAAAGTTAAAAATAAATGATTTATCAATTTTTTTTATACTTAAAACTTTCGCAACTGTATCAACATGACCTTGGCAAATGTGTCCTGAAATTTTTGTTCCATACTTTAGTGGTAGCTCTAAATTAATTACATCTTTATTCTTTATATATTTAAATTTAGATCGAATTATTGTTTCTTTTGAAAGATAAAACTCCATCAATTGTGATTTATAAGAAATTAAAGTTAAACATACACCATCACAAGCTACCGATAATCCAATATCTTTTTTAGATACTTTAAGATTGCTTTTTACAAAAATATTAATACCTTTCGGTCTTTTGACAATTTTTTTAATTATACCCTGATTATATATTATTCCATTAAACATTTTAAATTTTATATAATGTTATTTTATTTTTTCCTAAATCTAGTTTTAAATCTATTTTCTTTTTATATTTTTGTTTCAATAAATTTAAACTATTAAAATTCAAATATTCATTATTTTTTGAGAGTTTTTTATCACTTTTATATAAATAAAATGTATTGAAAATTTTATTCCTTAAGAGATAATTTGTTAACTCATCACCTCCTTCTACTAATAAGTTTCTGCAGTTCAATTTATATAATTTTTTTAATATAATTTTGATATCAAATCTTCCTTTATTATCAATTTTAGATCTGATTAAATTTATCCCCTTTTTTTTAAAACTTAGAATTTGTGAATTACCTGCTTTATTGTAAAAAATAATAGTATTAGATCTGTTAGCTGTTTTTATTATAAAACTGTTAATATTAGTATTAAGTTTACTATCTAAAATAATTCTTTTTGGAGAATATTTCTTTACACCGTTTAATCTGCAATTTAATTTTGGATTATCATTATTTAATGTTTTATATGAAATCATTAATGAATCATTTTTATATCTCAATAAATGGGTAAATTTATCAGCCTTAGTGTTTGTAATTTTCTTATCTAATTTACTATAAATCAGATTATTTTTTGAAACTGCTATTTTACCAGTAACATATGGCAATTTTTTTTTTCTATTAAAAAAATATGTTGAATAAAAATTTTTAACTTTTTCCTCTAAGAGTCCTTTTCTTACTTTAATTTTTTTTGATTTTAGAATTTTAAAGCTTTTATTCTTAACTCTAGCATCAACATCTGGAACTGAGTAAATTACTTCTGAAATTTTAGATTTTATGATTAAATTTGTACAAGGTGGTGTCACACCATGATGACAACATGGTTCCAAGGTGACATACATTTTTGATCCATTTAAATTATCTATTGAGTTTTTTATTGCGTTAGACTCCGCATGAGGTCTACCATTTATTGAAGTTTGACCAATAGAAATAATCTTATCGTGTTTAACAATCACACATCCAACAGAAGGATTTGATCCTGTATGACCATATCGAGATTTAGCCAGTTTTAAGGCTATCTCCATATATAATTTATCTTTGCTTGAAAATTTATCTTTTTTTGTAGACATCAAGCTTGTCCACGAATTGTACAAAATCTTTTTCCTCTCGGAAATTTCTATAAACAGATGCAAAACGAACATATGCAACAGGATCTAATTCCTTTAAGCCTTCCATGACCATAGTGCCAATAGTATTTGTTGATATTTCACTTTGACCTAGCTCTTCAAGAGTTCTTGAAATTTTACTTATGAATTTTTCAGCGGTTTCTGTATCGATTGGGCGTTTCTTTAAAGCTATATAAATTGATTTTGATAATTTATCTCTATCAAACGCAGACTTTCTACCATTCTTTTTTATTACCATAATTTCTCTAAATTGAACCCTCTCAAATGTTGTAAAGCGTGCGCCACAAACACAAAGTCTTCTTCTTCTTATTGCTGTGCCATCTTCTGTAGGACGTGAGTCGACAACAGAGGTCTCCCCTTTTTTACATATTGAACAAATCATTAATTATAAGTTCTTATATATCGGAAATGATGAAGTTAAAGAAATAACTTCATTTTTAACTTCGTTTTCTACTTTGCTGTTATCGTTTGGATTTTCGGATAAACCTTTTAAAGTTTTTGTAATTAATTCGCCAACAGTTTTAAATTCATTTAAACCAAAGCCACGTGTTGTAGCTGCTTGAGTTCCTAATCTTATACCTGAGGTAATCATTGGCTTTTCAGTATCAAAAGGAATTCCATTTTTGTTACAAGTAATGTTTGCTCTTGAAAGACTCTCAGCAGCAAGATTACCTTTAACATTGTAAGGTCTCAAATCTACTAACATTAAATGTGTATCAGTTCCGTTAGAATAAATTTTAAAACCATTATTTTTTAAAGTTTCAGCTAACATTTTTGCATTCGCTAGGACTGACTTTATGTAATCTTTAAATTCCGGTTGTAAAGCTTCTAGAAAACCTGCAGCTTTAGCTGCGATAACATGCATTAATGGACCACCTTGGTATCCAGGAAATACCGCAGTGTTAAATTTTTTCGCAAGATCCTCATGATTAGTTAAAATTATTCCACCTCTTGCACTTCTAAAAACTTTATGTGTTGTTGATGTAACAACATGGGCATGATCACATGGGTTTGGATATCCTTTTCCTGCAACTAATCCAGAAAAATGTGCCATATCAACCATAAGATAAGCACCAACTTTATCAGCAATTTCTCTAAATCTTTTAAAATCTATTACTCTCGAGTAAGCACTTCCACCAGCTATTATTAATTTCGGTTTATGTTCTAAGGCAAGTTTTTCAACATTATCATAGTCTATGAGTTCAGATTTTTTATCAACGTCATAACTAATTGCATTAAACCATTTACCTGACATTGAAATTTTTAAACCGTGAGTTATATGTCCACCAGAATTTAAACTCATTCCCATAAATGTATCACCTGGACTTAACAGAGCTAAAAATACAGCACCATTAGCTTGTGCACCTGAGTGAGGTTGAGAATTTGCAAATTTACAATTGAATAATTTTTTTAATCTATCATTTGCAAGATTTTCTGCGACATCAACATGTTCGCAACCGTTGTAATAACGCTTACCTGGATAGCCTTCTGCATATTTGTTTGTTAATACTGAACCTTGGGCTTCCAAGACAGCTTGAGAAACTATATTTTCTGAAGCAATTAACTCAATATGTTGTTGCTGTCTTATTAGTTCATCTTTAATAGCTTTATATAATTCAGGATCTTTTACGGATAAACCATCCTCAAAAAAACTTTTATAGCTATCATTTAAATAACTCTTTTCACTAGACATAATTAAATTTTTTTAACCCTTCTTAAGTGTCTACCACCGTCAAATTTAGTATTTAAAAAAATTTTTATAAATTTGAAAGCATTTTTTTTACTAATTAATCTTGATCCTAATGTAATGATGTTTGCATCATTATGCAATCTGGATAATTTGGTAGATTTTGCGTTAAAACACTGAGCTGCACGTATATTTTTATGCTTATTTGCCGCAATATTCATTCCTGTGCCTGAGCCACATACTAAGATTCCAACATTATTTTTACCAATTTTGACTTTTTTTGCTAATTTATGTGCGTAATCAGGATAATCAACACTATTATCATTTACAGGTCCAAGATCATTAAAATTTAATTTTAAACTTTTAAGGTGTTTTTTTATGTCTTCTTTTAATTTAAATCCGGCGTGATCTGAGGAAATAAAAATTTTTTTCAAATTAGTTAAACTTGTAATCTAAAACACATGCAACTAGATGTATTCTATTTTCTTCACCACCATTAAAGGCGTTATGGTATTTTGTATTATTTGTAATCCAAACCGATCCATCTGCTGGCATGTGTTTAGCAACATTATCTATAACCATAATACAACCAGGGTTCGTGATTATAGGTATATGTAATCTAGGCTCTGGATCTCTATGCCAACTTAAAGTTGATCGTGGTTCCTTAAGTAAAATTCTCATCCTACCTAATTTATAATTTGAGGACAAAACATCATACACATGTTTAAAGTAAGTATTTTCGTAATCTTTAACAAATTCACTATATGCAGACTCATTTATTGCTCCTTCCCTCATTACTTCTTTGCCAGATCTGTCAGGTTTAGTCCAATAAAGACCTCTTGCTTTATTTCCTTTGATAGAATCTGGATCACCAGGAATTTGCGTTAAAGATATGGCACCAAAATGCGTAACACCTGCGTCTTCAAACTTTTTAGTCTGAATAATTTGAGTATACGCTTCTTGAAGTTTTGAGATGTCAAATTTTATTTCTTGTTTTTGGAAGTCGCTAAAATCTAAAACTCGTTCTTCTTTTTTTACATTTAAATTTATTATCTTTGTATTTTCGACTGTCATCGTGATTGCTTTGTACCTTTTTTACTATATATGTGTATATTACATTTGTCGCATTTTTAAAATAAAATTAAATATGATTACAGGTAAATATCCTAGTTTAAGACTAAGAAGAAATAGAAAAAACAGCTGGTCAAGAAGACTTGTCTCAGAAAACAATTTATCACCTAATGACTTTATACTACCTATATTCTTGATTGAGGGTAAAAACAAAACCCAACCTATAAAATCTATGCCAGGTGTATATAGATATTCTATTAATAAATTGGGAATAATCTTAGATCGAGCTATTAAAAATCAGATACCTATGGTTGCTTTATTTCCTTATACATCACCTAAATTAAAAGATGATTTAGGAAATGAAGCTCTGAATGAGGATAATTTAGTATGTAAAGCTATAAAATACATTAAAAAAAGATATAAAAATAAAATTGGAATAATGTGTGATGTAGCTCTAGATCCTTACACAAGCCATGGTCATGATGGAATTCTCAAATCAAACAATATAATGAATGACGAGACTATAGAAATCTTAATTCAGCAATCTTTATTACAAGCTCAAATGGGATGTGATGTGTTAGCGCCGTCAGATATGATGGATGGACGAATTGGTAAAATTAGAAAAGCTCTAGACAAAGGAAATTTCAAAAATACTCAAATTCTTTCTTACGCAGTTAAATATGCCTCTAGCTTTTATGGGCCTTTTAGAGATGCTGTTGGATCTAAGGTTGCCTTAAAAGGAGATAAAAAAACTTATCAAATGGATTTCAGGAATTATGATGAAGCAATAAGAGAGGTGGCTTTAGATATAAAAGAAGGTGCAGATATGGTCATGGTAAAGCCTGGTTTACCCTATCTTGATATTATAAGATCAATAAAAAATAAATTTAAGATACCTGTTTTCGCCTATCAAGTCTCTGGTGAATATAGCATGTTATCCAATGCTGTAGAAAAAAAAATATTAAATAAAGATGCGATATTTGAAAATTTAATGAGTTTTAAAAGAGCTGGTGCGAATGCAATAGTTAGTTATTACGCAGATAGATTAAATGAAATTTTACCTTAATTATCTCAGTGAATTTATGAACTGAGTTCTGCTAATTGGATAGTTTAAGTTATTTGGTTTTAATACGGTTTTTTCTAAAAAATCGCTTACTAATTTCAATCCATTTAAAAGTATATTCAAATCATTAACTACAATTTTCTTATCAATTAGAAAATTTGGTATTATCTTTTTTTCATTTTTGGATTTAACTACATATATTATTTTATCATCTAATAACTCTTTAGTTGCAAAATTACTTAATTCTAAATCAAAACCTATGGTCTTAAGTAATTCTAATTCCCAAAAAATATAATCTTTTAACCACTCATCATTTGAGAGTATCAAATAAAATTTTTCAATAAGGTCAAATATTCTAATATTAGATTGAGACTCAGCTGTTAATAAACGAATTAAACTCATTGCAGAATTAATGCATGAAAGTTTTTGAGAATTTTCAAAATATATAGGAGAATAAACTTTTTGGATTTCTAATTTAAAATATCCTAATTTATTCTCAGATTTTGAGTTATAATTTAAATATAGTTGATTACCAATTTGAAGATAATTTTTGATTTTTTTTGAAGTACCGCCAAAAACGATACCCGATATTTTTCCATGATTTTTAGTATAAAATTCCGAAATAAGAGAATTTTCGTTATATCTATTTTTTGAAAGTAAAAAACCTGTATCGTCCCAATTCATCAAATCAAATTATCATTTAAACAAATTAAAGCTGCATTCTGCTCTGCTTCTTTTTTAGATTTTCCCTCACCATTGTAAAATTTCGTATTTTGTAATTTTACAGCAACTCTGAAAATAGGCTTGTGTCTTGGGCCAGTATCTGAGATTATTTTATAAGTAGGCAGTCTTTTGAACTTTTTCAATGAAAACTCTTGAAGTTTTGTTTTTGCATCAATTTGAGTAATCACACTTTCTTTTATTTTTTCTTTCCACAATTCTAATATAATTTTCTCTGTTATATTAAATCCCCTATCAAGGTAAATAGCTCCAATTAAAGCTTCACAACTATCTGATATAACCTTATCCTCAATTGTAACTGATCTATTTTTTGGATTGAAAATTAAAATATAATTTTGCAAATTAATATTTTTAGCAATTTCCAAACATGTCTTTTTATTTACTAATGAAGCATATTTTTTATCCAAAATTCCTTCCTTTTCCTCTGGATAAATCTCTAAAAGTTTTTTTGCGATAATTAAACCTAAGACTCTGTCTCCTAAAAATTCTATTTTTTCATTATTATTCTTTTTATTAAAGCTTTTATGAGTAAGACTTTGAACAAGTAAATTTTTATTTTTAAACTTATAATCTATTTTTTTTTCAAGTTTAGAATAATCAATTTTCATTAAATAATTTTCTTAAAAAATCTGCCAAATCGAATAGATTTGTTCCATTTCCAAAAAGCAAAAATACTACCAACTGATCTATCAGATGAAAAAAAAATAAACCTTGCTTTACCAACCAAATTATCTTCATGGACATAACCCACACTAGTTAAATACCTGCTATCTTTTGAACAATCTCTATTATCACCTAAAAAGAAATAGTGATTATTAGGAACATTAAAAACGTCTGAATTCTTAAAAGTAAAATTTTTAAGATAAACGGTTTTATATATTTTTCCATTCGGTAATTTTTCCTCAAATGTAAAAACATTAATAATTTTATCTCCACAATAAATTGGATCTTTTTCTGAGATTTTAGACTTTAAAATTTCACTATTATTTAAATATAAGTTAGTGTCTATAAACTGAATTCTATCACCTGGTAAACCAATAAGTCTTTTAATATAATCTGTTCTATTATCTGCAGGGGTTTTAAAAACTATTACATCGCCTCTTTGTGGCTTACTAGAAAAAATTCTATTCTTAAAAATAGGTGGACTAAATGGAAATGAATGCTTGCTGTATCCATATGAATATTTTGTTACAAAAAGCCTGTCTCCAACTAATAAACCCGGTTCCATGGATGAAGATGGAATATAGAATGGTTGAATAATTAAGGATCTAATAATTATAGCTATTATTAAAGCATAAAAAAGCGTCTTAAAGTTTTCTATAAAAAATTTTTTATTAAACATTTTTTTCCTGAATTATGGTAAATGCAATTGAATATTCCTTTTCATCAGATATTGAAAGAAATATATCAAAATTTTTCACTTTTAATTTTTTCAATATAAATTTTTTGGTTTTGTGATTTAGTCTAAAATATGGTTTACCTAAATTATCATTTAAAATTTCAATATCTTTAAAATTTAACCCTTTTCTAAATCCAGTGCCAAGCGCTTTAGAGAATGATTCTTTTGCTGCAAATTTTTTTGAAAAATAGATAGATTTATCTTTTACCAACCTAGAGTTTTTAATTTCAAGCAAAGTGAACAATCTTGAGATAAAATTTTTATTTTTAATAGAGTTTTTAAGCCTTTTATTTTCAACAATATCTACACCGATACCTAAAATTTTCATTCTAATTTTTGATAATTCTTTTAAACTTTTTTATGACAAATGGTAAACCATAAAAAATAGACTCACCAATAATAAAATGCCCAATATTAAATTCTACTATTTCATTTATCTTGGTTAGTATCTTTGTAGATTTAAAATCCAGGCCGTGTCCAGCATGTACCTCCACACCAATTTTTGATGCCAATATTGCACATTTCTTAATCTTTAAAAATTCCTTAATAAAAGATTTTTTTGATTTTATCAGATTGGAAAAATGTCCTGTATGTATTTCAATACAATCAGCACCTAGTTCTTTAGACAAATAAATATCTTTTGTATTTGGGTTTACAAATAAACTTGTTCTAATATTTTTTTTTTTAAATTGTGATATTATTTTTTTAATTTTATTTTTATTTTTCCTTAAATCTAAACCACCTTCAGTTGTTATTTCATTTCTATTTTCAGGCACAATACAAATAAATTTTGGTTTTATTCTTAAAGCGTTTTTTACGATATTGCTATTTGTTGAAATTTCTAAATTTACTAATAATTTTTTTATTGAACAAATTTTTTTTGCGTCCAAATCTCTTATGTGTCTCCTGTCTTCTCGAAGGTGTATGGTAATAGAGTCGGCACCTTTTTTTTTAACAAATAATGCAGCTTTATATGGGTCAGGATGAATTTCACCTCTAGCATTTCGAACAGTCGCAACATGATCAATATTTACCCCTAATCGTTTCACTTAATAAATCTGCTTCCTGGTATTGAAATGGGAATTGAGTCTAATTCTTTTGGTATTTTGTTTGATTTATAAGTTGGTACTTCAATTTTAAGATGTGAAATTATTTTTTTTCTTATTTTCAATGTTTTCTTTGTTGATCTGTCTATAATTGTGGCAAAACCTACTAATATTGCATTAGATTTTTTTATTAGTTTTACACATTCCATACTAGATTTTCCTGTCGTTATTACATCTTCAATAATAATAACTTTAGACCCTTTTTTAATTTTAAACCCTCTTCTTAATGTAAATTTACCTTTGACTCTTTCACAAAAAATCGTCTCTTTTTTTAAAATTCTACCAATTTCATAACCTATCACAATACCACCAATGGCAGGTGCCAAAATTAAATCAAATTTTCTAAAATTTTTTTTGATTTTAAAAGCCAATGATTTACATATTTTTTCTGCTTTTGATGGATAACTTAAAAGTTTAGCGCACTGGATATATTTTGAAGAATGTAATCCAGAAGATAAAATGAAGTGTCCTTCTAATAAAGCATTAGTCTTTCTTAAAATATCTAAGGATTTTTTGTGTGAAAGCATTTCTTTTATCTTCGTGTCTAATTATCTTAAATTTTATACCTTTTTGTTTAAGCTCTGCAATAAAATTAGTAAAATTTTTCAAATCTCTTATTATCAGCTGAAATTTAAAATTGATATAATCAGGTTTTTTTCCAGCCATTACTAAATTTGAAATATTTAATTTATGTTCACCAATTAATGAACTTACATTTCCTAATTGCCCTGGTTTATCAGGTAATGAAATCCACAAAGTGGTATTGTATTTTTTTATTCTTTCCTGCTTCGCCTCACCTCTATCATGCCAATATCTTCTTATAGCAGCTCTGGCTTTTCCAGTTTTTGTTGTTGGAATCCAGTGAAGTGATGGTGACTGATTTTTTGAGGTAATTATTTTTATTCTATCACCATTTCTTAAAATTGATTGAAGTTCACTTTTATTTCCATTTATTTCACATCCAACTGCCGTATCACCAATTTTTGTATGAACGGCATAAGCGAAATCTATTGCAGTTGCATCTTTAGGTAGTTTGATTACTGAACCTTTGGGAGTAAAACAAAAAACATTTTCCTGGAACATTTGAAGTTTAGTATATTCGTAAGAGTGTTCAGGATTTTCATTTTTTTCTATAATTTCAACCAAATCTTTTAACCAATCATATTCTTTCCAGGTGAGAGAGTTGAATTTTTCTGAGGATTTATATTGCCAATGAGATGCTATTCCTCTCTCAGCGAAATCGTGCATCTCTTTAGTTCTTATTTGAATTTCTATGGGTTTTCTATTAGATCCAATAACTGCAGTATGAATTGATTTATAGCCATTAATTTTTGCTGAAGATATATAATCTTTAAATTTCCCAGGTATACAATTATATTCTTTGTGAATTATTCCTAAAGTTTTATAACAGTCATCAACATTATCCAAAATAATTCTAAATCCAATAATATCGGTAATTTGTTCCAAAGAAACTCTTTTTTTCTGAACTTTTCTCCAGATTGAAAAAGGTGTTTTTTCTCTTCCATAAATTTTTGAAGAAATTTTATTTTGATCTAATAATTTTCTTATTTCAGTTGATAAGGTTTCAAAAATATCTTTTTTATTTGATTTTATTTCATCAAGTCTTTTTTGAATTAACGATCTAGCCTCATTATTTAAAATTTCAAAAGAGAGATCTTCTAACTCATCCCTGATTCTATGCATTCCCATCCTGTCTGCCAACGGAGCATAAATTTCCATAGTTTCTTGGGAAATCCTTTTTCTTTTCTCCTCTTTTGAAATTGCTTTTATAGTTCTCATGTTATGTAATCGATCAGCAATTTTTACTAATAAAACTCTAATATCTTTTGAAGTTGCTAGAATTAATTTCCTAAAATTTTCTGCTTTGGAATTAGATGATGCATTATTTTCAAGTGCAGATATTTTTGTAACACCATCAACTAAATCTGCAACTTCATCTCCAAACTCACCTTTGATAGTTTCATAAGTTGCATATGTATCCTCTATCGTGTCATGTAATAAACCCGTAGTTATGGTTGCACTATCTAATTTTAAATCAGTCAATATATTTGCTACTTCAATTGGATGGACTGAGTAAGGATCACCTGAGGCTCTTTTTTGATTGCTATGGGCTTTTACCGCAAAGTCATAAGCCTTATTTAACCTATCTGGATTTAAAAACTTATTATATCCTTTTACTTTATTTATTAAATCATCTGAATTAAGCATACACCTTATTATATCATTAATTCAGATTTGTTTAATAGATCTTATGTCTCTATTTGGTAATGATATTATGAGTTTTTTAATGTGATCTTTGGAAATTGGGTGTTTCCAATTTTTATTTAATTCAAATAATGGAAAAAGGACAAAATTTCTATTGTGCATTCTTGGATGAGGTAAATTGATTTTTTGGCTAATTTTTTTACTTTTATAATCAATTATATCTATATCACATTCTCGAGGGGCATTTTTATACCTTTTTTTACGTCCAAGACTGATTTCAATGTCTTTAGATACTTTAAGTAATTCTAAAGGTTTTAAATCAGAGATAACTTCCAAGACTATGTTTAAATATTTAGGTTTATTTTCATCTGGCCATGACAAACTCTCATAAAAATTTGATGATTTGACAAGTCTGATGTTTCTTAACGATAATTCATACTTAGCTTGTTCAATTTTATATCTTCTGTTTCCTAAATTTGAACCTATACCTAAATAGATACGGCTAGCTTGATTTTCTAAAGTATCTTGATCTATCACGATTCCAGTCTCTATCTTTTTTACTTGCTCTTTTATCATGTAGTTTTTTTCCTTTTGCAACAGCAAGTTCAATTTTAGCTTTTCCTTTTTTAAAATACATTTTAGTAGGAACAATGGTTAGACCATCTCTTTGTATTTTTCCTATTAATTTATTTATTTCACGTTTATTTAAAAGTAACTTTCTTTCATCGGTGGGATTGTGGTTAGAATAACTGGCTTGTTTATAAGACGCTATATGAGAATTAATCAAAATCAACTCTCCATCTTTTTCAATAGCATATGAGTCTGCAATATTAACTTTTCCTTCTCTAATTGATTTAATCTCAGAACCTTTAAGAACAATTCCAGCTTCTAATAAATCTTCAAAAAAATAATTAAAACTAGCCTTTCTATTCAAACATATTATTTTTAAACCAGAATTGGTTTTTTTGTTCATTAAATTAATTTAGCTGTATGAAGAGCCTTTTTGACAATTTCTTTGGTAGTATCTGTTACTTTTACTAATGGTAATCTTACATGGTCATCGCATAAATCTAATAATTTTGCAGCATACTTAACTGGACTAGGATTGCTTTCAACAAACATAGCATGATGAACGGGCTGCAATATTTCATTTAATCTATCAGCCTCTTTAATTTCATTATCATTGTTAGACTTTGAAAATCTTTGGAAATCAGAACAAAGTTTTGGGGCAATGTTAGCTGTTACACTTATAGCACCTACTCCACCTTTTCTATTAAACTCTAAAGCGTTATCATCATTTCCTGTTAATTGTATAAAATCTTTACCTAATTTTTCTAATGTTTTATCTACTCTTGTTAAATCTCCTGTTGCATCCTTAACACCAATAATATTTTTTAATTCAAATAATCTTGCCATTGTTTCAACTGACATATCAATCACTGATCTTCCAGGAATGTTATAAATTAGAATTGGAATTCCACATTTATCATTGATAGCTTTATAATGTTGATAAAGTCCCTCTTGGGTAGGTTTATTGTAATACGGAGTTACAATTAAAGCTCCATCTGCTCCCATTTTTTCGGCATGCGTAGTCAATGAAATAGCTTCCTCTGTAGAGTTAGACCCAGTACCAGCAAATACAGGTAATTTTCCATTACTTTCCTTGACACATAAATCAATTACCCTTTCATGCTCATTATGGCTTAAAGTTGGAGACTCACCAGTTGTTCCAGCAGGAACTAAACCATTTGTCCCGTTTTCAATATGAAAATGGATTAACTTAATGTAAGTTTCATCATCAAGTTTATCATTTTTAAATGGAGTGACTAAAGCAACATTTGATCCTTTGAACATAAATACTTATAACATAGTTTGTGGATTCATATACTAAAAGATTATGCTAAAAAAATTCATATTTTTTATCAATTTATTTTTCTTCTCTACTATTACTATTTTGTTTTCTGCAGAAATAATACCTATAAAAAAACCAATACAAACTAAAGCGGAAAAGGACCAGAAATTATTAATTGATGTAATGAAGCCTCTGCCAAAACCAATGCCCAAAAAAATAGTAGAGGAAATCGAAAAAAAACCTGAGGAAGAAATTGAGTTAAAAGCCGAAAAAAATTTAGGTATCATTTTGCCTAAGAAAAAACCTTTAGTCGCTGGAACAAATAAAACTGATACAGTAAAGAAATCCAAATATTACAAAAAGAAAGATTTTGAAATTGCAAAAAAAGCTATTTCAGAAATGAAACAGGCAAAATGGCCTACAGCATTGAAAACGGCAAAAAGAGCCAAAGATAAATCCATTTACAATTTTATACAATGGAGACATTTACTAACAAAAGGAAATAAAGCATCGTTTTACGATTATAAAACTTTTATAGACAAAAATGAAGATTATCCACGATTGGGAAGGATAAAATATTTAGCAGAGCATAAACTTTCCACAGATACTATTTCACCTAAAAAAATTATCGATTGGTTTGGTGTTGATGAACCTTTAAGTGGTTTTGGAAAAATGATACTTGGAGAAAGTATAATTCTCAATGGTAATACACAAAAAGGTATCTCTTATATTAAAGAAGGATGGATTACTGCTGAACTAAGCAAATCTGAATTAAGATTCTTTAGAAAAAAATTTAAAAAGTATCTTAATGCTGATGATTATATCAAAAGAGCAGATTATTTAGCTTGGAATAATAAATACTGGGATTTAAAAAGATTATTAAGATATTTACCTAAAGATCATCAATTACTTTATACGGCTAGACAATTATTAATGAGTAAATCTTATGGTGTAGATAATGCAATTTCAAAAGTTCCAGCAAAGTTTAAAAATGATGCGGGTTTAAATTACGATAGATTAAAATGGAGAAGAAAAAGAGGAAGAGTTGATAGTTCTGTTGAAATCTTAGTAAAAATTAAAAACACCAAAGATTATTTGGTCAGACCTGACAAGTGGTGGTTTGAAAGAGAAATCATTTCAAGATCATTAATTTATAAAAAGAAATATGCATTAGCTTATAAAATTTCAAGCAATCATGCTTTAACTGATGGACCTGAGTATGCTGCCGCAGAATGGATGAGTGGGTGGATAGCATTAAGTTTCTTAAATGATCCTTTATTGGCTAAGGATCATTTTGAAAATTTTTATAATAATGTTGGTTATCCAATAAGTATTGCTAGAGGAGCTTATTGGTTAGCTAAAACTTATCAGAAACTTGGTAAAAATGAATTAGCTAAAGAGTGGTTTGGTAAAGCATCTAATTTTCTTACTACATATTATGGTCAGTTAGCATTTATTGAGTTAAATCCCAATCAAACTTTTGAATTATCTAAAGGTACTGAAGTTTCAAAAGAATATAGAGACTACTTCTTTAAAAAAGAATTGGTCAAAACAATTTATCTTCTTGATGAGCTAAATGAAGATAAATACGCAAAACATATTTTAAGACATTTGGCTAATGATAATATAAATAATGGTAGTGAAGTTTTAGCAGCAGAATTAGCAACAAGTATTGATAGATTTGATTTTGCTATTCAAATAGCCAAAATTGCATCATATGAAAAAAGATTTCATAACAAATATAATTATCCAATTATAAGTACACCAAATTACATAAATGGAAGAAAAATTCCTGAGACTGCATTTATACTGTCAATAATAAGACAGGAAAGTGAATTTGATTTAAGTGCCAATAGTCATGCAGGAGCAAAAGGTTTGATGCAGCTCATGCCTTACACGGCAAAAGTAGTTGCTAAGCAAGCAAAACTTCCTTATTCAAAATCTAGATTAACAAGAGATGCAGAATATAATATCAATTTGGGTTCTCACTATATAGCTGGTTTAATTTTGGAATATGATGGCGCTTATCCGTTTG
The DNA here is from genome assembly GCF_052049575.1 of Candidatus Pelagibacter sp. GTDB lineage: Bacteria > Pseudomonadota > Alphaproteobacteria > Pelagibacterales > Pelagibacteraceae > Pelagibacter. The sequence goes on along the minus strand of NZ_JBNGZQ010000002.1, from coordinate 136,703 downwards.
CAATAGCAGCTTACAATGCCGGACCTAAAAGAGTTAGATATTGGAAAAAAATAAATAAAAATCCACAAAAGAACCAAATTGATTACGTAAATTGGATTGAATTAATCAAATTTAAAGAAACAAGAAATTATGTCCAAAGAGTTTTAGAAAATTATAATGTTTACAGATATATACTTGAACAAAAACCTATAAAATTAAAAGATTTTTTTAAAAACGACCCTTTGTATTAATCTTTTAAAGCTACCCACTTAATCTTCATTTCTTTGACTACATTATTATATTTTCTTATATATTCTTGTAATTCATTTTGATCTATTTCTTTATTTTCGAGTAGTTTTATATATTTTTTTTCTAATACAAAATTAATATCTTTTATAGTAAAGTTTACGCCATGTATTAATGCTAAAGGTGTATTGGATGCTTTCATCTTTTCCCATTTTTCATTCATACTTTTATCGTATAATTGAAGACCAAGTATAGTAATTGGTCTTACGTGAGTAGGATCAGATATAAAATCATCATGTCTTGGATGAGGAACTCTAATATCAACAATAGAATTGTTTTTGCAAATTCTATAAAGTTCTTTAATTATATTATTGAAGACATCTGGATTTTGACCAATATGCTCTAAAACGTGTGACAATAATATTTCATCAATTGAATTATCTTCAAAAGGATATGGAAATTTTTCTAGATCATGAACTACATCAGGATTGTAATATTGAAATTTATCAACATTAACGTAGCCTTTTAATATCTTTGAACCGCTTCCTAAATTTAGTTTCATCTGTCAATATGGCGGAAGAGGAGGGATTCGAACCCTCGGTACAAGTTTCCTCGCACGGTCATTTAGCAAACGACTGGTTTCAGCCTCTCACCCACTCTTCCAATAAAATTGTCACTTTTGATTGTATTGAATAATCAATATTTATAAAGTAATTATTCAATAATTATGAAAAATAAGTACTCAATATTTTCACTTATTAAAAACGCTTTTTCTTATCATGAAAATTGGGAGAAAGCTTGGAAAGATCCTGAGCCTAAAAAAGAATATGACGCTGTAATAGTTGGTGGTGGAGGACATGGTCTCGCAACGGCCTATTATCTAGCAAAAAAACATGACATGAAGAATATTGCTGTTGTTGAAAAAGGTTGGATAGGCGGAGGAAATACTGGTCGAAATACCACAATAATCAGATCTAATTATTTATGGGACGCAAGTGCAGGTCTATATGATCATGCTCTTAAAATTTGGGAGGGTTTATCTCAAGAATTAAACTATAATGTTATGTTCAGTCAAAGGGGGGTAATGAATCTTGCACATAATTTGCAAGATGTTAGAGATTTAAAAAGAAGAACTCACGCAAATAGATTGAACGGTATTGATGCAGTTTACTTAAATACCGAAGAAGTTAAAAAATTTTGTCCAATTATAAATACTTCGCAGGATATTCGTTATCCAGTTTTAGGCGGAACCCTTCAAAGAAGAGCCGGTACAGCTAGGCATGATGCTGTTGCTTGGGGATATGCAAGAGGTGCTGATGAAATGGGTGTTGATATAATTCAAAATTGTGAAGTAAAAGGAATAAAAAGAAATGGTGATACAGTTGAAGGAATTGAAACAACTAAAGGATTTATCAAAACAAAAAAAATTGGAGTTGTGGCAGCTGGTCACTCCAGTGTAATAGCGAATATGGCTGGATTGAAATTACCTTTGGAGAGTAAACCACTTCAAGCTTTAGTGTCAGAACCAGTAAAACCAATAATAGATACGGTTGTGATGTCTAATGCTGTTCATGCGTACGTCAGCCAATCTGATAAAGGAGAATTGGTAATCGGAGCAGGAACTGATGATTACGTATCTTACTCTCAAAAAGGAAGTCATGATATCGTGGAAGGAACTCTAAATGCAATTTTAGAGCTATATCCAATATTTAGTAGAATGAGAATGCTTCGTCAGTGGGGTGGAATAGTTGATATATGTCCTGATGCAAGTCCAATAATAAGTAAAACATCAATTAAGGGTTTATACTTCAATTGTGGTTGGGGAACAGGAGGTTTTAAGGCAACACCTGGCTCTGGAGATTTATTTGCTCACACAATTGCAAATGACGAACCTCATAAATTAAATGCTGCATTTAATATAAATAGATTCGTAAGTGGTGATCTAGTTGATGAACATGGTGCAGCCGCTGTTGCACACTAATGTTTTTAATTAATTGTCCTTTTTGCGGTGAGAGAGAACAAAGCGAATTTAAAGCTGGTGGAGAAGCACATATTGTAAGGCCAAAACAACCTACAGAACTAAGTGATGATGAATGGGCAGAATATTTGTTCATGAGAAAAAATATAAAAGGAATTCAGTTTGAAAGATGGAATCATGTTCATGGTTGTAGAAAATGGTTCAATATGGTTAGGGATACCTCCAACGACCAAATTAAAGCTGTCTACAAAATGGGTGAAAAACCACCAGTAAAATAAAATGACTAATAATTTAAGATTTAAAACAAGCAAATTTATTGATGAAACTTATCGGGTTTCTTTTAAGTTTAACAATAAAACATATTTTGGTTTTAAAGGTGATACTCTAGCATCAGCTTTATTGGCTAATGGCATTCATCTTGTTGGACGAAGTTTCAAATATCATAGACCTAGAGGAATTATGACATCAGGTTCTGAGGAACCAAATGCAATTATTCAATTGCATGATAATTCCTCAAGGACTGAACCAAATGTAAGAGCTACAGAAGTTGAAATATATGAAGGTTTAGTTGCATCTAGTCAAAACTGTTGGCCTAGTGTCAATTTTGATATTGGAGGAATTAATAATCTATTATCTCCTATCTTACCTGCAGGTTTTTATTATAAAACTTTTATGTGGCCTGCAAGTTTCTGGGAAAAGTATGAATACTTTATCAGGAAATCTGCGGGTTTAGGTAAATCACCTAATGTAGCTGACCCAGACATATATGAACATAATTATATTCATTGTGATGTTTTGGTTATCGGAGCAGGTATATCAGGAATAATAGCAGCTAAAATGGCGGCTAAAAATGGTTTTAAAACTCTTTTAGTTGATGAAAAATCTTATTTGGGGGGATCTTCTATTTATGATAACTCAGAATTTTCAAAGATTAATAATCAAATAACAAGTTCATGGTTAGAAAAAGAAATCAACGAAATATCTAAATTAGAAAATTTAGAAATAAAAATAAGAACTAGCGTTGCAGCATTTCATGGATACAACTTTTTATTAGCCCGTGAAAATCTTACTGATCATTTACCGATTAATCAAAGAGAAAATAAAGTAAGACAAAGATTATTAAAAATTAGAGCTAAAAAAGTAATCACAGCAACTGGCTCTATAGAAAGACCTTTAATATTTGATAATAATGATCGTCCAGGGATACTGTTATCTTCAGCAATTAAAAAATATATTGATTTATATGGTGTGGCTTGTGGTGAAAATAATATTCTTTTTACCAATAACGATACCGCATACGAAACAGCCATGAGCTTAATTCAAAGAGGAATTAAAATTAATGCAATAATTGATAATAGAGAGCAGATTGATTCTAAAATTTCTTACGAGGTTGAGAAAAATAATATTAAAATTTACAAAGGTTATACTGTCGTTGATACCTACGGATATAGAAGAATTAATAAAATATCCATTATGAAACTTTCAAAAGATGGTCAAACAGTAATTGGTGACAAAACAAAGTTGAATTGTGATTGTTTAGGTTTATCTGGTGGTTGGACCCCTGCAGTACACTTGTTTACACAATCAGGAGGTAAATTAAAATTTAGAGAAGAAGACCAAGTATTTATACCTAATTTTTATCCTTCAGATCAAATAAGTATTGGATCTTGTAATGGAGACTTTGGTTTAGAGGAAATAATAAAGAATACCTTGTCTTCTATTAAAAAGTTTCTTGATATTGATAATTCTGAATACAAAACTGTTGAAACAATCTCAGGTTTAAATCAATCAAAAAGAAATATTTGGTTATTACCATCTGATAAATCTATTGGGAAAACTAAATCTTTTGTTGATTATCAAAACGATGCAACTGCAAAAGATATTAAATTAGCTCTAAGAGAAGGGTTTAGATCTATAGAACATGTAAAAAGATACACCACTACTGGTATGGGTACTGATCAGGGTAAACTTGGTAATATGCATGCTCTTGGAATTATCTCAGAAACAGTGGGAACTAAAATGGGTGAACACGGAACTACAACTTTTAGACCTCCTTATACACCTCTTACTTTTGGAACTATTGTTGGAAGAAATGTAGGAGAATTTTTTGATATATTCAGACGTACTCCGATACATGATTGGCATGTTGCCAACAACGCTGAATTTGAAAACGTTGGTCAATGGAAAAGAGCTTGGTACTATCCAAAGGATAATGAAAATATGCATCAAGCAGTACAAAGAGAAAGTAAAGCTGCAAGAGACTCAGCAGGTATTCTGGATGCGTCTACATTAGGAAAAATTGATATTCAGGGTACAGATGCTTCAGAATTTTTAAATCGTGTTTATACTAATGCTTGGTCAAAACTAGCAGTGGGTAAATGTCGTTATGGTTTAATGTTAAATGAAGATGGAATGGTTTATGATGATGGCGTTACAACTAGATTGGGTGAAAATCATTATATTATGACCACCACTACTGGCGGTGCGGCTAATGTATTAGGAAAACTTGAAGACTATCTTCAGACAGAATGGCCTGAATTAGATGTCTATTTATCATCTGTAACTGATCATTATGCTACAATAAGTGTGTGTGGTCCTAATAGTAAAAAAATCGTTTCAAAAGTTATTCCTGATTTAGATCTTTCTGATGAAAAGTTTCCACATATGTCATTCAAAAATGCAAAAATAGATAATATTAAATGTAGAGTGATGAGGATCAGTTTTACTGGAGAACATAGTTATGAAATTAATATCCAAGCAAACTTTGGTAAATCTGTTTGGGAAAAATGTATGGAAGCTGGTAAAGATTTTAATATTACACCTTATGGAACTGAAACGATGCACTTATTGAGAGCGGAAAAAGGTTTTATAATAGTTGGACAAGACACTGATGCAACGCTAACACCAATTGATTTACAGATGGATTGGATAGTAAGCAAAAAAAAATATGATTTTATTGGAAAAAGATCATTATATAGATCTGATACTATTAGAGAAGATAGAAAACAATTGGTTGGTTTATTAACAGATAATCCTGAGGAAGTTTTGGAGGAAGGTGCACAGATAGTCGCTGATATTAAAAAATCACCTATTGAAATGCTTGGCCATGTAACCTCAAGTTATTACAGCCCAAATTTAGGAAAATCGATCGCATTAGGTGTTGTAAAAGGTGGAAAAAACATGTTGGGGCAAAAATTGATCATACCAATGGAAAATAAGAATATTAATGTAACTGTAGCTGATCCAGTTTTTTTAGATAAAGAAGGTAAAAGATTAAATGTTAAATTATAATCATACAATTAAAGAGGAAAAATCATATCAGGGTCTACAAATGAACGAAGTTAAACCTGTTATGAAATTGATAGTAAGAGGTAAAAAAAGAGAATTTTTATCAGCTATTGGTAAATCTTTAAATATGGTTTTGCCTACAAAAGCAAATACTTCAACTCAAAGTGAAAAATTGACTGCTCTTTGGTTGAGTCCTGATGAATGGATGATTTTTTCAAATGCCGTTTTTAAAGAAAATACAAACTCTTATGAAACTGAAACACTTTTAAATAAAAACATTTCTAAATTAAATTTAGGAGCTGTGGTAGATGTAACGGATCAATTTGTTAGGATTAATCTCAAAGGGGATAAAATTTATGATTTGTTTCAAACAGGCTCTCCTTTTAATTTTAATGATTTTAAGGTTAAAATTGGCTCTGTGACCCAAACAATTCTCGCAAAAATAGATGTGATCATTCATAATCAAAATAAAAACGAGGTGAATTTGTTTGTAAGACGCTCATTTTCTGAGCATTTATTCGCATGGATGAATGATAGTGCGTCAAGATTATAGTCACATTTAGATCTCAAATAAGTTAAAAAAAAATATGAAAAAACTATTTCTAATAGCACTATTTGCTCTTTTACCCTTATCTCTTAACGCAGAATCTAATTTAGATAAAATTTTATCTTCTGGAGTACTTAAAGTTGGTACTACTGGAGACTGGGATCCTATGACAGTTAAAGATCCTGCAACAAACAAATATAAAGGCTTTGATATCGATGTGATGAATCAATTAGCTAAAGATATGGGTGTTAAAATCGAGTTTGTACCTGCAGAATGGAAAACTATTGTTTCAGGAATAACATCTGCAAGATATGATATCTCAACAAGTGTAACAAAAACGCCAAAGAGAGCTGAAGTAGCTGGTTTTACCGATACTTATTACAAATATGCTACTGTGCCACTTGTTCTCAAAAAGAACTTAAAAAAATTTCCAACTTGGGACTCGCTTAATAATTCAAATGTAACAATTGCAACTACTCTTGGTACTTCTCAAGAGGAAAAAGCAAAAGAATTTTTCCCAAAATCAAAATTAAATTCAATTGAAGCACCAGCAAGAGATTTCCAAGAAGTCTTGGCAGGTAGAGCTGATGGTAATATTACAAGTTCAACAGAGGCAAATAAATTGGTCATTAAATATCCTCAGTTAGCAATCGTTCCAGATGGTGGAAAAAATCCAGCATTTTTAGCAATGATGGTACCAAAAGGTGATACTAAGTGGAATGATTATGTCAATAAATGGATTAAAGACAAAAAATCTTCAGGCTTCTTCACCAAGTTATTAGCTAAATATAATTTAAAGAGCTTATAAAAAATTAGTAATTAATTTTTTATTCTTTATAAGTTAAGGAGTGAAAAATCTACTTTTATTAATTCTAATTTTCCCATTAACATCATGTGGTAAAAGTGAATTAAACTGGTTAATCTTATCACCAAACAACATTGAGGGGTTAACTAATCTAAAGTTTTTATTAAGTGGTTTAACAACTACTATTTATATTAGTATAGTCTCAATCATTATTTCTATTATTCTCGGCCTTTTAGTCGCTATTCCATCACTGGCTAAAAGTAAATTCTTAACCTACCTTAATATTGGTTATGTTGAGATTGTAAGAGCAATTCCTTTACTAGTTTTAATTTTATGGATTTATTATGGTCTTCCAATCATGACAGGTATAAGTTTTAGCCCATTTGTTTCTGGTATCATAGCACTGTCAATAAGCGAAAGTGCTTTCCAAGCAGAAATATTTAGAGCAGGAATTAATTCAATAAAAAAATCACAATGGGAGGCTGGAAGCTCTTTAGGATTAAGTTTTTTTAGAAAATTAAGATTAGTAATTCTACCTCAGGCAATAAAAAATATTTTACCAGCTATTGGTAATCAATTTGTATATGTGCTTAAAATGTCCTCTCTTGTATCGATAATTGGTATTGGAGATTTAACTAGAAAAGCAAACGAATTAGTTGTGACGACTTATCGGCCACTAGAAATATATACATTTCTAATACTAGAATATTTAGTCTTAATATTAATTGTTTCTTATCTTGTTAGAAAATTAGAAAAAAAATTACAAAAAGATTAATTATTTCTTCTATAGTCCCAAGGATATTCAAAAGTCATTGCCCACATACCTTTTTTATTTTTTTTAGCATAATCTTCATCTAGTATATATTTTGTTGAATATTTCCTGTAAGCAAAAGCATAACCCTCTCGAACAAGATACTTAGATAGACTTTGATTATTTACAAAACATTCAGCTAAAATTCTCTTATATCTGTCTACACCCTCCTTAACACATTTTACTTTGTTTTTACCTATCTTCTTAATAAGTAATTGTTTTGCTTGGATCCCACATTCGATAATTTCATTATTCTTATTACAAATTTGTTTAATTTCAGGAGTATCAATGCCACTAAAACGAATTTTTTCATTGTTTAAATGAATAGTATCTCCATCTACAACCTTTATTTCACTAGATTTTACATCAAGGTATGTGACAAAGAAAAATATTAGACAAATACTAGTAAGTAAAAAGACTTTTATTTTGTTTGAAAACATTATTCAAAAAATACCCAATAAATATTAGAACTGCAATTCCCATAAACCAATTTGTTACTAAAATTGTATAAAAAATATCCTCGTAATCACCTCCTTTAATATTAATTACATACCATAAACTTAAAAATGGAAGGGCTGTTAATCTTAGAATACTTAAATAAAGACTATACAATGGTTTTTTGACTGCTTGGAATACGGCAGTGGTTATGAAAAAGACTGGATAAATTGGACCAATTAATGCGGCAACTTTTAGATATATTGCGCCATGCTTAATAGCCTCAGAGTTGTCTGTAAATAATGAAACTAAAAACTCTGCACCAAAAAAAATTATTATACCTGCACAGATCATAAACGAAGATCCAAACAAAAGAGCTTTTCTATATAATTCTCTTAATCTATCGTAATTTTTTGCACCAAAATTTTGCCCCCCTATAGATAATACTGCCGTATTTAATCCAATTACAGGAAGTAAAAAAACTTGTTCAATTCTTAAAGCAGCACCATAACCAGCAGTTGCCAAGTCTCCAAATTGACCAATAAAGTAAAGGATATTAAACAAACCTACACCAATCAACAACATGCTAAACATTACAGGAATTGTTTGATACAAAAGTTCCCCTAGAAGATCAAATTTTGGAATAAAACACTCAGGCTTAAGATATTGTTTTAATTCACAACAATAAACTTTATATGCTAAATATAAAAGACCAATAAACTGTGCAACTACTGTGGCTATTGCAAGTCCAGCGATACCAAATGCTGGAATAAAACCATAACCAAAAATAAATAATGGATTTAGAATAATATTTAAAAAGAAACTAAAAATTAAAACATTTCTGTAACTTTTTGTATCCCCTTGCGCATTTAGTGTTCCATTTAAGGAAATTTGTATCAAAACAATTATAGTTCCATAAAAAATTACATCTAGATATCTTCTAGTTAATATAATTGCCTCTTGGTCTGATCCCATAAGAGAAAGTAAAAAATCTGAAACATTCAAACCAAAAAAAGTAACTAGTATAGATAAAAAGATTGCAAAAATAATTGATTGAGCAACAAATAGTGATGCCTTCTTCTTATTGTTAGCACCTAAATTATTACCTATCAAAGTATTTGTTCCAGCAGTTAGTCCTACTCCTATAGCAATAATAGTAAAATAAATTGGAAAAGATTTTGCGATCGCTGCTATCGCTTCAGCAGATATTCTTCCTGCGAACCATGTGTCTACTAAATTGTAAAAAGTTTGAAATAATGAGCCAACACTTGCTGGAATAGTAACTTTTCTTAATAAAAACCATATTGGATCTTTAGTTAATTTGAAAGATTGTGACAAATATATCCTTAGTTAAATTCTTTTTGAAAATTATGCTTTTTTCCTGATAGCTTTGCCTTGTATATCTGACTTTGTCTCATTCTAAAACGAGATTTTTGGTTTTTTGAGAGTTTATCAAAACAATTAGAACAAGTTACACCCTCTTCATATTTTCTTGATTTTTTATCTTTGACAGAGATTGGTTCTCTACATCCACCACAAATTGAATAAGTACCCTGTGCAAGTCCATGTTTTAAACTAACTCTGTTGTCAAATACAAAACATTCACCTTTCCATAAACTGTTTTTTTGTTTGATTTTCTTCAGGTAATTTAGAATTCCGCCCTTTAATTGATAAATATTTTTAAAACCTTTTTTTTCAAGATATACAGAGGCTTTTTCACATCTGATTCCACCAGTGCAAAACATTGCTATTGGCTGATCTTTTTTTAATTTTTTTAAATATTTTGGGAAATCTCTGAAGTTATCTATTTTTGGATTTACTGATTTTTTAAAAGATCCAACTTTATATTCAAAAGGTTTTCTTACATCTAATAAAAGAGTTTCTTTTTTTTTAATTAATTTATTCCATTTTGTTGGATCAATATGAGTATTCTTTTTTTTGATTCTATTCGACATTATAAGATCCATTGGAACAACTTCTTTTTTAATTTTCACTTTAGGTTTATGAAAAGGTTTAAATTTACTTATAGAATTATTGAAACTATCAAATTTTTTAATATTCAAAATTTTTTTTAATCTAATTATTGTAACCTTAATATCCTCATTTTTTCCTGATAAAGATCCATTTAACCCCTCTTTAGATATAATGATTGATCCATTAATACCTTTATTAACAAAGAGATTGTTTAATAATTTTTGATTTTTTTTTAAATCATTCATTTTTTGAAATTTATAAAAACCAAATACAGTGAACATTAAATCTTCCTACAAACAGTCATTCCATCTCCAAAAGGAACCATGACTTTTTCAATTCTTTTATCCTTAGATATAAAATTATTTAAATCTCTTATACTTTTCGTAAATTTATCATTTATATCTTTGTTAACAACTTCTCCATGCCATAAAACATTATCAATAATTACTAAACCCTCTTTATTCAATAGATCTAGGGAAATTTCATAATATTTTTGGTAATTCATTTTATCTGCATCAATAAAAACTAAATCAAATTTTTCATTTCTAATACTCATCAAGCTTTCTAATGCTGGTTTAATTATTGTTTTTATCTTATGATCTTGATTAGCTTTTCTAAAAAAATTTTTAGCAATTTTATTTGTCTCTCCATTTTTGTCTAAGGCAACTATGCTACCATCATCTGGTAAAGCTAGGGACATGGACAAAGTACTTAAACCTGTAAAAGTTCCTATCTCTAAGACTTTTTTAATTTTAGAAACCTTAATAATCAAATGTAGAAATTGACATTGAGAAATAGAGATTTGCATTCTTTTTGAATCACCAAGCGATAAGTTGTAATCTATTATTTCTTTTTGAATTGGATGTAATTTCAAACCATTCTTTAGAATATAATCTTGTAAATGTTTTGTGATATTAAGGTCTGAACCCATAACCTTATAATTTTTTCTTTAGGATCTCATTGATTAATTGAGGGTTAGCTTTTCCACCTGATGCCTTCATTGCTTGACCAACAAAAAAACCAAATAATTTTTCTTTACCTTGTTTATATTCAATAGCTTTTTCTCTATTATCATTAATTATCTTATCAATTAATGCCTCTAAAGCTTTTGGATCACTTTGTTGTTTTAATCCTTTTTCCTCAACGATTGTTTGTGGATCTTTATCTCCATCAATCATTAATTCAAAAACAGTTTTTGCTATTTTTCCTGAAATGGTTCCATTCTTAATTAGATTTATCAATATGGCAAAGTTCTTTGCACTCACTGGACTTTGAGAAATTTCTAAACCTTTGCTGTTTAAAACAGCAAATAATTCTCCTGTAATCCAATTGACTGCTAACTTAATATCTTTGTTTTTACCCATTTTAGCTACAACCTCTTCAAAGTATTTCGCAGTATCAATATCAGACACTAAAATATTTGCTTCATAAGGTGACAATTTAAACTCCTCAATAAATCTTTTCTTTTTATCATCTGGAAGTTCTGGAATATCATTTCTAAGTTCTTCAATAAATTTTTCTGAAACCTCTAAAGGTAACAAATCAGGATCAGGAAAATATCTGTAATCATGAGCATCTTCCTTTGATCTCATTGATCTTGTCTCATTTTTCTTCGTATCAAAAAGTCTAGTTTCTTGATCAATAGTTTTGCCCTCTTCTATCAAATCAACTTGCCTATTAGCCTCATATTCTATTGCCATTTGCATAAACTTAATTGAATTAACATTTTTAATTTCACATCGAGTGCCAAATTCTTTTGAGCCTTTTGGTCTTACAGAAACATTAACATCAGCTCTTAAAGAGCCCTCTTGCATATTTCCGTCACAAGTTCCTAAGTATCTCATTATAGATCTTAATTTTTTAATATAAGCATTAACCTCATCTGGGGATCTTAGATCAGGCTTGCTCACTATTTCCATTAAAGCTACCCCTGATCTATTTAAATCAACAAAGGTATTCTGTGGGTCAAGATCATGTATACTTTTTCCAGCATCTTGTTCTAGATGTAATCTTTCTATACCAACTTCTTTTTGGCCATTAGGCATATCCAAAATAACTTTACCCTCGCCTACTATTGGATCTTTAAATTGTGATATTTGATATCCTTGAGGTAAATCAGCATAAAAATAATTTTTTCTATCAAATACCGAACGCTTATTAATTTTTGCGTTAAGACCAATACCAGTTTTAATTGCTTGTTTGACACAAAATTCGTTTATTACTGGTAACATTCCTGGAAATGCAGCATCAACTAAACTAACCTGAGTATTAGGTTCTGCTCCAAATTTAGTTGCTGAGGTAGAAAATAATTTAGACTCAGATAAAACTTGAGCATGAACTTCTAAACCAATTACTACCTCATACTGATTATCTTTTCGATTGATCAAATATTCTGAATCTTTTTTACTCATTTTATCCACCAATCAGTAATTTTGTTTTTAAAGTTGATCTTTTCTTCCATAGCATAAGCTATATTTAATATATTTTGTTCATCAAAAGCTTTGCCAATAATTTGTAAACCTAAAGGATAACCTTTTGAGTCATGTCCAGCAGGTATTGAGATACCTGGAAGTCCAGCTAAGTTAACAGGAACTGTAAATATGTCATTAAGATACATTGAAACTGGATCATTTGTTTTTTCACCTATTTTAAATGCTGAGCTAGGTGTCGATGGGGTTAAAATTGCATCGACTTTTTTATAAGCCTCATCAAAATCATTTTTGATGAGTTTCCTTACTTTTTGAGCTTTAAGATAATATGCATCGTAGTACCCAGAAGATAAAACATAAGTTCCAATCATTATTCTTCTTTGAACTTCAGCTCCAAAACCTTCTGATCTAGTTTTTTCGTACATATCAATTAAATTTTCACCTTTTGCTCTAAATCCATACTTGACACCATCGTATCTTGCTAGGTTTGATGATGCCTCTGCTGGAGCAACTATATAATATGTTGGTAAGGCATAACTTGTATTAGGCAAAGAAATATCAATGGTTTCAGCGCCACAATCTTTAATATATTGAATACCTTTTTGCCAAAGATCTTCAATTTCCTTTGGCATACCGTCGACTCTATATTCTTTTGGTATTCCAATTTTTTTTCCTTTTATGTTATTTGTAAGTTCTTTACTGTAATGATTTCTTTTAAAATTTATTGAGGTAGAGTCTTTAGGATCATAAGAACTAATCACTTCATGTAATAAAGCACAATCCTTGACATTTTGTGCCATTGGTCCTGCTTGATCCAATGATGAAGCAAAAGCAACTATTCCATATCTTGAACAACTTCCGTATGTAGGTTTCAATCCAACAATACCAGTGAAAGAAGCTGGCTGTCTAATTGATCCACCAGTATCAGTACCGATTGTAACAGGAGTCAATTGTCCAGCTACAGCTGAAGCTGAACCACCAGATGATCCACCCGGAACTAAATTTTTATCAATAGGGCTTTGAACGTTACCAAAATAACTTGTTTCATTAGAAGAACCCATTGCAAACTCATCACAGTTTAGCTTACCCAGAAGTATTGCGCCCTCATTCCAAATATTTTCAGTTACTGTTGATTCATAAGTTGGTACAAAGTTATTTAAAATCTTACTACCAGCAGTTGTTTTAATATTTTTTGTGCAAAATAAATCCTTAACCGCCATTGGAATACCAGGCAGTTTTAAATTAAAATTAGGTTTTTGATCAAATTTTTTCGCTTTATCCAAAGCTGATGTAAAGTCATTTGTAACATAAACATTCAATTTCTCAGATTTTTCAGATCTATCAATAAATGCTTTGGTCACATCTGTTGAAGAAAGTTTTTTATTTTTTATATTTTCAACCAGTTCTGTAAGGGATTGTTTTGTGATATCTGACATTATTCAATCACCTTGGGTACTACAAAATAATCTTCATTATCCTGTGGAGAATTTTTAATAATTTGTTCTCTGATATTTTTACTTTTTACTTCATCAGATCTTAATTTCAATGTTGTTTCTGCAATAGAAGTTAATGGTTCTACATTATCAGTTTTTAATTCATTAAGTTTTTCAATAAAATCAAAAATTGAATTTAAATCACCAGCTAATTTTTCAGCTCTTTTCTCGTCAACTGAAATTCTTGCCAATTTAGATATATGTTTTATTGTTTTAAGATCTATACTCATATGTTATTTAAATAAGAGGCAAAGTATCACTTAAGTTTAAAATATACAATATGATCACTTTAGAGGAATTTAAAAAAAAACACTCAGATAAGTGTAGATTGATAGGTTTAGACCTTGGATCTAAAAGAATTGGTGTTTCAATCTGTGATGACAAACAACTAATAGCCACTCCACTAAAAACAATAAATAGAAATTCGTTAAAAGATCTCGTTGATGAACTAAGATTAATCATTAATGAAAATGATATAAAAGGAATTATTGTTGGAAATCCTTTAAATATGGATGGATCCTCAGGTAGGTCAGCTCAATCTGTAAAAGATACAGCTGAAAATATTGAAAAAAATTTGGATATTCCAATTTGTCTCTGGGATGAGAGACTCTCAACTGTTGGTGCTTTTAATCTGTCTAGCCAATTAGATATTAATGTGAGTAAAAGAGAAAAAAAGATCGACGAAAACGCTGCTGCTTTTATATTACAAGGAGCTTTAGATTTTTTGAATAATTAATACTTGCTATTATAGAGGTTTATAGTTATAGAGTTAATTTTAATGGCAATTAAAACAAATCAGGCTGTTAAAATTTCTCAAAAACACCTATTAGGAATTCAAGATTTATCAATTAATGATGTTAACTTAATACTTGATGAAGCAAATTCATTTATTAAAGTAAATCAAAGTAAAAATAAGAAAGTTGATGTTTTAAGAGGTAAAACTCAAATTAATTTATTTTTTGAACCTTCCACTAGAACTCAAAGCTCTTTTGAATTAGCCGGTAAAAGACTTGGGGCTGATGTTATGTCAATGAATATTAGCAACTCAGCAATTAAAAAAGGTGAAACATTGATAGATACAGCAATGACGCTAAATGCTATGCATCCTGATATTATCGTAATTAGACATCAGGATTCTGGAGCATGTAATCTACTTTCACAAAAAGTAAACTGTGCAGTTCTTAATGCTGGTGATGGAAGAAGAGAGCACCCTACTCAAGCTTTGTTAGATGCATTAACAATTATTACTCGTAAAAAAAAAATACAAGGATTAAAAATAGCAATCTGTGGAGATATACTTCATTCAAGAGTTGCTAGATCAAATATTTATTTACTTAGTATGTTAGGAGCAGAGGTGAACATAGTTGCTCCATCAAATCTCATGCCAAAAGAAATTGAAAAATTTGGTGTGAATACTTTTACAGATATGAAAAAAGGATTGAAAGATTGTGATATTGTTATGATGTTGAGATTGCAAAATGAACGAATGACGAGTTCATATCTTTCTTCCAATAGAGAATATTATGAATATTATGGATTAACTCCTGATAAATTAGAACATGCCAAATCTGATGCTTTAATTATGCATCCTGGTCCAATGAATAGAGGCATAGAAATAGATACAATGCTAGCAGATGATATCAACAAAAGTGTGATTAAAGAGCAAGTTGAATTAGGTGTCGCGGTGAGGATGGCTTGTCTTAAAATATTTTGTACATAATGAAAAAACAATATTTTATAAACGCAAATATAATTGATCCTTATAACTCCATGAATGAGAATGGGGGTCTGATCATAAGTGAAGATGGAAAAATTGAAGCCATAGGAAAGAAAGTAAATATTAATAATTTACCGAGTAGAGATAAACCAATTGATTTAAAGGGTAAGTATATTTTCCCTGGATTAGTCGATATGCGAGTTTTTGTTGGTGAACCAGGCTATGAGTATAAAGAAAATTTTAGGACTCTGAGTAACGCGGCACTCTCAGGTGGTGTTACTTCTGTTGTAACAATGCCTAATACAGATCCAGTAATTGATAACGTTTCCATAGTCGATTTTCTAAAAAGAAGAGGAAGAGATAAGTCAAAGATAAATATTTTTCCATGTGCCTCTTTAACAAAAAATACTGAAGGTACAAATATGACTGAATTTGGCTTGTTACAAAATAAAGGAATAATTGCATTCACCGATGGCGTTAAAACAATTCAAAACCCAAGATTAATGTCTAGAATAATGAACTCTGCTAAAGATTTGGGTAGTTTAATAATGCAACACGCTGAGGATTATGAGCTAGCAAAAAATGGCATGATTAACTCTGGAATAATTGCTTCAAAATTAGGTTTATCTGGTATACCTGAAATCGCTGAGCGTATTCTGATCGAGAGAGATTTAACATTACTCGAAAAGGTTAAATGCAGATATCATATCTCTCAATTATCATCACAAAAGTCCGTCGAAGTAATCAAATTAAGAAAGGAAATAGTAAAATTCACATGTGGTGTTTCAGTAAATAACTTATCTTTAAATGAAAACGACATAGGAGATTTTAAAACATTTTTAAAATTATCCCCACCATTAAGAAGAGAAGAAGATAGACTGGCTTTAGTACAAGGTTTAAAGGACGATTTAATTGATGTAATAGTTTCAGATCATAAACCTGAAGATGAAGAGTCAAAAAGATTAACTTTTGCTCAAGCAGCAACTGGTGCGTCAGGGATAGAAACCCTGCTGTCTCTAAGTTTGGAATTATATCATAACGGATCACTCAAATTAGAGACAATAATAAAAGCATTAACATCAAACCCTGCTAAAATACTAAAAATAAATAAAGGTAATCTCTCTATTGGTAATGATGCAGATCTTTGCATAGTAGATATAGATAAACCATGGATTGTAAAAAAAGATAAGCTTATCTCAAAATCAAAAAATACATCTATCGAGGATAAAAAACTTCAAGGCAAAGTCACAAATACATTTGTAAACGGCAAAGAATTATTTAAGCTATAGCATGGATATTTTAATCATAGGTATAATTTCATATTTGATGGGTTCAATTCCATTTGGATTAATACTAACAAAAATTTTTTTAAAAAAAGATATAAGAGATATTGGATCTGGAAATATCGGAGCTACAAATGTACTTAGAGCTGGTAATAAGACAGTTGGTTACATCACGTTATCTCTTGATATTTTAAAAGCTGTTATTCCTGTAATAATTGTTAAAATTTATTACGCAGATTACTTATATTTGGCATCATTATGTGCATTCATAGGTCATGTATTTCCTGTATGGCTCAAATTTAAAGGGGGGAAAGGTGTTGCAACATACGTTGGTATTCTATTTGCTATAAATATTTATTTTGGAATCGTCTTTGCTTTATCTTGGTTTGTAATTTTTGCTATAACAAAATTTTCATCTTTATCTTCATTAATTGCTTCTGTATCAGTTCCTGTTTATTTACTGGTCACGGGTCAATTTAAAGATATATTTTTTTTTATAATCATGTTTGTGTTAATATTTTTTACCCATCGAGAAAATATTAAAAGATTGAAAAATAAAGAAGAAACTAAGACAAAAATTTATTAATTTGACTATCTAACTCTTTTAGGTAGTTTGTCATTTATGAACTTGGTCATTGTAGAAAGTCCAGCTAAAGCCAAAACTATCAATAAATATTTAGGTGATAATTATAAAGTATTAGCTAGTTATGGGCATATTAGAGATTTACCTTCTAAGAATGGTTCTGTTGATCCAGATCAAGATTTTAAGATGGAATGGGAGATCGATAGCTTTTCAAAAAAATATCTTAAAGAAATTACTGACGCAGCCAAAGACTCCTCAAAAATTATATTAGCTACCGATCCTGATCGTGAAGGAGAAGCAATAGCTTGGCATGTGAAAGAGTATTTAAATGAAAAAAAACTTCTTAAAGATAAAGAAATAGAAAGAGTTGTTTTTAACGAAATTACAAAAAAAGCAGTAATTCATGGAATTGAAAATCCAAGACAAATTGAACCGCTTTTAGTTGATGCTTATATGGCTCGAAGAGCCTTAGATTACTTGGTTGGCTTTAATATTTCACCAATATTATGGACAAAACTTCCAGGCTCAAAATCGGCAGGAAGAGTTCAATCAGTAGCTTTAAAATTGATAACTGAAAGAGAACATGAAATTGAGTCCTTTAAACCAGAAGAATTTTGGACTTTAAGTGTAAAATTTAAAGATGAAAAAAATCAAAATATCCTTGCAAGTATTTCTCAATTAGATAACAACAAAATTGAAAAATTCTCTTTTAGAAATAAAGATGAGATAAATAAAGCTATATCAAGTATCAATCAAAAAAAATTTAGTATTACTGATATATCAAGTAAAGTGGTAAATCGTAATCCATCAGGACCATTTACTACATCAACTCTTCAACAAACAGCTTCAAGTCGATTAGGGTTTGGTGCATCAAGAACTATGCAAATTGCTCAAAAGCTTTACCAAGGAGTCGAAATTGAAGGAGAAACAATAGGTTTGATAACATATATGAGAACAGATGGCACTAATTTGTCAAAAGATGCTATTGTGGCTTTTAGAGATTATATAAAAAAAGAAATCGGTAATGAATATTTACCTGAAAGTGCCTTAAATTATTCTGGTAAAAAGGCAAAAAATGCACAAGAGGCACATGAAGCAATAAGACCCACAGATGTTATCAGAACTCCCCAAAGTGTAAAAAAGTATCTAAGCACAGATCAAAATAAACTTTATGATTTAATATGGAGTAGAGCTTTATCTTCTCAAATGCAATCTGCTAAATTTGATAGAAATACTATAACGATTACATCAAATAATAATGATACAGTATGCAAAGCAAGTGGATCAGTTCTCAAATTTGATGGATTTTTAAAGATATATAATAATCAAGGTAAGGATGATGATGAAAACATTCTACCATCTGTGTCTAAAGGACTTGTAAATATTGAGTCTTTAATAGATGAACAGCATTTTACACAACCCCCTCCAAGATATTCTGAGGCTAGCTTAGTAAAAAAACTAGAAGAATTAGGAATAGGTAGGCCATCTACTTACGCAAGTATAATTTCTACAATAGCAAATAGAGGTTACGCAGAGATATTGAATAAAAGATTTTTTCCTACAGATAGAGGAAAACTTATTTCAGCTTTTCTGGAAAAACTGTTTTCAAAATATGTGGATTATAACTTTACAGCTGGTTTAGAGGATCAATTAGACGAGATTACAACTGGTAAAGAAAGTTGGATAAAAGTTTTGGAACTGTTCTGGAAAGACTTCAATAATAATGTGGCTGAAGTAAAGGAAAAAAGAACAAGAGAGGTCTTAGATCTTTTAAATGATAGTTTAGGAGATTTGGTTTTCGATAAAGATGATAAAGGAAATATTGTAAGAAAGTGTCAACTATGTAATTCAGGGACACTTAGCTTAAAAAATAGCTTTAGAGGCGGTGCATTTATTGGTTGTTCAAATTACCCTGAATGTAAATTTACAAGACCTTTATCTAAAGCTAAAGCAGCAGCCCAAGCTCAGTTAGCTGAACCAAAATTTATTGGAAAACACGAAAACGGCAATGATATTTATCTTAAAAACGGAAGATTCGGTCCTTATCTTCAATATGAAAAAATCCCTGAGGATATAGAAATTGAAAAAACACCAAAGAAAAAAAGGAAAATAAAAAAACTTAAATCAGATGTAAATGAACTTTTAAAAAATATATCTATCCCAAAAGGTTTGGCGTTAGAAAGTATTGATCTAGAAAAAGCACAATTTTTATGTTCATTACCAAAATCTTTAGGAATAAATCCTGATAATCAAAAAGAAATTACTTTAAATACTGGAAGATTTGGTCCTTACTTAAAGTGTGAAAATAAATCGGCTCGAATAGAAAATATTGAAGAAATTTTCTCTATCGGTTTAAATAGAGCGATAACATTAATTGCTGAGGCTAAACCAGGTAGAATGTCCTCTTCAATGATCAAAGATTTAGGTGAACACCCTGAGGATAAAAAACCAGTTAGGATTATGAAGGGACAATACGGACCATATATCAAGTATAAATCTCTAAATGCGACGATTCCTGAAGAAAAGGAACCAACAGAACTCACAATGGAAGAAGCATTAATATTGATTGAGAAAAGAAAAGAATACGATAAAACAAAAAAGAAAAAAAAGAAAAAATGAAAAATGTAATTTTTATAGTGATTTTATTTTCTTTAAGTTTTTATACTCAATCTTTTTCTAACGAAACTGATTGTAATGAATTTAAAAAACTTTCAGTAAATTATATGAAATGTAAAGCTAATTCCGTTAAAAAAAAAGCAATATCTAAAACTAAAAATTTTGTAGATGATACAAAAAGTTTTCAAAAGAAAGAATGGTCAAAAGATAAAAATTAAATAATATAATATAAAAATTTATAAAAAATGAATTATCAAGAAAATTTAAATAAATTAGGTCTAAAGTTACCTGAAGCTAAGGCACCAGTAGGAAATTATGTTGCAACTAAAATTTCAGGAAAAATGCTTTTTGTATCTGGTCAAATTTCAATTGACGAAAAAGGTGAATTAATTAAAGGAAAAGTTGGAAAAGATTTAGATGTAGAATCTGGATATAATGCTGCCAAAAGATGCGCATTAAGCATAATTTCTCAAATAATGAAAGCTTGTGATAATGATCTTACAAAAATTAAATCTTGCATAAAACTTACTGGTTTTGTTAATTCCATTGATAATTTTAATGATCAACCTAAAGTAATAAATGGTGCATCTGACCTAATTGCATCTGTTTTTGGTGATTCAGGTATGCATTCAAGAGCAGCTGTTAGTGTTAACAGTCTTCCATTGGGTGTTGCTGTTGAGGTTGATGCTATATTTGAGCTAAATTAAAATTTATCTTCCAATACTATAATATTTAAAACCTTGATTTTTAATTTTCATAGGAGAGTATATATTTCTCATATCATAAATAATAAATTTTTTACCTTTTACTAAATTTTTAAAATTGATTGATTTAAAATCATTCCACTCAGTATGAATAATCACAAGATCTGACCCCAAAACAGACTCTTTAATATTATCTACATAAAAAACATTTTTTAACTTTGAGAACTCTTTTTTAAGACCTGTTGGATCAAAATAATTTATTTTAGCACCTTTCTTTGATAATTCAGGTATCATTTTTAAACTAGAGGAGTCTCTCATATCGTCTGTATTAGCCTTAAATGTGACACCTAAGAAAGTTATCTTTTTATTTTTAATTTTGTTATTCAAAATTTTATAGACTTTATTAAGTAAAAAATTAGATCTATTTTCATTTGATTTTATAACTGATTTTATAACAGAAAGATTTATTTTAAACTTATCAGCAGTAGAAATTATGGCTTTGGTATCTTTTGGAAAACATGATCCACCATAACCGGGCCCAGCTCTTAAAAAACGACTCCCTATCCTTTTATCTAAACCCATCCCAATTGAGATATCCTCGACATTTATTCCTGTTTTTTCACATAAGTTAGCGATTTCATTAATGAATGTAATTTTAGTAGCCAAAAAGGCATTGGAAGAATATTTTATTAATTCTGCAGCTCTTCTTGATGTATGAATATATTGAGCTCCTTTGGAAATTAGAGGTGCATATAAATTATTCAATAAACGGTTAGATTTTTTGTCATTAGATCCAACAATTATTCTATCAGGAAAAATAAAATCTCTAATGGCTTCACCCTCTCTTAAAAATTCTGGATTTGATACAACTGAAAATTTATTCTTATTACTCTTTTTTTTTGATATAATCTTTTCAATTTCATCACCTGTTGTTACAGGTACCGTCGACTTAGTAACTATTATCTTAAATTTATTGATTGATGAACTTATTTGTTTTGCTACTCGATAAATTTGACTTAGATCTGCACTACTACCTCCCTTTTTTGTTGGTGTTCCAACACAAATAAAAATTATATCAGAATCTTTAATTGATTTTTTTAAATCTGATGAAAATTTTAATCTTTTATTTTTATAATTTTTACTCACTAATTCTGTAAGTCCAGGTTCATAAATAGGAATTTTTCCCTTGGAAAGTAAATCTATTTTTTTTAAGTCTTTATCAACACAAATCACATTATTGCCTAGATCAGCAAAGCATACACCGCTAACCAAACCTACATAACCTGTTCCTATCATACAAAGTTTCATGATTTTGCTATTTCTAATGTTGATTTAATATAGCCATCCATACTTCCACAATCCAAATATTTCCCTATAAAATTATGAGCAATAAATTTTTCATTGTTTTGTATCAATGATTGTATTGCATCAGTGATATGAATTTCGCCACCTTTACCTGGTTTTTGGTTTAATAATTTAGAAAAAATTTTTTTTGGAAGAATATATCTTCCTATTACAGCTTTATTTGATGGTGCTGTTGAGATTGAAGGTTTTTCGATAACATCATTTATAAGATAATTATTTTTATTTATTTTTTTTCCTAATTTATAAATTCCCCATCTTGAGACAGTTTTTTTTGGGACATTAATACTTGCCATTACCGATGATTTGTAGCGATTATGTATATTAATCATTGACTTCGAACAATTTTTCTTAATTATTAGATCATCTGGTAATAACATCAGAAAAAAATCATCTGTAATAAATTTTTTTGTTTTTAACACTGCATCGCCTGTTCCAAGAGGTTTATTTTGATAAACAAATTTAATCATTTTTCTATATTTCAAAATTTTTTTATATTCTTTAATAACTCTAGGATCTTTTTTCTTTTTTATTATTTTTTTATAAAATATATCCTTGTAAAAATAATCTTTTATCATTTGTTTTTTTTTTGAAATTATAAAAACTATTTTTTTAATACCAGCCTCTGCGCATTCATCTAAAATATACTCAATTCCTGGTTTTCCATTAATAGGGAGAAGTTCTTTAGCAAATATACTGGTTAAAGGTAATAACCTTGTACCTAAACCAGCTAATGGAATAATTGCTTGTTTAATCATTTAAATGTTTTACTTATTAAAATGTTTTATACAAATGAAAACTTTATTAAACAATTTTGATTTAAATGGGGCATTATTTGGCAATTCAAATATTGGATTTGTGCCTACTATGGGTAGTCTTCATGATGGTCATATCTCATTAATCAAAAAATCTCTAAAACTATCCAATAAAACCATTGTTAGTATATTCATAAATCCTAAACAATTTAATAATAAAAAAGACTACAAGAAATATCCTAGAAACATAAAAAAAGATCTAAGAATATTAAAAAAACTAAAAGTGGATTTTGTTTATTTACCTAAAATCAAAGATATCTACAAAGATAAAAGCAAAATAAAAATTAAACTAAACAAAAAAGATAAAATACTTTGTGCAAAGTTTAGAAAGGGTCATTTTGAAGGAGTAATCGAGGTAATGACACGTTTAACAAAGATAATAAATCCATCAAAAATATTTATGGGTGAAAAAGATTTTCAACAGTTATTATTAGTAAAGAGATATATTGAAAAAAATTTCAAATGTAAAATTATTTTTTGTGAAACAATAAGGGATAAAAATAAACTAGCTTTATCGTCTAGGAATACTCTTTTAAAAAAAGATGATTTAAAAAAAGCAGGTGAGATAGCAAAGAATCTTATTGTTTTTAAAAAAAGATTATTAAATAAGCAAAATTTAAAAGATTTAATTTTTATGAAAAAAAACGAACTTAAAAAAAAATATGATATTAAGATAGATTATCTTGAATTGAGAAATACAAAAAATCTTAGATTAACAAATAAAATTAAAAATGCTAAAATTTTTGTTGCTTATTTTATTAATAAGGTAAGACTAATAGATAACTTTTAATTTTTATAAAAAGTAAGCTCCAACACCTAAAAATGATACGAACCCGATAACATCTGTTATAGTTGTTACAAAAACACTTGATGCTATAGCTGGATCTATATTCATTTTTTTTAGTGTGACAGGCACCAATATCCCAAACAAACCTGCAACGATCATTGTCAAAATCATTGAAATTGAAATTATTAAAGAGAGTATAATATCCTGAAACCATAACTGAACGATAACAGAACTTATAATTGCAAAAATAATTCCATTTAAAATACCAATATTAAATTCTTTAAAAATATTCTGATTAAAATTATTTTTTGTTAAATCATTAGTGGCAAGAGTTCTAACTGTTACAGCTAATGTTTGCATTCCAGCATTTCCACCCATTGATGCAACTATTGGCATCAAGAAAGCTAGAACAACCATTTGTTCGATAGTTGCTCCAAATAAACTAATACAATATGTAGCTAAAAATGCAGTGAAAAGATTTAATAGCAACCAATTAAATCTTCTTTTTGTTTTTGTTATTACTCCATCTGTAATTTCCTCATCACCAACACCTGCTAACCTTAATGCATCTTCCTCTGCCTCTTCTTTTAAAACTGTTAGAACGTCATCTGAAGTGATCATTCCAACTAATTTATTATTTTTATCAATAACACATGCTGAATTTAAGTTATAATTTTCAAATGAGTTACCAACTTCCTCTCTATCCATATCTACAGGAACTAAAAAAATAGAGTCATCCATAATTGATGACATCTTAGTTTCCCTAGCTGTTCTTAGAACTTTAGATGATGGTACAGCACCAATAGGTTTAAAATTTTCATCTACAATGTAAATTTCTAAAAATTGCTCCGGTAAATCTTTATTTTCTCTTAAATAATCAATAGTTTGACCAACAGACCAGTTGCTTGGTATTGCAGTAAATTCCCTCTGCATTATTCTGGCTGCACTATCCTCAGGATAACTAAGGCCCTCCAATAAAGCAAAACGATCTTTAGGTGGTAGTAAACTTAAAATAGAATTTTTATTTTTTTCATCTACATTTTCAAGAATAGCTATAGCATCATCAGATTCTAGGTTTTTCAATATTCTAACTATCGCATCAGAGGAAAGATATTTTATAATTTCAGTTTGAACTGACTCATTTAACTCAACAAAAACTTCGGGATCTATTTTAAAATTATTAAGTTTGATTAAATTTTCTCTATCATTTTGCCCTAAGTGTTCTATGATATCTGCTGCATCAGCAGGATGCATTTCTTTAAAAGAATTTGTGATAAAAGTCGCATCATTATTTGAAATTTTATCAGTGACTACTTTTATGTACTCTTTATTGAATTCAAAATTGACTTTTTTATCTTTGATTTTTTTAATTAAAACCATAAATTTTTCCTATTATTTAGGTCGATCTTTTAATACATAATCAAGAGATTACAATTTTTAAATGAGTATAGAAATTAAAAAGTCCGAAAAACCTGTCATTTATGAAGATGCTAAAAAAATGATGGAGGAAAGATTATTAAATGTCGATCTAAATAAATCAAATGAATTAATTTGGACTTTAGAACATCCAGATATTTATACAGCGGGAACAAGTTATAATCAGAGCGATATTTTAGATAAATCAATTAAGATTTTAGAGACGAATAGAGGAGGTAAAATTACTTATCATGGACCAGGCCAACTAATTTGTTATTTTGTGATAGACCTAAAAAAAAGAAAAAAAGATATAAGAAATTTTATTACAATTATAGAAAAAACAATAATAGATACGTTACAATTTTTTAATATAAAAACTTTTTCAGATAAAGAAAATATTGGAATATGGTACAAAGATAACGAGCAAACAAAAAAGGTAGCTGCGATTGGAGTAAGAATTAGTAAATGGATAGCTTATCATGGTTTTTCAATTAATATTAATAATAACTTGGATAAATATAGAGCGATAATTCCATGTGGCATTAAAGATAAAGGTGTCACAAATCTAAAACAAATTAAAGATCAAGATTATAAAAAATTAGACAAAAAACTAGTTGAAATTTTTATTTCAAATTTGAATGAGTAAGTCTTTTAATTTTTAGTAATTTTCTAAAATAATCTGGTAATAAAGCTTTATAAGTATATTTTTTATCTTTAATCATGAATTTTATTTCGTATGCATGAAGCATTAATTCTTTGTTAATACCAATAGTTTTAGTGAAAGATTTATATTTATTATCCCCATAAATTGAATGACCAATATTAAAAAGTTGTTTTCTTAATTGATGTTTCCTACCAGTAATAGGTTTCATCTCAACAAGACTAGAATTTGAATTTTTATCAATAACTTTGTAAATTGTTTTTGCTTTTTCAATAATTTTTTTTCCGTTATCATAACGTACTAAATCATCATTCCATTCTCCTGAGTTTTTTTCAAGCTCACCATGACATATAGCTAAATAGGTTTTGTGAACTTTTCTCAACCTAAATAATGATGTTAATAATTGTGCAGTTTCTCTATTTTTAGCCATTAAAATAACACCAGATGTATCTTTGTCTAATCTATGAACGGAAAAAGGCTTTGAGCCTGAAAAAATTTCACTTTTTTTGAATATATCAATTAAGTTTTTTCTGGATTTTGTTCCACCCTGAACAGAAATACCAGCGCTCTTATTTAAAACAATAAAATTTTCATTATTATCTATTATTGATTTTTCATTTGATTTAATTATTTGATTAGAAGGTTTAAAACTTATTTTTTTTTGAAAAATTCTCTCTTCAAATTTAAAATCATGTAAATCAATTTTGTCATTTAATTGAATCTTATATGAACTTTTTATCTTTTTTTTATTAACTTTAATTTTGCCTGATCTTAGAGATTTTTCAATTAGTCCTTGAGGTATCTTTCCTATTGTATTGCGTATCCATCTATCAACCCGCATATTATTACACGTTGAGTCAACGATGTAACTTTTTAACATAAAAAATATTATTTTGATGAAGCTACTTGTTTTTTATCTTCTTTTTTTTCAGGCTCTTTTGAAGTGGATTTTTTCTTTTTATCTACTTTTTTTGCTTCAACATCCCTGTCTACAAACTCAATGATTGCCATTGGTGCATTATCACCATATCTAAAACCTGCTTTAATTATTCTTGTATAACCACCTGGTCTTTTCTCGTATCTTTTTGATAATGTTTTTTTAACTTTATTTGCAGATTTAATATCTTGTAACTGTGAAACTAAAGCTTTAGTGTTATGAAGAGTATCTTTCTTACCCAATGTAATAATCTTATCAGCCTGGGGTTTTAAAAACTTTGCCTTTGGTAATGTTGTTTTAATTTGCTCATACTTTATTAAAGAATTAAGCATATTTTTTAACAGTGCTTTTCTATGCTCAGATGTTCTGTTGAGCTTTTTATTAGCAAATCCATGTCTCATTTATATAGCTTCCTCTAATTTTTTGGACATTTCAGCTATGTTGTCTGGTGGCCAGTTTGGTATCTCCATACCTAAATATAATGACATTCCAGTTAGTACTTCTTTGATTTCATTAAGTGATTTTCTACCAAAATTAGGAGTTCTTAACATTTCTCCCTCTGATTTTTGGACAAGATCACCAATGTAAATAATATTATCATTTTTTAAACAATTCATTGATCGAACTGATAATTCAAGTTCATCCACTTTTCTTAATAGATTTTTGTTAAACTCTGGTTCAGTTGATACTTCTTTAACAGGTGCTTCCACAGGTTCATCAAAATTAATGAACATTTTTAATTGATCTTGAAAAATTCTAGCTGAATAAGCTACAGCATCCTCTGCAGATATAGAGCCATCTGTCTCAACTTCCATTGTAAGTTTATCATAATCAAGTGCTTTACCTTCCCTAGCAGTACTTACTGAATAAGATACCTTTTTAACTGGACTATAAAGAGAGTCTATTGCTATTAATCCTAACGGTGGTTCTTCTGGTTTATTAAGTTCAGCTGGAACATAACCCTTACCTGTATTAACATTCATTTCCATATGAAAAGTGGTATTTTCGTCTAAATTACAAATAACTAAATCTGGGTTTAAAATTTCTACATCAGCAACTTGTGTGATATCGGAAGCTTTTATTTCTCCTGGTCCTTTAGCATCTAAGACAAGTTTCTTAGTTCCCTCAGATGAAGATTTTAAAGCTAAAGATTTAACATTCAATACTATATCAGTTACATCTTCTCTTACACCCTTAATTGATGTGAACTCATGAAGTACACCATCAATTTGTATTGATGTTACTGCCGCACCTCTAATGGATGACAATAAAATTCTTCTTAATGAATTACCTAATGTTAGGCCATAACCCTTTTCGAGAGGTTCAGCTATAATTTTAGCTTTAGATAAGTCATCACTCATTTGTACATCGATTTTCGATGGTTTAATAAGTGATTTCCAATTTTTTATGTTAACGTTTTCAGTTTCCATTAAACTCTCCTTTTTTTTGGTGGTCTAGTACCATTGTGTGGCATAGGTGTTGTATCTTTAATTGATAAAATTTTGAATCCTCTAGCTTGTAATGCTCTTAGGGCTGTTTCCCTTCCAGAGCCTGGGCCCTTTACTTCAACGGATAGTGTTTTCATTCCATACTCAAGCGCTTTTGATGCTGCTGCATCAGCAGCTATTTGTGCAGCGTAGGGTGTAGATTTTCTTGATCCTTTAAAACCTTTTTGGCCAGCAGAAGCCCACGAAATAACATTCCCGTTTGTATCTGCTATAGAAATAATAGTATTGTTGAATGTTGATTGTACATATGCAATACCATTTAGTATATTTTTTTTTGTTTTTTTCTTTTTTGAGTAAGAACTTTTTTTTATTTTACTAATTGATTTATCATTTTTTGAATCTTGTTTTTCAACCTTATCAACTTTAGCCATAATTATTTCTTAAGTGGAGTTAATTTTTTACCCGCAATAGCAATTGCCTTCCCTTTTCTGGTTCTTGCATTACATCTAGTTCTCTGACCTCTTACAGGTAATTTTTTTCTATGTCTTGATCCTCTATAGCATGCGAGATCGATTAATCTTTTTATACTCAATGAATAATCTCTTCTTAAATCACCTTCAACTTTAAAATTCTGATCAATATATTCCCTGATTTTTAATATTTCTTCATCAGTTAATTGATTGACACGTTTTCCTTTAGGAATTTTTAGAGAAGTACAAATTTGAGAGGAAAATTTATCACCAATCCCATAAATATAAGTTAAACCTACATGAACAAGTTTATTCTGTGGGATATTTATACCTGCAATACGAGCCATATATTTAGAGATAATTTTCAGCCTTTTATATAAGAAGATCTTTCAAAGTCAACGTCTTAAACCCTTATAAAATTGTCTATTTTAGCAGTAATTTCCTCAATTTTAGAAGCACCGTCTATTTCATAAAAATTTGGATTTGTAGAGTAGAAATCTAAAACTGGCTTAGTAGTTTCCATATATTTATCAAATCTTTTAATTGTAGTATTTAAATCATCATCTGATCTTTTTTCTAAAATTTTCCTTTGTTCAATTCTTTTAATAATAGTCTCTTTATTTACATTAAGAAAAAAAACAAAATCTATTTTTTGATCAGTCTTTTTTAATAAAATATCTAAGTTTTGAGCTTGAGATAAAGATCTAGGATATCCATCAAAGATTAATCTATTTTTCTTTTGTGGATCAAGTAATACATTTTCAATAAGTGTATTTACTATTTGATCACTTACAAATTTTCCATCGTCCATATCGTTTACAATTTTTTTTCCTATTTCACTATTCTTTTGGATCTCATCTCTGAGCATATCTCCAGTTGATATTTGAAAATTGTTTAGCTTTTTAACTAAGTATTTCGCTTGAGTACCTTTGCCAGCTCCCGGAGGTCCAAATAAAATTAAGTTCACTTTTTTATCTATTTACTAAATTTAGTTTTCTTAATTAATTGTTCATATTGTGAGCTCATAAGTCTAGTTTGGATCTGTGTTACAGTATCAATAGCAACAACAACTACAATTAAGACTGATGTACCACCTAAATAAAATGGAATTGGATAATTTGCAATTAAGAATTCAGGCATCAAACAAACCAAAGTTAGATATAATGCCCCAATTGTAGTTAATCTAGTTAGAATATTTTCAATATAAATTGCTGTACTTTCTCCAGGTCTAATACCAGGTACAAATCCTCCATATTTTCTTAAATTATCAGCTGTTTCATTAGGGTTAAATGTTATAGAGGTGTAAAAAAAAGTAAAAAATATTATCCCTGATGCAAACAACAACATATAAAGTGGTTGTCCTTGTGTAAAATAAGAGCTTAAATTTAAAAATGTTTCATTTTCAGAAATATTAAAATTTGAAAACGTTACTGGCAATAAAAGTAAAGCAGAAGCAAAAATAGCTGGAATAACTCCTGCTTGGTTGATTTTTAGCGGTAAATGTGAAGACTCACCACCATACATTTTATTACCCATTTGTCTTTTTGGATAATTAATCAAAATTTTTCTTAATGCTCTTTCCATAAATACAATGAATAAAATAGTAATTATTAATAAAACAAATATTCCTATGATCATTAAAGTTGATATAGCTCCAGTTCTTCCTAATTCAAAAGTCGTAACTAAAGCTCTTGGTATTTCTGCAACGATGCCAGCAAAAATTATTAAAGAAATTCCATTACCTATACCCCTTTGTGTTATTTGTTCCCCTAACCACATTAAAAAAATTGTTCCCGCAACAATAGTGGTAACAGTAGAAATTTTAAAGAAAACACCAGGGTTGATAACCAAATTTGCAGATGACTCTAAACCAACAGATAATCCGTAACCTTGAACTGTTGCAAGTAACACTGTTCCGTATCTTGTTATTTGAGTAATTTTAGCTCTACCAGTTTCTCCTTGAGCTTTAAGATTTTTAAAATAATCTGATACACCTGTTAGCAATTGAATAATAATTGAGGAAGATATATATGGCATTATTCCTAATGCAAAAATCGCCATTCTGCTCACAGCTCCGCCAGCAAAAACGTTGAACATTCCAAGCAATCCTTTTTGATTTCCTTCCATCAAAATTTTAAGTTGCTCAGGATCGATACCAGGCAATGGAACAAATGTGCCAAATCTATAGACTGCTAAAATTGCGATAGTAAATATTATTCTGTTTCTTAAATCGCTACTTGAAGATAAAGAACTCATTTAATATGAAATTATTTTTTTAGTTGTATAGATCCACCAACTTTTTCAAGTTTTTCTAAAGCCGATTTTGATGCCAAATCTGCTTCAATGTTAATTTTATCCTTTATTTCACCGGTGCCTAAAATTTTAAGTTTATTTGAATTTTTGTTAATTAATTTTAGTTTTTTTAACGAAGCAGTATTTATAACACTTTTTGTATCTATAGTTTTTTTATTTATAAAAGATTGAATTTTTTCTAAATTTAAAACTGCAATATTATCTCTTTTAATAGGATTAAAACCTCTTTTTGGTAGTCTTCTATAAAGAGGCATTTGACCGCCCTCAAAACTTTTAATAGCAACACCAGACCTAGATTTTTGACCTTTTACACCTCTTCCAGATGTTTTTCCTTTACCAGAGCCAATTCCTCTCCCAACTCTAGTTTTTAATTTATTAATCTTTGATCTATTATTTAATTCTATCATTATCCTCTTTTTTCAATTATTTCTGAGATTTTTTTGTTTCTAATTGATGAAATTTGTTTTGGAGAATTTTGTTTCATAAGTGCTTTTAGGGTTGCTCTTATAACATTGTGAGCATTTGAAGTACCCATAGATTTTGCAACAATATCTTTAACTCCCAAGACTTCACATACTGCTCTTACAGGACCACCTGCAATTATTCCGGTTCCTTTAGAGGCAGATCTTAAGATAATACGACCTGATCCATCTTTTGCCTTCACATCATGATGAATTGTTCTTCCTTCTCTCAAAGGTATGTGAATTAGTTTTCTTCTAGCAATTTCATTCGCTTTTTTGATTGCATCAGGAACTTGTTTAGCCTTTGCATGAGCTATACCTATTTTTCCTGCTTGATTACCTACAACGACTAAAGCTGAAAAACCAAATCTTCTACCACCTTTAACAACTTTTGTTATTCTATTTATATGAACTAATTTTTCCAAAATGTCATCTGACTTTTTTTCTTTAAATTTTTCCATTTTTAAAAATCCATTCCATTTTTTCTTAATGTTTCAGCAAAAATCTTTACTCTTCCGTGATATTTGTAAATTCCCCTATCAAAATATATTTTGCTTATTTTTTTTTCTTGTGCTTTTTTAGCTAATTTTTCAGCAACTATTACTGATAATTCGGATTTATTTTTTGTTTTGCTCTCTTTTATATCTTTCTCGACAGAAGAAGCCGAAAGAAGAGTAATATTTTTCGTGTCATCAATGATTTGCGCTGAAATATTTTTAGTTGATCTAAAAATGCTTAATCTGAATCTTCCAGCTTTAGCTATCTTTTTAAGTTTATTTGTTACTCTAAATTTTTTTCTTTTACTCGTATTTAATTTCATTATTTTTTCTTACCTTCTTTTTTCAAAATATATTGACCCTTTTCTCTAATACCTTTTCCTTTGTATGGCTCAATTTTTCTTAAAGTCTTAATTTTTGATGCGACGGATCCAACTAATTGTTTATCAAAACCTGATATTTTAAGCGTAGTTTGTTTTTCAACAGCAATTTTAATACCCTCAGGAATGTTAAAATTAATATCATGACTATAACCAAGTTGTAGATTTAATTGATTACCTTTTAACGCTGCTCTATAACCTACACCTACTAACTCTAAAATTTTTTCATATCCTTTAATTGACCCAATAACTGCATTATTGATCAAACTTCTATTCATACCCCATAATCTTTTTGTATTTTGATCTATTTTTTTAGGTTTAATTGATATTTCTTTACCCTCTTTGATATCTAAATTAAACATATCTAGATCAATACTTAGAGATTTTTTACCAAGTGGTCCCTCAATATTTAACATATTACCAGCAATAGCAACTTTAACTTTTTCTGGTATTGAAATATTTATTTTTCCTATTTTAGACATTTTAAAAAACCTTACAAATTATTTCACCACCAACTTTGTGTTTTCTTGCATCAATATCAGTCATGACACCTTTTGGTGTAGATAATATCGCAATACCTAAACCATTATTTATTTTTGGAAGACTATCTGCACTTGAAAATATTCTTCTTCCTGGCTTAGAGACTCTTTCAAAATTATTTATAACTGGGTTTCCTGAATGGTATTTTAATTCTAATGATAAAATATTCTTTTTTTCTTCACTTGAAACTTTAAAATCTTTTATAAACCCCTCATTTTTTAATATGTCAGCAATTTTACTTTTAAAGTTTGAGGATGGTAAATCTACTTTTTTGTGATTTCTAGCTTGAGCATTCTTAACTCTTGCTATCATATCTCCGATTGGGTCACTTAAACTCATAATTTTTCCTTTCTACCAACTCGATTTAACTAAACCTGGGATTTTTCCCTGTAATCCGAGTTGTCTTAATGCAATTCTTGATATTTTTAATTTTCTGTATACTCCGTGAGGTCTTCCAGTAATTTGACATCTATTCATAACTCTTATTTTTGCAGAATTTCTTGGTAATTTTGATAGCTTTTGTTGTGCTTTAAATCTTTCCTCTAGAGAAATCTTTTTATCCATTACTATCTTTTTTAATTTTGCTCTTTTATTAAATAATCTGTCTGAAAGTTTTATTCTTCTATTATTTTTATTTATTGAACTCAATTTTGCCATTTTAATTTTCTCCTTTTTTTATGAATGGAAAATTTAATTTGTTTAATAAAGCCAAACTTTGATCTTTATTTTTAGATGATATTACAATTACAATATCTAAACCTCTAACTTTATCCGCTCTATCAAAACTTACTTCTGGAAATATAATATGTTCTTTAATACCAAAAGTGTAATTACCAAATTTATCAAATCCATTTGGAGATAATCCTCTAAAATCTTTTACTCTAGGCAAAGCAATATTTACTAATCTATCAAGAAATTCATACATTCTGTTTTTTCTTAAAGTTACCTTTAAGCCTGCGCTAGCTCCTTTTCTTGTTTTAAAGTTTGCAACTGATTTTTTAAATTTTGTAACAACTGGTTTTTGGCCAGTAATTTTAGCTAAATCTTCCTCGCATGACTTCAGCGTTTTGGAGTCGTTTCCATCCAGTCCTAAACCCATATTTAAAACAATTTTTTTAATTTTTGGTCCCATATTTAAGTTTTTCAATTTAAATTCAGCTTTCAAAGCTGGCTGAATTTCCTTAAAATAAATTTCTTTTAATCTTGGTGTCATTATTTTTTACCTGCAGATTTTTTAGCTTTCTTTTGATTATCAACCAATTTTAGGTTAGATAAATGTATAAAATTTTCTTTTGAAAAAATTCCACCTTTTTTTTCTTTTGTAGTTTTAATGTGTTTTTTAATCATATTAAGATCTTTTACTTTTGCTCTATTATTTGATCTATCTATTTCAATTACTTCACCCTCTTTAGCTTTATCTTTTCCAGCAAGAATTTTAACTTTTAAGCCTTTTTTAATCATTATATTACCTCTGGTGCTAGTGAAATTATTTTCATTTGTCCTCTTGTTCTCAATTCTCTCGTCACAGGACCAAAAATTCTAGTTCCAACTGGTTCACCTTTATCATCAACTAATACAGCTGCATTATTATCAAATCTTACTTTTGATCCATCATCTCTGTGAATGCCTTTTTTTACTCTTACTACTACAGCTTTATGAACAGAACCTTTTTTGACTTTTCCCTTAGGTATAGCCTCTTTTACAGCAATTACTATTGTGTCTCCAATACTAGCGTATCTTCTTTTCGAGCCACCAAGCACTTTAATACATTCTATTTTTTTTGCTCCTGTATTATCAGCAACTTGTAATTCTGTTTGTACCTGTATCATTATTTTGAATTCTCCATCACCTTAAATTTTTTGTTTTTAGAAAAAGGCTTACTCTCAATAATTGTAACTTTGTCGCCTTCTTTATATTTATTATTTTCATCGTGTGCATTATATTTTTTTCTTACTTTCACAACTTTTTTTAATACTGGATGGGAATATTTTCTTTCAATCATTACAGTGATTGTTTTATTTGGTTTATCACTAACTACTATTCCTGTTAAAATTTTCTTAGGCATTTATTTTTCCTTTTAATATTGTCTTTAATCTTGCAATTGTTTTTTTAGTTTCATTAATTTTTGAAGGATTCGTAACCTGAGAATTAATCTTTTGAAATCTAAAGTTAAACAAATCTTTTTTTGATTTGTCGATATTCTTTAAAATTTCATCTTTTGAAAGTTTTTTTATTTCTTGTTTTTTCATTTTATAAAAATCTTTTTATTGTTTTAGTTTTAATAGGTAGTTTTGCTGAAGCCTTATACAATGCCTCTTTTGCAATTTCCTCAGAAACACCATCGACCTCAAATAAAATTCTTCCGGGCTTAACTCTGCAAGCATAATATTCGGGCGAACCTTTTCCTTTACCCATACGTACTTCAATTGGTTTTTTGGAGACTGGAATGTTTGGAAATATTCTCGTCCATACCCTACCTTGTCTTTTCATATGTCGGGTTAATGCTACTCTGGCAGCTTCTATTTGTTTACCAGTTACTCTTTCTGGGGTAAGTGCTTTAAGTGCGTATGCACCATAATTAATTAAATTAGCTCGTGAAGCATTTCCATGTATTCTTCCTTTGTGAGCTTTTCTCCACTTTGTTCTTACAGGTTGAAGCATTATTCTTTACCTTCAGTTAAAATTATTTTGTTTGTTTCTTGGCTAAATTCTTTTGCGAAGACTTCACCTTTGTAGATCCAAACTTTGATACCAATTATGCCATATGTTGTTAATGCCTCTGCTTCAGCATAATCTATATCTGCTCTTAGCGTATGAGAAGGTATAGATCCGTCTCTTAACCATTCTGTCCTAGCAATTTCATTTCCACCAAGTCTGCCACTAACAGAAACCTTAATCCCTTTAGCTCCTAGTCTTAAGCAAGATTGCATAGCTCTTTTCATTGCACGTCTATAAGAAATTCTTTTAACTAATTGTTGTGCTATATTTTCTGCAACTAAATATGCATTAGTCTCAGGTTTTTTTACCTCTTTAATATTTAATGTGATTTCATTTTTTGTGAATTTTGACAAATTATTCTTAATCTTGTCAATATCACTTCCCTTTTTTCCAATAACAAAACCTGGTCTAGATGTATATATAGTAACATAACATTTATTAGAAGTTCTCTCTATCATCACTTTTGAGACACCAGAATTAATAACATTTTTTTTTATGTATTCTCTGATTTTAAAATCTTCTATTAGATAGTTTCCAAAATCTTTCTTTTTAGCGTACCAAACAGAGTCCCAACCTCTATTAACTCCTAATCTAAAACCTACTGGATTAACTTTTTGTCCCATGACCCTCCATCTTATTTGCCTCAGATAATATTATAGTTACACTAGAATAAGGTTTTAATATAGGTGCAGCTCTACCTTTTGCTCTAGGTCTAAATCTTTTCATGGTAATTTTTTTTCCACAATAAGCTTCTTTGATAACTAATTTATCAATATCATATTGGAAGTTATTCTCTGCATTTGCTACTGCCGAGCTAATTGTCTTTCTAATATCTTTAGTAATTCTTTTTTCTGAAAATTCCAAATCTCTTATAGCTAAATCAACTTTTTTTCCTACAATTTCTCTTAATATTGGATTTAATTTTCTAACACTTGACCTAATATTATTATTTACAGATTTAACTGTTTTTTCTTTTTTTATTTCCTTTTTAATCTTTTTGGTCATAATTATTTTTTAACCTCTGCCTCAGCCGGTTTAGCTTTTTTATCCGCTGGAGTATGACCAAAAAAAGTTCTTGTTGGTGCAAACTCCCCTAATTTGTGGCCTACCATGTCTTCAGATACAGTTATTGGTACAAATTTTTTACCATTATAAATTAAAAAACTCACACCAACAAAATCTGGTAAAATAGTCGATTTTCTTGACCATGTTTTAATAGGTATCTTTTTTGGATCTGTTTTGTACTTATCAACTTTTTTCATTAAGCTTTCTTCTACAAAAGGACCTTTCCAAACTGCTCTAGCCATTATTTAGTATCCTTTCGTTTATTTCTTCTTTTAACAATAAATTTATCTGTTCGTTTATTGTCTCGAGTTTTAAGACCTTTTGCTGATTGCCCTTTAGGAGAAACTGGATGTCTTCCACCTGCACTTTTTCCTTCTCCACCGCCATGAGGGTGATCTACTGGATTTTTAACAACTCCTCTTGTATGTGGTCTTCTTCCAAGCCACCTGGATCTACCTGCTTTACCAATTTTTATATTTTTTTGATCCGGATTACTTAAAACGCCAATTGTAGCTAATGATCTTGAATCTATTTTTCTTACTTCTCCAGAGGCTAACTTTATCAGGCTATAGTTGCCATCTAATCCACTTATAGTGACTGAAGTTCCTGCTGATCTAGCTATTTTACCACCACCACCTGGTTGAATTTCAACATTATGAATATCTATTCCAACAGGTATATCCTGTAACGGCATGCAATTACCAATCTTAATTTCTTTTTTAGATCCATTTTCAACAAAATCTCCAACTTTAATTTTTTGTGGAGCTAAATAATATGAATGTGTATTGTCATCAAATTTCACTAACATTATGTAACAAGATCTATTCGGGTCATATTCTATCCTCTCAACTTTCGCTGGAGCATCAAATTTTTTTCTATAAAAATCAACATGCCTGTACATCTTTTTATGTCCTCCTGCACGGTTTATAGAAGTTATATGGCCATTATTATTTCTCCCTTTCATAGAATTTTTAGGGGAAACCAATCCTTTAAAAGGTTTACCTTTCCAGAGACCATCTCTATTAATTAAAATAGTACCTCTGGTTGACTTTGTATAGGGTTTAAAAGTTTTTAGTGCCATATTAAATTCCTGTAGTTAGATCAATACTTTGACCTTTCTTTAATGTTATAATTGCTTTTTTAAAACCTGAAATTTTTACTTTTCTTCCTCTTGTTAGTTTAGTTCGATTTTGTTTATTGATAATATTCACTTTTGTTACATTCACTTTGAAAATTTTTTCTATATTAGATTTGATATTCTTTTTATTCGCATTCTTGTGAACCTTAAAAACTATTTTATTTAATCCTGATAAATTTGTGGACTTTTCAGTCAATAGTGGTGAAATTATTTTATCGTATAAATGTATCTTTTCCATATTAAGCAAATCTCTTTTCTAATTCTTTTATAGAAGTTTCTGTAAAAACAATTTTTTTATATTTAATTATGTCAAACGCACTAAAGTGATTAATATCTGTTACTTTAACATTTGGAATATTTCTTAATGATTTTTCAACCTTTTCCTTAGAGGATTTATCTAGAATAATTAAACAATTTAAAATTTCAAATTTTTTTAAAATTAAGTTCATTTCTTTAGTTTTTTTGATTTCATTAGAAAAGTCACTGAAAATTAGTAATCTCTTGTTTTTAATTTTTTCACTTATTAGCGATGCGATACTCTGTTTTTTCTCACTTTTATTTAATTTTCTTTTTTTGTATGATGATTGACCTTTTGGTCCATGAGCTACTCCACCACCAACAAATATAGGTGCTTTTTTACTAGCATGCCTTGCATTACCAGTTCCTTTTTGAGCGTAAATTTTAGATGTTGGTCCAGAAACCTCATTTTGCTGTTTAGTCTTAGCATGTCTGCCTTTGTAATTTGCATTTGTTTTATATAAAACACTGCTAATTAGTTTATGGTTTATTTTTGCTGAAAAGATCTTATCAAGAACTTCTATTGAGCTTTTCTTTCCATCTAAATTTAATTTATCAATTTTCATTATTTTTTCTTTTTATCTGGAGTTTTTTTAGCTTGTTCTGCAGCTTTAATTTTTTCATCCATTGTTAATTTTCTTATATTCTTAACTGAACCTTTGACTAGTACTTCTGAGTTTTTTGAGCCTGGTATTGATCCTTTAAGGTAAAGTAACTCATTATCTAAATCTGTTTTGATAATCTCAATATTTTGCATAGTTCGTAATTTACCACCCATATGACCTGCCATTTTTTTTCCTTTAAATACTTTTCCCGGATCTTGTCTTTGACCTGTTGAACCATGTGATCTGTGGGATATTGATACACCATGTGTTGCTCTTAAACCTCCAAAATTATGTCTTTTCATTGCACCTGCAAAACCTTTTCCAATAGTCTTTGATTTTGTGTCTACAAATTTAATATCTTTAAAAATTTCTAAACCAAATTCATTACCCTCTTTAAAGTTTTCTAGACTCTCAACTCTAAATTCTTTTAGTTTCTTCTTTGCTTCAGTATTTTTTTTTGAAAAGTACCCTTTCATAGCCTTCGATAATTTAGAGCTTTTTATTTTGCCATATCCTAATTGGACAGCCTTATATCCTCTTTTATCTGTATCAATTACCTGAATTACCCTTGCTTTTTCCATCCTTAAGACAGTCACAGGAACCAATTGACCCGTTTTATAAAACTCTCGAGTCATACCTATTTTTTTTCCAATTAAAGCAATCTTATTCATATCTAAATTTTTATCTCCACATCAACACCTGAAGCTAAATCTAATTTCATCAAAGCTTCAACAGTTTGAGGTGTTGGTTCTACAATGTCGATTAATCTTTTATGAGTTCGCGATTCAAATTGTTCTCTACTTTTTTTATCAATGTGAGGTGATCTCAAAACTGTATATCTTTCTATTTTTGTTGGTAAAGGTATTGGTCCTTTTATAGTTGCACCAGTTCTTTTGACTGTATTTACTATTTCCTCTGTAGATGCATCTAAAACTTTATTATCGTAGGCTCTTAATTTAATTCTGATATTTTGTTTTTCCATATTATCCTGCAATCTTTTTAGTTACCTCATCTTGAACATTCTGAGGAACTTTTGAGTAATGGTCAAAGAACATTGAATATTGAGCTCTACCTTGAGACATTGATCTCAAACTATTTATATATCCAAACATATTTGCTAACGGAACCATCGCAGTTATAACTGTAGCGTTACCTCTTTGTTCTTGGGTGCTTATTTGACCTCTTCTACTATTTAAGTCACCAATAACATCGCCCATATAATCCTCTGGAGTTACTACCTCTACTCTCATAACGGGCTCTAACAGTTTTAAACCACCTTTTGTGCACGCTTCTTTAAAGCAAGCTCTACTTGCTAATTCAAAAGCCAACACACTTGAGTCAACATCATGATGTAATCCATCAATAATTGTAACTTTATAATCAATCATTGGAAATCCCGCTAAAATTCCACCGTCAGACACAGTTTCTATTCCTTTTTCTACACCTGGAATAAATTCTTTTGGAATTGCTCCACCTTTAATCTTACTTTCAACTTCTCTTCCTTTTCCAGGTTCTTGTGGCTCTACTAACAATTTAACCTTTGCAAATTGTCCAGCACCACCACTTTGTTTTTTATGAGTATATTCAACTTCTGATGAATTTTCTATTGTTTCTCGGTAAGCAACCTGTGGAGCTCCAACATTAGCTTCAACTTTAAATTCTCTTTTCATTCTATCAACGATAATATCTAAATGCAATTCACCCATTCCCTTTATAATTGTTTGACCAGACTCTTCATCTGAAGTCACTCTAAATGATGGGTCTTCTTTTGCTAATCTACCCAACGCTTCTCCCATTTTTTCTTGGTCTGCTTTTGTTTTTGGTTCTACTGCAATTTCAATTACAGGGTCCGGGAACTCCATTGGTTCTAACAAAACCGCATTTTCTTTGTCACATAATGTGTGCCCAGTAATTGTATTTTTTAAACCTGCCAATGCAACAATATCCCCAGCGTTTGCCTCTTTAATATCCTCTCTTGAGTTTGCATGCATTAATAACATTCTTCCAACTCTTTCTTCTTTTTCTTTAGATGAGTTATAAACAGCCGTACCAGTTTTAATTGTGCCTGAATAAATTCTTATAAAAGTTAGAGATCCTACAAATGGGTCATTAGCAACTTTAAATGCAAGTGCTGAAAATGGAGCATTATCCTCAAATTTCATTTCCATTTCATCATCACTACCTAATTTAGTTCCTTTTATTGATCCAATATCGACTGGACTTGGTAAATAGTTAACAACAGCATCTAATAAAGGTTGAACTCCTTTATTTTTAAAGGCTGAACCAGTCATAACTGGTACAAAGCTAAAATCTAAAGTTCCTTTTCTGATACATTTGACTAAATCCTGTTCCTTGATCTCATCACCATTTAAATACGACTCCATTAGTTTCTCATCTTGTTCAACAGCTGCCTCTACTAACTCAGTTCTATATTTTTGTGATATTTCCTTTAAATCATCAGGGATATCTTTGTACTCCCATTCTGCACCTAAAGCCTCATTTTTCCAAACTTGAGCTTTCATTTTAACTAGATCAACAACACCTGTTAAGGAAGCTTCTATACCAATTGGAACTTGAATTACTAATGGTTTAGCGCCCAATCTATCTTTAATCATATCAACACATCTAAAAAAATCAGCACCTGTTCTATCAAGTTTATTGACAAAACAAATTCTTGGAACTTTATATTTATCTGCTTGTCGCCATACTGTTTCAGATTGAGGCTCCACTCCTGCAACACCATCAAATACAGCCACAGCACCATCAAGAACTTTTAAGGATCTTTCTACTTCAATTGTAAAATCAACATGACCAGGGGTATCAATAATATTTATTCTATGATCCTGCCAGAAACATGTAGTTGCTGCAGATGTAATTGTAATTCCTCTTTCTTGCTCTTGTTCCATCCAGTCCATAGTTGCAGCACCATCATGAACTTCACCAATTTTATGGCTTTTGCCTGTATAATATAAAATTCTTTCTGTTGTTGTTGTTTTACCCGCATC
The DNA here is from genome assembly GCF_052049575.1 of Candidatus Pelagibacter sp. GTDB lineage: Bacteria > Pseudomonadota > Alphaproteobacteria > Pelagibacterales > Pelagibacteraceae > Pelagibacter. The sequence continues at coordinate 94,900 of NZ_JBNGZQ010000002.1, read as the reverse complement.
GATGTGAGCCATAATACCAATATTTCTATATTTATCTAATTTATGAGTCCTAGGCATAATTTTTTACCATCTAAAATGTGCGAAGGCTTTATTTGACTCTGCCATTTTATGCACATCTTCTTTTTTTTTAACAGCTGCTCCTTTTTTTTCATAAGCATCATAAAGTTCATTGAAAATTTTATCTGACATATGTTTATCTTTTCTTTTTCTAGCAGAGTCTATCAACCATCTAATAGCCAATGCTTGTGCTCTTTTATTTTTTACTTCTACAGGAACTTGATATGTTGCTCCACCAACACGTCTAGATCTAACTTCAACAGTTGGTTTAATATTATTAATTGCTTCGTTAAATACGTTTATTGGCTCATCTTTTGATTTAGTTTTAATTTTTTCTATTGCATCGTAAACAATTTTAGCAGCTATGCCTCTTTTTCCATCATACATAATGTTATTTATGAGTTTTGGAATTATCGTTGAGTTAAACTTTGGATCAGGAACGATTTCTTTTTTTGGTTGTGATTTTTTACGAGACATTATTATTTACCTTTTTTTGTTCCATATAAAGATCTTCTTTTTTTTCTATTTGCAACACCTTGGGTATCAAGGTTTCCTCTTAGAATATGATATCTTACACCCGGCAAATCTTTTACTCTTCCTCCTCTAATTAAAACTACAGAGTGTTCTTGTAAATTATGTCCCTCGCCTGGAATATATGCCGTCACCTCAAAACCATTAGATAAACGGACACGTGCAACTTTTCTTAGAGCAGAATTTGGTTTTTTTGGAGTAGTGGTGTAAACTTTTACACAAACTCCCCTTTTTAAAGGTTGTTTCTGTAAAGCAGGAACTTTGTTACGCTTTATCTGCTTAACTCTCTTTTTTTTTAACAATTGGTTTATCGTTGGCATAAAATTTTAATTAAAATATTTTTGATGAAATAACTGACAGGTTATTCATGGCAGCGTTTAGTACATTCAGTTAGTACTACATTCCAACCAAAAATATCGACAAAATACTTAATAATCTAACTTTGTCAAACTAAAACCAATGATCTAAAGTGGTAATTTTTATTGATTTGCCTGGTTTTCTGAGCCTTCGATTTGCTCTTGCTCAGATAAAAATTTATTATCGTCTTCGAGCGCTTTTTTGTTCCATCTGTTTTTAATATTACCTGTACCAGCTGGTACTAATCTTCCAACAATCACATTTTCTTTTAGTCCATTTAAAGGATCAATTTTACCTTTAATAGCTGCATCAGTTAATACTCTTGTTGTTTCTTGGAATGATGCTGCAGAAATAAACGACTCTGTCTGTAATGATGCTTTTGTAATTCCCATGAGAACTCTTTCGCCCGTCGCTGGTGTCTTGTTCTCTTTTTTTAGTTTATCGTTCATATTTTCAAATTTAATTCGATCCACAATTTCACCAGGTAAGTATGAAGAGTCTCCTGATGATTTAACCTCAACTTTTTTAAGCATCTGTCTTAAAATAGTTTCAATATGCTTATCATTGATTATAACTCCTTGAAGTCTATAAACTTCCTGGACCTGGTTTACAAAATATTCAGTCAATTCTTTTATTCCCAATATTCTTAAAATATCATGTGGTAATGGTTGACCATCAAGCAGATATTCTCCTTTTTTAATTTTTTCACCTTGATTAAAATTAATATGTTTCCCCTTTGGAATTAAATAATTTGAAGGTTCGTTACCATCCTCTGGAACTATAGAGACCCTTTGCTTACCCCTCACTTCTTTTCCAAATATAACTTGACCATCATTTTCAGCAATTATAGCGCTGTCTTTTGCTTTTCTAGCTTCAAATAACTCAGCTACTCTTGGAAGACCTCCTGTAATATCTTTTGTTTTAGTTGTTTCTTTAGGAAGTCTCGCTACAACATCACCAGCAGAAACTTTTTGCCCATCTTTTACAGATAAAATTGAATCTGGAACCAAATAATACCTAGCTTCATTATCGTCAGCTTTTTTAATAACATTTCCTTTTTCATCTCTTAGTGTAATTCTTGGTTTAAGATCAGTGCTCTTTGATTGAGACCTCCAATCAACAACTGATTTAGATGATATGCCTGTAGCATCGTCGATTGTTTCTTGAATAGAAACGCCATCAATTAAGTCTACATAACTGGCAATACCACTTTTTTCCGCTATTACAGGTGTGGTATAAGGATCCCATTCGCAAATTTTTGTATTAGCCTTAATTTTATCACCATTTTTAAAAAATAATTTTGATCCATAAGCTACTTTGTAAACTGCCACTTGAACTCCATTATCATCTTCAATAGATAACTGAGTGTTTCTTCCCATGACTATTAAATTCTTTTTTGAGTCCTCTAAAATATTAGAATTAATTATTTTTAAAGTTCCCTCATTTTTTGTAATTATTTGTGAGTCCTGTTTTACTGATGCAGTTCCTCCAACGTGAAAAGTCCTCATAGTTAATTGAGTTCCTGGTTCTCCAATTGATTGAGCTGAAATCATTCCAATTGCCTCACCTACATGGACCATCTTTCCTCTTGATAAATCCCTTCCATAACATGTGGCACAGACACCTTCTTTTGAACTACAAGTCATTACTGAATAAACGTTTAAAGATTTTATTCCTGCTGCATCTATCTTATCGCAACCAAACTCATCGATCATTGTTGATTTTTTAATAATCACTTCACCTGTCAAAGGATGTTTTATATCCGATGCAGTAACTCTACCTAAAGCTCTCTCAGATAAACTAACAACAACATTTCCTCCCTCTAATATTTCAGATAGTTCTATAAATCCTGGATTATCACAATTTAATTTTGTAATAGTTAAATCTTGAGCTACGTCACAAAGTCTTCTAGTTAAATATCCAGAGCTAGCAGTTTTTAAAGCTGTATCAGCTAATCCTTTTCTTGCTCCATGGGTGGAGTTGAAATATTCAAGCGCTGTTAAACCCTCTTTAAAATTAGATGTAATTGGACTTTCAATAATTTCTCCAGATGGTTTTGCAATTAAACCTCTCATTCCTGCTAATTGTTTCATTTGCGCTGCCGAACCTCTTGCACCACTATCTGCCATCATGAATACAGAGTTAATCTTTAAACCTTCGGATGTTTTTTCCGTAGCAGAAATACCTTTCATCATTTCACCAGCTACTCTATCTGTACATTTTGACCAAGCATCTACAACTTTATTATACTTTTCACCTCTAGTGATTAAACCTTCGGCATACTGAGTCTCATAATCCGAAATAAGTTTTTTAGTATCCTCTATTAATTGAGTTTTATTTTCTGGAATTACTAGATCATCCTTTCCGAAAGAAATTCCGGCTTTAAATGCATGTTTGAAACCCAAGTCTTTAAGTTTATCACAGAATATTACAGTTGATTTTTGCCCACAAAATCTGAATACAATGTCAATAATTTCTGAGACAACTTTTTTTGGTAATAATCTATCTACTAAAGAAAATTTTACATCTTTATTTTTTGGCAATAAGTTTGCTAATAAGAAACGCCCAGCTGTAGATGTATATTTTTCGTATTTTTTATTACCTTTTTCGTCAACAGTTTCAAATCTTGAAATAATTGTGCTATGAACCTTCAATTGACCTAAGGATAAAGCATACTCTATCTGATCTGCATTTAAAAAATATCCCATCGGTTTATCGGTCAAAGGCTCTTGTGATAAATAATAAATTCCTAATATCATATCCTGACTTGGAACAATTATGGGTTTTCCATTTGACGGTGATAATATATTGTTAGTTGATAGCATTAATATTCTTGCTTCTAATTGAGCCTCTAAACTCAACGGGACGTGTACAGCCATTTGATCTCCATCAAAATCAGCGTTGAAAGCTGCACAAGTTAACGGATGAAGTTCAATCGCATCCCCCTCTATTAATTTCGGTTCAAAAGCTTGTACACCTAATCTATGTAAAGTTGGTGCTCTGTTTAATAAGACAGGATGCTCTCTTACTATAAGTTCTAAAGCGTCCCATACTGCATTTGTTTCTTTTTCGACTAGTTTTTTTGCTTGCTTAATTGTTGATGCTAAGCCAAGTTTATTTAATCGTGCATATAAAAATGGTTTAAATAACTCTAAAGCCATCTTTTTTGGTAATCCGCATTCATGTAACTTAAGATCTGGTCCGACCACAATTACAGATCTTCCTGAATAATCCACACGTTTTCCAAGTAGATTTTGTCTAAATCTTCCTTGTTTTCCTTTCAACATTTCTGCTAAAGATTTTAATGGTCTCTTACCAGTTCCTGTAATTACTCGACCTCGTCTTCCATTATCAAATAAAGCATCAACTGACTCTTGAAGCATTCTTTTTTCATTTCTAACAATAATATCTGGAGCTTTTAGATCCATTAATCTTTTTAGACGGTTATTTCGATTAATAACTCTTCTATATAAATCATTTAAATCTGAGGTCGCAAATCTTCCTCCATCAAGTGGAACTAGAGGTCTAAGTTCAGGTGGAATTACAGGAACAACTGTCATTATCATCCATTCAGGTTTTTGTCCTGTTTCTATGAATGACTCAATTAGTTTCAGTCTTTTGATGGCTCTTTCTTCATTTACTTTCGATTTAGTCTCTTTAATATAACTTATTAAATTTTTCCTCTCTAACTCAAGGTCTAGATTTTTTAACATTTCAAGAACAGCTTCAGCTCCTATCCCTGCAGAAAATGCCTCTTCCCCAAATTCATCTTGATATTTTGCCAATTCTTCCTCATTTAAAATCTGGTTTTTTTGAAGACCTGTCAGACCAGGCTCGATTACAATGAAATTTTCAAAATATAAAACTCTTTCTATTTCTTTTAATTTCATATCAACTGCTAAAGCAATTCTACTTGGTAAGGATTTTAAGAACCATATATGTGCCACTGGTGTTGCTAAATTAATATGACCCATTCTTTCTCTACGAACATTTGATTTTGTCACCTCAACGCCACATTTCTCACAAATTATTCCTCTAAATTTCATTCTTTTATATTTTCCACACAAACATTCATAATCTTTTATAGGGCCAAATATTCTTGCACAAAACAAACCGTCTTTTTCTGGTCTGAATGTTCTATAATTTATTGTTTCTGGTTTTTTAATTTCACCATAAGTCCATGATTTTATTTTTTCTGGACTTGCTAACGAAATCTTTATGCTATTAAAATTTTGAGCTTCTGAAATTTCTGAGTTTTTGAATAAATCTGTTAGTTCTTTTTTCATAATTAATTAAGCTCTACATTTAATGCTAAAGATTTGATTTCTTTTACTAATACATTGAAAGACTCTGGTATACCTGATTCGAAGTTTTCTTCACCTTTAACTATTGTTTCATAGACTTTAACCCGTCCGGCAACATCATCAGATTTTACCGTTAAAATTTCCTGAAGCGTGTAGGATGCACCATAAGCTTCTAATGCCCAAACTTCCATTTCTCCAAATCTTTGTCCACCTAGTTGAGCTTTTCCGCCTAAAGGTTGTTGGGTTACTAGAGAATAAGGACCAGTAGATCTTGCATGAATTTTATCTTCAACTAAGTGATGTAGTTTTAACATATAAATGATACCAACTGTCACTGGTCTATCAAATTTTTCTCCTGTTCTACCATCCCATAAAAAGGTTTGCCCAGACCCTGGTAATTTTGCTAACTCCAGCATTTCAGTTACATCTTTTTCTTTTGCACCGTCAAATACTGGTGTTGAAATAGCTATTCCATTTTGAAGATTTTCACATAAATCTTCGAATTCAGTCTTATTTAATTTTTCAACTTTTTGATTAAAAATATCCTCACCATAAACTGACCTTAAAAACTTAGAAATTTTTTCTGTTTTCTCAATTTTCTTATTATTTTCGTTAATTAAATTTTTAACTTGTTCTCCAAATTCTTTGCAAGCCCAGCCTAAATGGGTCTCCAAAATTTGACCAACGTTCATACGACTCGGAACTCCAAGTGGATTCAATACTATATCAACCGGTCTTCCATCTTCTCGATAAGGCATATCCTCAACAGGTACAATCTTACTCACAACGCCTTTGTTTCCATGTCTCCCAGACATTTTATCACCTGGTCTTAGTCTTCTTTTAATTGCAACAAAAACTTTGACCATTTTCATCACGCTCGGTAAAAGATCATCTCCACTTCTAATTTTTAAAACTTTATCCTCAAATCTTTCAGTTATATCTTGTTTTGCTTTATTATATTGGTCTTTAAGTTGATCAATTAATAAATCGTTTTTTGAGTTCCCATCTGTAATTTTAAAAACTTCATTAATTGATAAATTATTAATTATTTGAAAATCAAGTTTTGTTCCAACATCTAAATTTTTAATTTTTTTAGTCAAAGAAGAACCAGTTAATATTTGTGATGCTCTTTGTTTTATACTTCTCTCTAAAATTTCTTCTTCAACTATCTTGTCTTGTTGAACTTGATCAATTTCAGCACGCTCAATTGTGATTGATCTTTCATCTTTTTCTATACCATGTCTATTGAACACTTTAACATCTACAACAGTACCACTGCTACCCCTGGACATTCTTAATGATGTATCTGTAACATCGATAGCTTTTTCACCAAATATAGATCGTAATAATTTTTCCTCAGGTCCAGATGCTGAGTCACCTTTAGGTGTAACTTTTCCGACTAAAATATCACCAGCATTCACCTCTGCACCGATATAAACAATTCCAGACTCATCTAAATTTTTTAAAGCCTCTTCATTTACATTAGGTATATCTCTGGTTATCTCTTCCTCTCCTAATTTTGTGTCTCTTGCCATTATTTCATACTCAACTATATGAACAGAGGTAAAAACATCATCGGTAACACATCTTTCTGAGATTAAAATTGAGTCTTCAAAATTGTATCCTTGCCAAGGCATAAAAGCGACAGTAACATTTTTACCTAACGCAAGCTCACCTAATCTTGTAGATGGGCCATCTGCAATAATATCTCCAATTTTAACTTTATCACCTACTCGAACTAATGGTCTTTGATTTATACAAGTATTTTGGTTTGATCTTTTAAATTTTTGTAGATTATAAATATCTACACTTGATTTTGTAAAATCAGTTTCCTCCGTGACTTTAACAACAATCCTTTTACCATCAATCTTATCAACAATACCATCTCTCTTTGCTACAATAGTTACGCCTGAGTCTAATGCTACATCGCTCTCAATTCCTGTTCCAACTAAAGGTGCTTCAGGCTTCAATAACGGAACTGCTTGTCTCATCATGTTTGAACCCATTAAAGCTCTGTTAGCGTCATCATTTTCTAAAAAAGGTATTAACGATGCTGCTACAGAAACTAATTGTTTAGGTGAAACATCAATAAAATCTATCGTTTCAGGTTTTGACAATAAAAAGTTTAAATTTTGTCGACATGAAACCAACTCTTCAACAATCTTATTATTTTTATCTAACTTAGTATTTGCTTGTGCTATAGTGTACTTTGTTTCTTCCATTGCAGATAAATATTCTACTTTTTCTTGGACAACTCCGTCTTTAACTCTTTTGTAAGGGCTTTCTATAAATCCATACTTATTAATTTTTGCATAAGTTGATAGACTATTTATTAGACCTATGTTCGGACCTTCGGGTGTTTCAATTGGACAGATCCTACCATAATGCGTTGGGTGGACGTCTCTAACTTCAAATCCAGCTCTTTCTCTAGTCAAGCCACCTGGTCCAAGAGCTGAAACTCTTCTCTTGTGAGTAATTTCTGATAGTGGATTTGTCTGATCCATAAATTGAGATAATTGAGAGCTTGCAAAAAAATCTTTTAAAGAAACTGTTAATGGTTTTGCATTAATTAAATCTTGAGGCATTGCAGACTCTATATCTAGAGTTGTCATTTTTTCTTTGATAGCTCTTTCCATTCTATACACACCAATTCGTGCTTGATTTTCAACCAATTCTCCAACAGATCGGACTCTTCTATTTCCTAAATGATCAATATCGTCAACATCATCTTTACCATCTCTGAGATCTAACATTTTATGGATTATGGACAAAATATCGTCATTTCTTAAAATTGTGATCTTATCAGAACACTCAAGATTTAATCTTGAGTTCATTTTAACTCTTCCTACATCAGATAGGTCATATCTATCTGAACTAAAAAACAAATTATTAAAAATTTGTGTAGCAATTTCAATCGTTGGTGGTTCTCCTGGCCGCAACATTTTATAAATTTCAGTAATTGCTTCATCTTTTGTATTATTTTTATCATTAAAAATTGTAGTTAAGAGATATCCACCTTTATTGATAGAATTTGTAACTGAAATTTCTAAAGAATAAATCTTGGCTTCTAAAATTTGATTAATAATTGTATTATTTAACTCTGTACCTATTTTAAAAGTTCCATTTTCCTCATCGCTAATTTTTACATCACTATGTAAAAATTTACCAAATAAAGACTCTTTAGAAACTAAAATATTTTTTAATCCGTCGTTTGCTAATTTTTTAGCATTAAGATAATTTATTTTATCACCCAATTTAATTACAACTTTTCCAGTATTTGCATCTACAACTTCCTCAGAAAAATTTTTTGCTTTATAATTTTCAGGATTAAATCTAGTCTTCCATTTTTGCTTTTCATTATCAAAGGTGAATTTTTCTTTCTCATAAAACTCATTTACTATGTCAGATTTTGAATAACCCAATGCAAGCAATAGAGTTGATGCCAAGATTTTCTTTTTTCTATCTATTTTAAAGTATAAAAAATCTTTTACATCATATTCAAAATCTAACCATGACCCCCTGTTAGGTATCACCCTGCAATTAAATAATAGCTTACCACTTGCATGAGTCTTACCTTTATCATGATCAAAAAATACCCCTGGACTCCGATGCATTTGATTAACTACAACTCTCTGAACTCCATTAGTTATAAATGTTCCACTATTAGTCATCATTGGAACTTCTCCCATGTAAACTTCTTGCTCTTTTGCTGAAAGAATATCTTTGGTGTTGTTTTCCTGATCAATTTCGTAAACAACTAATCTCAATGTGCATTTTAATGCAGAAGAATAAGTTAATCCTCTAGCAATACATTCTTCAACATCAAATTTTGGTTTTTCTAATCTATAAGAAACATATTCTAATGTTGCTTTATCATTCAAATCCTCAATTGGGAAAATACTTTTGAAAACTCTATCAAATCCTTTAGTTAACTCTTTTTCAACAGTTTCAAAATCAGTTAATTCTTTATATGAATTTTTTTGAACTTCAATTAGATTAGGTATAGATAAACTCTCTTTGAGCTTACCGAAACTTTTTCTAATATTTTTCTTTTCAGTAAAAGATATTTGCATTTATAAATAATGCTGATTAATAAAATCAACCAGCATCTAAAAATCCTTATTAATTTATTTAAGTTCTACTTTAGCGCCTGCAGCTTCTAACTTAGTTTTAATTTCCTCAGCCTCTTTTTTGGGAACACCTGCTTTAACTTCTTTTGGTGCACCCTCTACTAAGTCTTTAGCTTCTTTAAGACCTAGAGATGTTGCGGCTCTTACTTCTTTGATAACATTAATTTTTTTATCGCCTGCAGAAACAAGCATGATTGTAAAATCATCTTTGTCCTCAGCTGCTGCTGCTGCACCTGCTGCTGCTGGAGCTGCTGCTGCCATAGGGGTTACTCCCCATTTTTCCTCCAATTGTTTAGAGAGGTCTGCTGCTTCCGCAACAGTTAAACTTGATAAATCTTCAATAATTTTATTTAGGTCGGGCATAATCTACTCTTTAGGTTGTGTTTCAGAATTTTCTGGGGGTAAACTACTCATTTTTTCTGATCGTGCAAGCAAAATACTTACTAATTTTGAGGCAGAAGCATTCAAAATACCAACAATATTTGCTCTTGCCTCGTCTAATGTTGGTAAATTTGCTACATTTAACACACCTGCTTGGTCTAGAATCTCATTATCCATCAATCCACCAATTAATTTTAGATTCTCGTTATCTTTAGCAAATTTAGATAATATTCTTGCTGACATAATAGCATCTTCACTAAATGCTACTGCTGTAGGACCAGTAAATAAATTTGATAAATCTTTACATTTAGTTTTTTCTAAAGCTAATTTTGTAATTCTATTTTTCGTAATTTTAAAGATAATTCCATGTTCTCTCATTTTTGATCTTAACTCATCTAATTGAGTCATAGTAAGACCCTGATAATGAGTTACCATAACAGCTTTACTATTTTCAAATTTATTCGCCATTTCAGAAATATAATTCTTTTTTTGTTCTTTATTCATCATAACAATTATATATTTTTTCCTAGTTTCAATTTGTATGAAACACCCATTGTTGAAGTTATAAAAGCAGATTTTATTAAGTCTCCTTTCACTGTATTGTTATTTTTCTCTTTTTCTAAAGTATCTATTATTGCATTATAATTTTTAATCAATTGATCATCGTTAAATGATTTTTTTCCTATACTTACACCAATGTTTCCATCTTTGTCATTTCTAATTTCTGCTTGACCAGATTTTGCATCTGAAATTGCTGATTTTAAATTTTCAGTTACAGATCCTAATTTTGGATTTGGCATCAATCCTTTAGGACCCAATACTTTACCTAATTTCGAGAGTTTAATCATCATTGAAGGTGTACAAATTAATTTTTCAAAATTAAGTTCACCACCTTTTATTTTTTCAATAAAATCATCACCACCAACTATATCTGCACCAGCATTTTTTGCTTCTGCGACTTTCGAATCTTCACATACTACCGCGACTTTAACTTTTTTACCTGTGCCGCCTGGTAAATTGACAACTGTCCTAATATTGATCTCATTTTTTTTTTGTTTGTTGTTTATTTGAAAACTTAAATCAACTGACTCATCAAATTTTGTAGTGCAGTTTTTTTTAATTTCTGAGATTAATTTTTCAATCACATTAGCTTGTAATTCAGATGTTTTTTCAGGTAATTTTTTAAATCTTTTTGAAGACATTATTCTTTTACCTCTATTCCCATAGATCTAGCTGAACCTGCAATTATTTTTGTAGCTTGTTCCAGATCAATAGCATTTAAGTCATTCATTTTTTGTTTTGCAATTTCCTCTGCTTGTTTTTTTGTTATAGATGCAACAATATTTCTGCCAGGTTCGCTTGAACCACTTTTTAATTTTGCTGCCTCTCTAATAAAAAAAGAAGCTGGTGGTGATTTTATTTTAAAGTCAAATTTTTTATCCTTATAAACTGTAATTTCAACTGGAACAGGTTTGCCAGCAAGTGATTTAGTTTTATCATTAAAAGCTTTACAAAATTCCATTATATTTACACCACGTTGACCTAATGCAGGTCCAACTGGTGGAGCTGGATTTGCTTGACCACCTTTGATTTGTAATTTTATAAACCCACTAATTTCTTTTTTTGCAGCCATTAACTAATTTTCTCCACTTGATTATATTCTAATTCAACTGGTGTTGGACGTCCAAAAATAGATACGGAAACTTTAAGTCTAGATTTTTCTTCATCTATATCCTCAACCATTCCATTGAATGATGCAAATGGTCCGTCTACTACTTGAACTTTTTCTCCAACGCTGTACTCTATACCAGATTTTGGCTGAGCCACACCATCTTTTATTTGTCCTAAAATCTTCTCTATTTCCTTATCTGAAACAGGAACAGGAATTCCTTTAGTGCCTAAAAAACCACTAACTCTCTTTATATTTTTAATCATATGATAAATACTATTATCCATTTCACTTTTAATTAACACATATCCTGGAAAATATTTCTTTTTTCTTTGTACTCTTTTGCCTCTTTTAACTTCAGTTACATCATGAGTTGGAACAATTATTTCATCAAATTTATCTGAAATTTTGGCTTTTTCTGCTTCTTCCTTAATTAAACCAGCCACTTTATTTTCAAAGCTTGAATGTGATTGAACTATGTACCAATTTTTCATTATAAACTCACTTTAAGTAGAAGCTCTAAGAAAAACTTTAAAACTTGATCTAATAAAAGAAAAAATAATGACATTACTACTGCCATAGCAAATACCATTAAGGCACCTTGAATTGTTTCCTTACCAGTCGGCCAAGTAACTTTGAAAGCTTCTTGTTTTACCTCTTGAATAAATTTAATTGGGTTTTTCATAATATAATTCAGTTTAATCAATTGGCAGGAGCGGAGGGACTCGAACCCTCAGCCTCCGGTTTTGGAGACCGGCGCTCTACCAATTGAGCTACACTCCTATATAGAGTTTACTCTATAATTTTAGTTACAACTCCAGCACCTACAGTTCTTCCACCCTCTCTAATTGCAAAATTAAGTTTTTCTGACATTGCAATAGGAGTTATTAATTTAACTGTAAATTTAGCGTCATCACCTGGCATAACCATTTCTGTTCCTGCTGGTAATTCAACTTCACCTGTTACATCTGTAGTTCTAAAATAAAATTGTGGTCTGTACTTAGTAAAGAACGGAGTATGTCTGCCGCCCTCTTCTTTTTTTAATACGTAAGCCTGAGCTTCAAACTTTGTGTGTGGCGTAACTGAACCTGGTTTACAAAGAACTTGTCCTCTCTCAATATCAGTTCTTTCTACTCCTCTTAAAAGCACACCAACGTTATCACCTGCTTCACCTGAGTCTAGAAGTTTTCTAAACATTTCTACACCTGTGCAAACTGATTTTTTTGTCTCCCTGATACCAACTATTTCAAGTTCGTCACCAGTCTTTAACACACCAGACTCAACTCTCCCTGTTGCAACTGTACCTCTTCCAGAGATAGAAAATACATCTTCTACCGGCATTAAGAAATCCTTATCTTTTGGTCTGTCTGGTTGAGGAATAAATTCATCAACATTTTTCATTAATTCTAAAATTGATTTTTTACCAATTTCTTCATCTCTTCCTTCAACAGCAGCAAGTGCAGAACCTTTTGCTATAGGAGTTTTATCACCTGGAAACTTATATGAAGTTAATAATTCTCTTATTTCCTCTTCAACAAGATCTATCATTTCTTTATCATCAACTTGATCTACTTTATTTAAGTAAACACAAATCGCGGGAACACCAACTTGTCTTGCTAAAAGAATGTGTTCTCTTGTTTGAGGCATTGGTCCATCTGCAGCATTTACTACTAGGATTGCACCATCCATTTGTGCTGCACCTGTAATCATATTTTTTACATAGTCAGCGTGACCTGGGCAATCTACGTGAGCATAATGTCTTTTTTCAGTTTCATATTCTACGTGAGCAGTAGATATAGTAATACCCCTCTCCTTTTCCTCTGGAGCTTTATCAATTTGATCATATGCAATAGCTTGCGCACCACCAGTTTCAGATAAAACTTTAGTAATAGCTGCGGTTAAAGTTGTTTTTCCATGATCGACATGACCAATTGTACCGATGTTACAATGTGGTTTATTTCTTACAAATTTTTCTTTCGACATTACTTTTTTTCCTCACTTTTCAAATTTAAATTTATTTTCTTGGAGCGGGTAAAGGGAATCGAACCCTTACATCCAGCTTGGAAGGCTAGCGTTCTACCATTGAACTACACCCGCACAACCCCAAGAGTAACACTCCAGTATTGTTCAAAATATATTGAATGGTGGAGGGGGAAAGATTCGAACTTTCGAAGACCGAAGTCAACGGGTTTACAGCCCGCCCCATTTGACCGCTCTGGAACCCCTCCCTTAGGGGAAGTGTCCCCTTGTTCAATAAAGCTTCAAACAACATGCGTTTTATATATTTTATTTACCCAAATGCAACACGTGATTTAATGGGAAAATATTCAAAAAAACGTGTAAAACATAGGATTATTTATGAATAAATCATCATTTTTCATAGTTGGCCAACACGCTGTAATCGAGGCTCTCAAAAATCCAAAAAGAAAGGTGCTGAGAGTTTTTTTAACAGAGGAAAGTAAAAAAATTATACACAGAAAAAGCCCGAATAAAGACCTTTTAAATGAAGTAAAGGTTTATTTTAAAACTAAAAAAGAACTAGACAAATATAGCACCAAAGAGAATTTGTTACATCAAGGATATGTTGCAGAAATAGAACACTTAGAAAAACCAATTCTTAAAGAATTTATAAAAAATAAAAATAATATCACTTTAGTTTGTTTAGACGGGGTAACTGATCCTAGAAATATTGGTGCTTTAATAAGAAGTGCAGCATCATTTAATATTGATGGAATTATTATTAAGAAGAGACACTATCCAAATGAAAGTAAACTTATGTATAAAGCTTCAAGTGGAGCAATTGAGTATGTAAATATTTTTGAGGTATCCAACATTAATTCGACTTTAAAAAACCTCAAAGATGAAAATTTTTGGGTTTATGGTTTTGATGGTAATGGTGATAAAGATTTCACAAAAATAGAATGGAAAGGAAACAATATTCTATTATTTGGTTCTGAGGGATCTGGTATGCACCAACACACATCAAAATATGCTGATTTTTTAGTAAAGATAGACATTGATATTAAAGTTGAAAGCTTGAATATCTCAAATAGCGCTGCCATTGTGTTTCATCACTTAAGTTATTTAAAAAAAAAGAGTTGATTAATTTATAAATAGTTAATAATTATTGCGCATGCCCTTGTAGCTCAGCTGGTAGAGCAATTGATTTGTAATCAATAGGTCCGCGGTTCGAATCCGTGCGGGGGCACCATCACTCTACAATACTCACATTAAAATATTAATTAATAACTAAAAGTTATTACTTACTAATATCTTGGTATGATGATTTTTTTCATCACTTAAAAGATCAAAATTCGAATTGATTTCAAAATTATATTTATTTATTTTGTTAGCAAATCCTAGGCTTGTTGCATTTAAATTGTCAATCTCAAATGTTAATTTCATATCATCAATTGGAACATATCCTATCATTAGATAAAGCTCATTATAAAAGCCTTTTCCTCTTGCTCCAAATCTCTCAAAACTAGTTACAACTGACCATCCTGTTATTGATGTTATATCAATACCATAACCCACTCTGTAATTATGCTTAGATTTTTTATTTGCTTTATGATTATAGACCGTGCTTTGATTATTCAAATAATAAAATTCTGCATCTGAGGATGGACTAAAATCTCCAACATATTCAAGTCTTCCATGATGATTGGTTGTTTTTTCATCTTGTTGATTTTCTGTATCAAAAAGTAAACCAATTGTAGCTAAAGCTGTTTTGATATTTTGATCTTTGTAAATTAATGCGTCAGCCAAACTATTACCCAGTGTGGTTTTTTCTCTAAATTCTCTTAATTTTGTGTAACCTAAATCTAATTTAATACCTGGGCTGATATTCAGTTTTTCATTATGTAATCTTTTACCAAAGTTAATTGAGCCAAATATTTGTTGTCCTTCCCTGTCTCCCTCAAGAATATTTCCATGAGTAATTCTTGTATGGGCAGTATCTAACAAACTTAAACCTATAATCGCATCTGTAAAAAAATCATCTTCTCCAATTTTTGTTCCATAAAGAGCTAAACTGTAAGAGTCAGTATCTAATTTTGTGCCTTGCCCACCAATATCAATATTATCATTCCCGTATTGGAAAACATAACCATACATTGTATCTCTATCTTTATTCTTAATTCTATCAGCACCAATTGAAATACCATAAGTATGAATATCTCTTGATGAGGAGTCTATCGCGTTTCTCTCACCTATGCTCACTCTGCCTTCACTCCATTGAAACCAATCATCACTACTATAAGTTCTATCTTTTTCTTTTTTAAACGTTTTTAAAGCACTAACTAATCTTGCAATTTTTTCATTTGTAAAATTTATCTCTGTATTAAAGTTTGAGAGATTATCTTTATTTTTATGTCTTCTAAGCCATTCAGTTCTGTGAAATATTGGAAGTGTATTGTTTCTAATTATACGTTTAGCAGACTCTACATTAGCTTCAATGATAGCCTTTACATCAGTATTTGTTGATGCATCAAGACAAGCTATAGTTCCAACACAATTAATATCATATTCATAAATTACATTATCACCAGAACTGCTTCCGTCATCTCCTGTAACATATAGTTTCGTAAAATTTGATGAAAAAATAAATCCTCTCATTTCTCCTGTTTGAGCAGATATTGAATAAGATGTTTCTAGACTTATGGAGGTGATATTATAAGGTGTTGTTAAAGAATACTTATTTATATCATCTCCCGTATTACCACCCACATATAAAAAATTTCCATCTGAACTAAGTTGTATATTTCTCATTTTAGTCTCATCACCTGATATACTGGGTGAACAAAATTGATTGGTCATACTTGTTACATCCCATGGTGTAGTTAAATCGTATTGAGCAATTATGTCGTTACCTTCATTTCCAATAAATACTCTGGTACCATCAGGTTTAAAGTCTAAACCTCTTGCTTGAATACTTGTAGTACATCCAGTCTGCAAGTCAGTTCTACCACTCCATGTTATAGTAGTAGAATCCCAAGGCGTACTTAAATTAAATTGTTCTATGGCAACTGTATTATCTTCTGTGCCATCACTTCGAATAACAAACATTTTAGTTCCATCAGGCTTAAATTCAATAGCATGAGGATTGTCCATAATCTCTGAACTACCACCTTCTTGAATTGTAAGCTGCGTTTCAATAGGACCTACTGCAGTGCTAATATCAAAAGGTGTTGTTAAAGAATATTCAAAAACTGATTGATCACTAGCTGTGTCAGAAGTTACATATAATTTTGTACCATCTGGTTTTATAAAAATTCCTCTTAAATGATCAGTATCATCAGAAATATCTAGTGATTGTTTAAATTGTAAATCAGGAAATGATTTTGAGGTAAATAAGATTAAGAAAAATAAAATAAATAAAAAAGTCTTTTTCATTTTGAAATTTACTATAAATCAAGACGTCTCTCGTCTTATTTGTTCTATTTTTATTTTCTTTTGTAAACTTCTATTTTTATCATACAAAAGATTGAATTTAATATTCTTATTTGTTCTAATAATTATTTTTTTAGCATTTCTTACTTCAATATTATCAGCTACTGCACTAACAGGTCTTTTTTTAGGATTAAAATTTTTAATCGTAATTTTTAACCTATCACTCACTATTTTGCCTTTCCATCTTCTTGGCCTAAAAGCACTTATAGGTGAGATCGACAACTTTTTTGAATTTAGACCCAAAATAGGTCCGTGAACAGATAAATTATAAGCTGTGCTTCCAGCAGGCGTGGAAACTAAAACACCATCTGAAACTAAATTTTTAATTAGTTTTTTAGATCCATAATTTATTGATAATGATGCTGCTTGACGGCTTTGTCGTAAAATTGATACCTCATTAATTGCTATGTGTTTTTTAATTTGATTATTTCTATTGCTAACTGTCATTTCTAATGGTGAAATTGAAATCATTTTAGCTTTTGACAAATTTTTGATTAAATTTTTTGATGAATATTTATTCATTAAAAAACCGTAATTTCCAGAATTTATTCCATAAAAAAATTTTTTTGAATTTCTATTCTTTTTTAAAGTTTGAAGCATAAAACCATCGCCACCAATAACAATTATAAGATTTGGTTTTTTTAATTTACTTTTTTTTAACGTTTTAATAAATGATTTCTTGATATTTAATGATTTACTATTCTTATCTGAGATAATTTGTATCTTACTCATTTTAGTGGTGCCCTCGGCCAGACTCGAACTGGCACTCCGCAAGCGGCAAGGATTTTAAGTCCTTTGTGTCTACCAATTTCACCACGAGGGCATTAATGAATTTCATGAGTGTTTATGCTAATATTTATAATTGAACAAGTCTAATAAGTAAATTTTTAAATTTTCTACTATATATATAGTAATAGAATAAATGAAAAAAAAATTTACAGTTGTAATTTTTACTGATTTAGATGGATCTCTTTTGCATAGAGATACTTTCCAATTCGACAGCATTAAAGATTATATAAAAAGTCTTGTAAATAAAGGTGTGATTATTATTCCAAATTCTAGCAAAACAGAAAAAGAAATTGAAAAATTCAATGAAGAGCTTGGAGTAAATCTTCCTTTTATATCAGAAAATGGATCATCTATTCATGGATTAAATTTAATTACCTCTAATTTTCCAGATAAACTTGTTCTTAGCAGAGAGAAAGAAGAACTAATTAAGATTTTTGAAAATAAAGTTCCTGAAAAATTAAAAGAAAAATGTTTTCAAATTTCAAAAATGAGTAAAAAAGAACAAGAAAATATATTAGGGCAAAAAGATGTAAAACTCAAAGATGCTTTAAATAGAAAATATACTTTACCCTTTTTATTTAAAGGAGACAAAAATGAAAAAAATGAATTATTAAAAGTTTTAAATTCTAATTCATTAACTCTTCAAGAAGGTGGGCGAGTTTTAAACCTTTGTGATAATATTAATAAGGTTAAATCTATGAATAGAGTTATAAAAATTTTAAAAAAAACTGAGGATAAAATTAAGACAATTGCAGTTGGCGACAATTATAATGATCTAGATATGTTAAAAAGTTGTGACATCCCTTGTTTAGTATTCAATGATCAATTTATTCAAGATCAAATAAACATTGATAATCTTATATTTTCAAACAAGCCATCACCTGAAGGCTGGGCTGATGTGATCAAAACGGCACTACTTAAATTGAACTATTAGGATAAAAAACCGCCATGGGTGACTTTTCGCAAAATGGAATAATTTCAACTTTACATGACTTTGGGACTAAGTCTACATCAGTCATAGAAAGTGAATTATCAAAATTTTCTGAACAAAGAAAAATGGAATTAATTTTACCATGTCTTTATTCTGAATTGGAGGGAGAAGCTTTACCAAAAATTATTGATGAAATAAGTAAAACTAAATATTTAGATCACATAATTATTGGATTAGATAAAGCAAGTGAAGCTCAAGCAAAAAAAGCTTGGAAATTTTTTAAAAAATTAAAAACCCCCTTTTCTATCCTTTGGAATGATGGTCCAGGATTAAAAAAACTTGATCAAGAATTAAAGAAAAATAATCTTGCTCCTAGTGAGCTAGGAAAAGGACGGAATGTTTGGTATTGCATTGGTATGTGTATTGCAAGGGATAGTGCTCGTTCGGTTGCGTTGCATGATTGTGATATCAAGACTTATGATAGGAGAATGCTTGCAAAACTTTTTTACCCAGTTGTAAATCCTCTTTTTAACTTTGAGTTTTGTAAGGGGTACTACCCAAGGGTGGCCAATAACAAAATGAATGGTAGAGTTGCAAGATTACTTGTTTTTCCGTTATTAACAGCTTTAGAGAAAACGATTGGTAAAAGTGATTACTTAAACTTTATGAAATCATTTAAATACCCTTTGGCTGGAGAGTTTTCATTTAGAAGAAATGTTTTACCAGAATTAAGAATTTCATCAGATTGGGGAATTGAAGTAGGAATTTTATCGGAAATGCAAAGAAGTTTCTCGCCACAAAATATTTGCCAGGTTGATTTAGCTGATACCTACGATCATAAACATCAAGTTTTATCTTTAGATGACGAAACTAAAGGACTATCCAGAATGTCTATAGATATAATTAAAACATTCATTAAGAAATTAGCTACTCAAGGTAATACCTTTAGTAGAGAAAAATTTAGATCATTGAAAGCAACATATTATAGATCTGCTTTAGATCTGATTGATATTTATAGAAGTGATGCAGCAATGAATGGTCTAGAGTTAGACTCGCATACAGAAGAAAAAGCTGTTGAGTTATTTGCAATAAACATAATGAAAGCTGGAGAAGCATTTATCCAAAATCCAATGGATACTCCTTTTATACCTACATGGAGCAGAGTAAAAAGTGCTATACCAGATTTTCTTGGAAGGCTTGAAAAAGTAGTTAATGATGATAATAAAAAACATTCTTAATGCTATTTCAAAAAAACCAAAAAAAAATTAGTTCTATACTAAGTACTATTTACAAACCCTCTTTGAATGAAAGAGATATTGATTATTTAAAAAATCAAATATTACAAATAATCAAAAAATTTAATCAAAATAATTTAAAAAAAAAACTTACTATTTCAGAAAAAACTTCACTAGTAATATGTTATGGAGATAACATTAATTCAAATCAAAAAAGTTCTATTCAAGTTTTTCAAAATTTTTTTAAGAAAAATTTAAATAAATACTTTAATGCTATTCATTTTTTACCTTTCTATCCTTCCAGCAGTGATAGTGGTTTTGCTGTAAAAGATCATTACAAAATTGAAAAAAAAATAGGTAATTGGTCTGATATAAAAAAGATTTCAAAATCTAGTCATGTGATGGCCGATATTGTAATTAATCACTCATCAGCTAGAGGTTTGTGGTTTAAAAATTTTCTAAAAAAAAAAAGACCTGGTAAGGATTATTTTTTAACTGTTAATTCTAAATTTAATACATCTAAAGTGGTAAGACCAAGAGATCATAAACTACTAAAAAAAATAGATATCTTCAATAAATCTGATTATTTATGGCGAACTTTTAGTGCTGATCAAATAGACTTAGATTTTAAAAACCCATCAGTACTTCTTAGATTTATTAAAATCATGGTTCACCTCATGAGCAAAGGAGTCACAATTTTTAGATTAGATGCGATTGCTTATCTTTGGAAAAAAAATGGCACCAACTGTATAAATTTAAAACAAACTCATGAAATAGTAAAACTATTGAGACTTATCAGTAATCTCTTAAATGTAGAAACTATAATCATTACAGAAACAAATTTGCCAGAAAAAGAAAATTTAAGTTATTTTGGTAAAAATGATGAAGCTAACTGGATTTATAATTTTTCTCTTCCACCCTTATTAATCCATGCTTTTTTATTTGAAAATAGTTCTTATCTCAATAAATGGAGTAAAAAACTTCCTAATGCTAAATTCCAGAATAGTTATTTAAATTTCATTGCATCACATGATGGTATTGGCATGAGGCCTACTGAAGGAATATTAAATAAAGAATCATTAAATGATTTTCTTAAAAGACTAAAAAAAAATGGATCAAAATTTTCTTATAGAAAAGTTCAAAATAAATCTAAAAAAGTTTATGAAGCAAATATCACAGTTTATGATGCATTAAAAAAATCAGATACTGACCCTAATGGGAAATTTTTTTTAGAACGATATATTGCAGCTCATGCAATAATGATTTCTTTTGAGGGTATTCCAGCTGTTTATTTCAATTCTTTATTTGGAAAGGCTAACGATGAAGCCAAGTATGTGATAACTGGTAATAATAGAGATGTTAATAGATATAAATGGAGTCACAAAAATATTACAAAAAAATTAAGTGATAAAACGTCTAAACAAAGTATTTTTTATCAAAATCTTGGTAAATTGTTAGAAATTAAGAGAAAACAAAAAGCATTTCACCCAAATGCTAAAAGATTAAACATAAATCTAGGATCAAAATTATTTTGTTTTAAAAGGATCAGTCTAGATAAAAAACAAACAATTATATCAATTACAAATTGTTCATCAGTAGATCAATATCCAAAATTAAATAAAAAGTATAGTAAATGGAAAAATATAATTAATCCTAAAATAAACTCTTTAAATGAGTCTCTTAAACTTAAACCTTTTGAGACCATGTGGTTATCAAATATGTAAAAAATTTATTTATTTGATAATGCTTGTTCCAAATATTTTTGATCAAGTTTGCAATCTTTGTAACCACGTTTTACAATGTTTAAATATCTTTCAGTTGGAAATCTAAAACTGGTTTTTTGAAGCATAGTATAAGTCATAACTCTCTTTCCGTAATATGAGAAATAATACTTTTTATATAAAATTGGATAATCTTCATAAACATCAAGTTTTTTTTCATCACTCTTAGAAATTTTAAATAAGCCACCCGGTACTATGGAATTTTTTTTTGGTTCAATATCAGCAGCTCTATACTTGCTTCTAAAAGTTAATCTAAAATCCTTAAGATTAATCTTTTTAATAAAAGTACTATCTTTACATCTTCTCTTCATTTGAAAATGATGAAGATTACTTCCGTAAGCAAAATAAAGCATTTATCGTTCTACGATTTCAATTTTTTTTTCTTTTACAAAATCAAGAATTTGTGAATTACATAGATCTATTTTTGACTGATCTTCACATCGCATAACTATTGAGACACCAAGTTTACCAGCATGAAAAAAAGGATAACTACCAATTTCAACATCTTTATTTTGATCTTGAACTTTTGTTAATGAGTTTGCAATTTCACTTTCTACTGTTTTTAAACTTATAGTGTGACTTAAAATAGGGTCACCCCCAACAATCTTGTTTTTTAATCCACCCAACATTGATTTCATAATTGATGGTACCCCTGGTAAACAAAAAACATTTTCCACACTAAAACCAGGAGCTCCGCTTGTTGGATTAAGAATTAAATTTGCATTTTCTGGCATCCAAATCATTTTTTGTCTTCCTTCATTAAACTCACCTGGCTGGTAATAAGCTTCTAATATCTTATATCCTTCTTTATGAAGCTCATATTTAAGACCAAAAGCTTTTGCTACTGATTGAGCAGTTATGTCGTCGTGAGTTGGGCCAATACCACCAGTTGTAAAAACATAATTATTAGATTTTCTTAAAACATTTAGTGTCTCTACGATTATATCTTCTTGATCTGGAATTATTCTTACCTCATTTACTTTTACACCAATAGAGTTTAACCAAGTTGCTAACGTACTTGTATTAGTGTCCTGAGTTCTTCCAGAAAGAATTTCGTTACCGATAATTAATATTGCAGCATTTACTTTTATGTTTTTGCTCATTTTATATGTATAATTTGAATATGGAATTTACCAAGTCTTTATTAAAAGGCAAATTAATCAAAAGATATAAGCGTTTTTTTGTTGATGTAAATCTAAATAAAGAAATTGTAACTGCACATTGTCCAAATACTGGATCTATGAAAGGTTTGCTAGACGAGGGAAATGAAGTGCATTTATTCAAACATGATGATCCTAAAAGAAAATTAAAATATGGTCTAGAAATTATCAAGGTAAAAAAAAATTTAGTTGGGGTAAATACTCATAGAGCAAATAAAATTGTTTACCACGGATTAAATAATAATCTCATTAAAGAGCTAAAAAATAATGACAAAATAAATTCAGAGGTCTTTTTTGACAAAGAAACTAGATTTGACTTTTTAATTGAAAAAAAAGGTCAAAAAAGTTTCCTAGAAGTAAAAAATGTAACTCTATTTAGGGACAAAAAAATTGCTGAGTTTCCTGATGCGATTACTACTAGGGGATCAAAACATTTACTTACCCTTATTGATGCCATAAAGAAAGGCTATAAATCTTACTTAATATTTTTAGTACAAATACAAAATATGGAGTACTTTAAAATAGCAAAAGATATTGATAGTAAGTACTATGAAAATTATTTAATAGCTAAAAAAGCAGGAGTAAACTTTTTGGCTTATAGATGTAAAATTAGTTCAAAAAAAATTTATATCGAAAAAAAAATAAAAATTATTGATGATTAATTACACTGAAAAATTTGAAAAAATGAGGATTGCAGGAAAATTAGCTGCACAAACTTTAGATATGCTGACTGAAAATATTAAAGAAGGTGTTTCAACAGCTTATATTGATAAGCTTGGCTATGAGTTTATAAAAGATAATGGTGGTCATTCTGCTCCATTATATTATCGGGGTTTCACAAAGTCTTTATGTACATCTTTAAATCATGTTGTGTGTCATGGTGTTCCATCAGAAGATAGAATTTTAGTTGAAGGTGATGCGCTCAATGTTGACGTAACCGCAATTGTAGATAATCATCATGGAGATACTAGTCGTATGTTTTGTATAGGAAAAACACCAGTCAAACTTAATAATTTAATTGATGCAACATATGAATCTATGATGAAAGCAATTAAGATTTTAAAACCAGGCATAAAACTAGGAGATATAGGGTATGAAATTCAATCATATATTGAGAGCAAAGGTTTTTCAGTTGTAAAAGATTTTTGTGGCCATGGCGTTGGTACATTATTTCACGAACCACCAAACATTTTACATTACGGTGAAAAAAACACTGGCAGCGTAATAAAACCAGGGATGACATTCACAATTGAGCCCATGATAAATGCAGGAAAATTTAATGTAAAAATGCTTAATGATGGATGGACTGCAGTTACAAAAGACAAATCTTTATCTGCACAATTTGAGCATACTGTTGGAATTACTGAAAATGGTTATGAAATATTTACAGAATCTGCTAAAGGTTATTCAAAGCCCCCATACTTATAATTAATGATTAAAAGATACTCTCGAAAAGAATTAACAGATATTTGGTCTGAGGAAAATAAATACAAAATATGGTTGGATGTTGAAATTGCTGCAGCTCAAGCAATGGAAAAACTTGGTCAAATTCCAAAAGGTGTCTCGTCAATAGTTAGGAAAAAAGCTAGAATAAACGTAAAAAGAATTCATCAAATTGAAAGTAAAGTTAAACATGATGTAATTGCTTTTTTAACCTCCGTAACTGAAAAGGCAGGAATTAAAGCTAGATACCTCCATCTTGGCATGACTTCATCTGATGTAGTAGATACAAGTTTTAATATCCAATTAGTTCAGTCAGGTAAAATTATCTTAAAAGACATAGATCAAATTTTAAAAGTATTAAAAAAACAAGCTAGAAAATATAAATTTACTCCTTGTATAGGTCGAAGTCATGGAATTCATGCTGAGCCAATTACATTTGGATTAAAATTAGCTTCTTTTTATGAGGAGTTTAAAAGAAATAGAGAAAGATTAGTTTATGCTATAGATCAAATATCAACTTGTGCAATTTCTGGAGCAGTTGGAACATTTGCAAATGTCAACCCTAATGTTGAAAAACATGTTGCAAAAAAACTTGGATTAAAAGTTGAACCAATCTCTACTCAAATAATCCCAAGAGATCGACATGCATTTTATTTTTCAGTTCTAGGCATCATTGCAGGAAGTATAGAGAGAGTTGCTATAGAAATAAGACATTTACAAAAATCAGAAGTTTATGAATTGCAAGAATACTTTTCTAAAAGTCAAAAGGGTTCATCTGCAATGCCCCATAAAAAAAATCCAATTTTGAGTGAAAATTTAACAGGACTAGCAAGAATGATAAGAAGTTCTGTTGTACCTGCGCTTGAAAATATTGCACTTTGGCATGAGAGAGATATTTCACATTCGAGTGTAGAGAGAAATATTGGTCCTGATGCAAATATCACTTTAGATTTTGCGCTTGCAAGATTAGCGGGTGTTTTAGATAATATGATTGTTTATCCAAAAAAAATGTTAGAAAATCTAAATCTTACTAAAGGGCTAATTTTTTCACAAGAAGTGATGCTAGAACTAACAAAAACTGGTATCTCAAGAGAAAAATCCTATAAGTTAGTTCAAGGATATGCAAAAAAATGTTTTGCTGAAAATTTAGATTTGTTTAATGTTATTCAGTCTGACAGGTTAATAATGAGTAAAATTTCAATCAAAAAATTAAAGTCTATCTTTAGTTATTCAAAACACTTTAAAAATGTAAACTTAATTTTTAGGCGAGTTTTCAAATAATGAAAAAAGGTAAAAAACTTTACGAGGGAAAAGCCAAGATAATTTATTCAACCTCAGATAAAAATTTAGTAATCCAATACTTTAAAGATGACGCTACAGCATTTAATAATGAAAAAAGAACTACTATTGAGGGTAAAGGAGTTTTAAATAATAGAATTTCTGAACATATACTTACAAATTTATCTCAAATTGGTATTGAAAATCATTTAGTCAAACGACTAAATATGAGAGAACAATTAATTAAATTTGTAGAAATAATTCCAATTGAATTTGTTATTCGTAATGTGGCAACAGGATCTTTAACTAAAAGACTTGGAATAGAAGATGGAACTGTACTGAAAGAACCTTTAATTGAATACTGTTTAAAAGATGACAAACTTGGTGATCCTTTAATTTCAGAGGATCATATTTACGCATTTGATTGGGCAAATAAAAAAGAAATTGAAAAGATAAAAAAAACAATTTTTAGAATAAATGATTTTATGATTGGAATGTTTAGAGGTGTAGGAATAAAATTAATTGATTTTAAATTAGAATTTGGAAGAACTAAAATTGATGGAAGAAAAGAAATAATTTTAGCTGATGAAATAAGCCCTGATACTTGTAGATTGTGGGACTCTGCAACTGACAAAAAACTTGATAAAGATAGATTTAGAAAAGATTTAGGAGATTTATTACCTGCGTATACCGAAGTTGCCAAAAGACTTGGAATTCTACATGAGCAATCGAATGTTTCTGCAGTGAATGTAACTAAACTATCCTCAATTAAAAAGAAGCGAAAATGAAAGTTTCTGCAGTAATAACTTTAAAAAAGGATGTTTTAGATCCACAAGGAAAAGTAATCCATGAAACATTAGATGGTATGGGTTTTAATTCTGTCAATGAAGTTAGACAAGGAAAATATTTTGAAATTGATGTTAAAGAAAATGATCCCAAAAAAGCTAAAGACCTTGTGGAAGATATGTGTAAAAAACTTTTAGCTAATCTTGTTATTGAAAACTACAAAATTATTGAGACACAATAATTAATGAAATCATCGGTTATAACCTTCCCTGGTTCAAATTGTGATCGAGACATGGATGTGGCTCTTACAAAATTTGGATTTAAAAACAAAATGGTTTGGCATAATGATCAAGAATTGCCCAAAAGTGATTTAATTGTTTTGCCTGGTGGTTTCTCTTATGGTGACTATTTACGTTGTGGCAGCATGGCCTCAAAGTCAAAAATAATGAATTCAGTAATTAATTTTGCAAAATCTGGTGGACTGGTAATGGGAATTTGTAATGGTTTTCAAATTTTGGTTGAGGCTGGATTGGTGCCAGGAGTTTTATTGAGAAATAAGTACCTTCAGTTTATTTGTAAAAATGTTCACGTAAAAGTAGATAATAAAGAAAACACCTTTTTCAAAAATCTTGATAAAAAGGTTTTGGAGTTTCACATAGCCCATAATGAGGGAAATTATTTTTGTACCAACGATCAACTAAAAGAGATTGAAGATAACAATCAAGTAGCCATTTATTATTGTGATCAAAATGGCAATACAAATGATCAAATAAATCCTAATGGTTCAATAAAAAATATTGCAGGTATTTTTAATAAAGAAAAAAACGTTTTAGGTATGATGCCTCATCCTGAGAGAATGATAGATGAAAGTTTATCTGGGGAAGATGGATCAATCTTTTTTAAAAATCTTTTAAATAATATTAAATAATGCTTGTTAACGAGAAAATTGCAATTGAACATGGTTTAAAATCAGATGAATATAAAAAGATTTGTAAATTATTAAAAAGAACACCTAATATTACTGAGTTAGGTATATTTTCTGCAATGTGGAATGAACATTGCTCCTATAAATCTTCGCGAATTCATTTAAAAAAATTACATACTAAAGGAAAAAAAGTAATTCAAGGACCAGGGGAAAATGCTGGAGTTATTGATATTGAAGATGGAGATGCAATAGTTTTTAAAATTGAAAGTCACAATCATCCATCATTTATTGAGCCTTATCAGGGAGCCGCTACAGGAGTTGGTGGAATTATGCGAGATGTTTTTACAATGGGTGCAAGACCCATTGCTAACTTAAATTCAATACATTTTGGTTCAACTCAACACAAAAAAACAAAAAATTTATTAAGAGGAGTTGTTCATGGAATTGGTGGTTATGGAAACTGCATGGGAGTACCTACAATAGCAGGACAAACATCATTTGATAGATCATACAATGGAAATATTTTAGTAAACGCGATGACTTTAGGATTAGTTAAAAAAGATAAGATATTTTACTCAAAGGCAGCTGGTTTGAATAAACCAGTTATATATGTTGGATCAAAAACCGGTAGAGATGGAATTCACGGTGCAAGTATGGCCTCTGCAAGTTTTGATGAAAAAATCGAAGAAAAAAAACCAACTGTACAAGTTGGAGATCCTTTTACTGAAAAACTTTTATTAGAGGCATGTTTAGAATTAATGTCAGGAGACTCAATTATTGCGATTCAAGATATGGGAGCTGCAGGACTAACCTCTTCAAGTATTGAAATGGCATCAAAGGGAAATTTAGGTATTGAAATTAACTTAAACAAAGTTCCATGTAGAGAAACCAAAATGACCCCTTACGAAATTATGTTATCAGAAAGCCAAGAACGAATGCTTATAGTTCTTGAAAGTGGTAAAGAGGAAATAGCAAAAAAAATATTTGATAAATGGAATTTAGATTTCGCGGTAATTGGAAAAACAACCAACACAAAGAATATCGAATTATTTTTTGATAACAAACAAGTAGCTAATATTCCAATAAATACATTGGTTGAAAACTCACCGATGTATGATCGAAAATGGAAAAAATCAAAATTACCAAAAAAAAATAAAATAAATAAAACAATATTTAAAAATCTAAAAATCAAAGATACGTTAAAAAAAATCTTATCCAGCCCAAATGTTTGTAGCAAAGAATGGATTTGGCAACAATATGATCACACCGTAATGGGTGATACTATACAAAAACCTGGTGGAGACTCTGGTGTAGTAAGAGTTCATAAATCAGATAAAGCTATAGCTGCTACAGTTGACTCATCTGCAACTTATTGTTGGGCACATCCACTCACAGGGGGGAAGCAAGTCGTTTGTGAAACTTGGAGAAATTTAATCTCAGTAGGTGCTAAACCTATAGCAGTTACGAATTGTTTAAATTTTGGAAGCCCAGAAAAAGAAGAAAATATGGGTGAGTTTGTCGAATGTGTTCAAGGTATCAGTGAATCATGTAAGTATTTAGATTATCCCGTTGTCTCAGGAAATGTATCTTTTTACAACGAAACTAAAGACATCGGAATTAAACCAACTCCTACGATAGGAGGCGTGGGTTTAATTAAAGATTACAAAAAAATGATCACAATGGATTTTAAGGAAATCGACAATATCGTATTAGTGATTGGTAAAACAGAGGGTCATATAGATCAAAGTTTATTATCAAGAATAATTTTAAATGAAAATAATGGACCCCCACCAGAAGTAAATTTATTTAATGAAAAAAATAATGGTCTGACTTTACTAAATTTAATTGAGAAAAATTTCATTAAAAGTGCCCATGATGTGTCTCTTGGTGGAATAATCACAGCGATAAGCAAAATGTGTTTAAAAGGTAAAAAAGGTATACAAATCAAAAAACCAAAATTTTTGATTAATGAAATTGAATACTTTTTTGCTGAAGATCAAGGAAGATATTTAATTGAAATTAATCCAAAAGATTTCAACGAAGTTTCCAAAATTTTAGACAAAAATTCTGTGCATTATGATGAAATAGGTAAAATCATTGACAAAGATATGATAATTGATCAAAAGACGAAACTAACAATTGACGAATTAAAATCATATAATACTAATTGGCTTGAGAGTTATATGGAATAATTATGGCAATGGATTTAAAAGAGATTGAAAAGTTTATTAAAGAAGCGATGCCAGATGCTTCAATTGAAATACAGGATTTAGCTGGTGATGGTAATCATTATTCTGCTACTGTTACATCATCTCAATTTGTTGGAAAAAGTAAAATTGAACAACACAAAATGGTCTATAATTCATTAAAAGGCAGAATGGGTAATGAGTTACATGCCCTAGCTATTAAAACGAAGGAACAATAATGGAAGAAAAAATAAAAAATGTAATTGAAAAACATATTGAAAATAATGATGTTTGTTTGTTTATGAAAGGAACTCCAGATGCCCCTCAGTGTGGATTTTCAATGGCAGTATCTAATATCCTAAAAATTTTAGAGGTAAACTATAAAGGTGTGAATGTTCTTGAAGATCAATCAATTAGGGAAGGAATAAAAGTTTTTAGTGATTGGCCAACAATACCTCAGCTTTACATAAAAAAAGAATTTGTTGGAGGCTGTGATATTGTTAAAGAAATGTACGAAAATGGAGAATTAAAAAAGATACTCCAGGATAAAGGTATTAGCTCAAAAAAAGATTAACTAAAAATAGATCTTATTTTTTTTGAGAAAAATTTTCTTAATAAAGTTAATAAGCTAAATTTTTCGTAACTTTCTTCATCATTTTTATAGTCATAATCAATCTTATTTTCCCAATAAAGTTCTATGATGAAGCTACTTTTAAAATTTTTTCTAAATTTATGAGCTGCAGATACAGTTAATATAGGCTCTACGAACTGTAATTTATCAGAAATAATCAATTTAGAATCAACATCATTAAAATCCATGTGCCATAAATGGTCTTTTTTGTTTTCAAATACTAAATTATCTTCTAACTTAGTAGGTAATTCTATGTAACCTTTATTAGAAACTCTTTCTAATTCTTTTATGAAAAATTTAAAATCTTCTACATGTTCTAATACATGACTTGCAATTACAAAATCAAATTCGTTATCTTGAAATGGTAAACTTTTATTCTCAAGTTTTATAAAATTTTTTTCTTTATAGAATTCTGATAAATCTTGAACATCACAAATTGTTGTAGCAAACTGATTAGCAGAATATCCACAACCAATATCTAAAATCTTCCAATTTGTTTTTTCTGAAAGAATTGATTGGATATGACTTTTGGATGTTCTTTTAATCAATTTGTTATCTAGAGTAATATTCAATTACTAAATTGGGTTCCATTACTATTGGATATGGAACTTCCTCAAATTTTGGAACTCTAATAAACTTAAATTTTTTATTTTTTTGATCTAATTGAATATATTCTGGCGTTTCTCTTTCTTTACTAGCTAAAGCGATATCAATGATTGCAAGTTGTTTAGACTTATCTCTTATTTCTATAGTATCTTCTTCTCTAACTAAATAGCTAGAAATATTCACTTTTTTACCATTTACTTTAACGTGTCCATGATTAATAAGTTGTCTTGCAGAAAATATAGTTGTTGCAAACTTTGCTCTATAAATTACCGCATCTAGTCTTCTTTCTAAAAGACCTATCAAATTTTCACTAGTATCTCCTTTAAGCATAGAGGCCTTTTTATAAATATTTCTAAACTGTCTTTCATTAATGTTTCCATAATAAGCTTTAAGTTTTTGTTTTGCTTGTAATTGAATACCATAGTCTGAAGGTTTACCTTGTTTAGTTTGACCATGCTGACCTGGTCCGTACGCTCTTTTGTTGAATGGGCTTTTAGGTCTACCCCACAGGTTAACCTTTAGTCTTCTATCAACTTTATGTTTAGAGTTAATTCTTTTTGTCATTTGGTATTGGGTCTTATAAACTTACTCTATTTTTTGTCAATCAACGTTTTTTACCTAAACTAGCAAATACACCTGATAATATACGTGTTTCTTTATCTGATAAATCCATTTTATAAAAAATATTTCTGAGGTTCTCAAGCATTTTGGGTCTCTTTTCCTTGGGTCTAAAAAAATTTATTTCATCTAAATTTTTGATGCAAAGACTTAACATTGATTGAATTTCTTTTTTATCAGCTGATTTGATTTTTTTTGATCTTTTAAATGGAGTATTTTTTAGTTTGATTAGGCTAGATACGTATTGAGCAATAATAATCAGACTATGAGATAAATTCAAAGATTTAAAATCAGGGTTAGTAGGTATTTGTAAAGTATAATTAGCATAACTGATTTCATCATTTGATAAACCTGACGCCTCCGAACCAAACAAAAAACCAATTTTCTTTTTAAAATTTATCTTTTTTAAATCATCTAAGTTTATATGTTTGACATTTTTATTTCTAAATCTCGCAGAAGTGGCAATAACAACATCAATTTTGCTTATTGCATCTTCTAAATTATCATAATTTTTACTTTGTTTGACAATATCTTTAGCTCCAACCGATGTAGCAAGAACTTTATCATTTGGAAAAGTAGGTTTTGGGTTTACCAAAATCAATTTATTAAAATCAAAGTTTTTTATTGCTCTGGCGCAAGCACCAATATTTTCTGATAATTGAGGTTTATGAAGAATAAATGAGATGTTATTTTTAATCATTTATTTACTTGCAGGCGCATTATCTTTAAATAATTTATAATCCAAACTATCAATTAATGCTTTGAACGAAGCTTCGATAATGTTTGTTGAGACACCAATAGTAAACCAATTTTTTCCTTGGGAGTCTGTGCTTTCAATTGAAACTCTTGTAACAGCTTCAGTTCCTGTATTTAAAATTCTTACTTTATAGTCTACTAATTTTAAATCTTTTAAATATTTTGAGTATTTTGATAGTTTATCAACGTTTTGTCTGATGGCATTATCTAAAGCATTTACTGGACCATTCCCTTCTCCTTCACACATAATCTTTTCTCCATCAACTTCTAATTGAGCTTTTGCAGAAGAAACTATTTCGCCAGAATTATTTTTTTTCACTGAAACGTCATATTCATTAATAGAAATATATCTTGGTATTTCTCCAATTATTCTTCTAGCTAATAATTCAAATGATGCATCGGCACCATCATAACTATAACCAATGAATTCTCTGTCTTTTACTTCATCTAATAATTTTTTAATTTTTGGATCATTTTCTTGAATATCAATTTTGATACTCTTTAATCTAGAGATAATATTTGATTTTCCTGATTGATCAGAGACAACAATATTTCTAGTGTTACCAACTTCTTCAGGATTGATATGTTCATAAGTTTTTGGATCTTTTTGTACAGCAGATACATGCAATCCTCCTTTATGTGAAAAAGCTGCTGCGCCCACATATGGTAAATGTTGGTTAGGTTTTCTATTTAAAATTTCATCTAAAAGTCTTGAACAATCGGTTAGATTTTTAATATTTTTTGATTTGATTCCAATTTCAAATTGAGATGAAAAATCTTTCTTTAAAAAAAATGTTGGTATTAATGACATTAAATTTGCATTTCCACATCTTTCACCTAATCCATTTATTGTACCTTGAATTTGTCGAACACCAGACAATACTGCTGCTAATGAATTAGCAACCGCATTACCGGTATCATTATGTGCGTGAATTCCCAAGTTTTTTCCTGGTACCACTTTTGTAACCTCACGAACTATCTGTGTAACTTCATGTGGAAGTGTACCTCCATTCGTATCACATAATATCACCCACCTTGCACCTTGGTCATAAGCGGCTTTAATACATGAGAGTGCATATTTTGGATTTGCTTTATAACCATCAAAAAAATGTTCTGCATCGAACATGAATTCTTTTTTTGCTTTAACAAAATGTTTTGCGCTCTCAGAAATATTATCTAAATTTTCTTCATTTGTTATTCCTAAGGCAACATCGACATGAAAATCCCAAGACTTACCAACTAAACATACTGCAGAGGTATTAGAGTTCATAAGTGCAGATAAACCAGTGTCATTTTCTGCGCTTCGTCCAGACCTTTTTGTCATTCCAAATGATGTTAGTTTTGAATTTTTAAAATCGTGTTTCTTTTGAAAAAATTCTGTATCGGTTGGGTTAGCTCCAGGCCAACCTGCTTCAATGTAATCCACACCCAAATTGTCCAAAGCTAAAGCAATTTTTTCTTTGTCTTCCAAAGAAAAATCGACTCCTTGCGTTTGAGCTCCATCTCTTAAAGTTGTATCAAATATGAATAATCTTTCTTTGCTCATTTAAATTTCCAGAGTGTTTTACCATCTTTATCTTCTATTAAAACACCTTTGTCCAAGAGCTCATCTCTAATTCTATCAGCTTCTTTATAGTTTTTATTTTCTCTAGCTTTGTCTCTTAAACTAAGCATATTTTCAATTTCAGACTCGGTTATAGATACTCTTTTCTTTTTAAATTCATTCCATTGCTCGCCAGTTTCATTCATCAAACCAATAAATTTGCATGCCGAAACAAATAAATCTGTATTTTCACCTTTGCTAGCTTTTTCGAATAACTTGTGAAGGTTGGCTATGTATCCAGGTGTGTTCAAATCGTCATAAAGTGGTTTTAGAATTTCATCTGAAACTTTGACAGATTTAAGATCGGATGAATATACTTTATACCACTTATCTAAAGTACTTTCACAATTACTTAATAATTTGTCGTTCCAATCTAATGGTTGCTTATAGTGTGCACTCATTAAAGCCAATCTGATTACTTGGCCACTAATCTTATTTCTAAAATCTTTTATTTTTAGAATGTTGCCTTGTGACTTAGCCATTTTTTCATTAGACATAGTGATAAAAGCATTATGCACCCAGTAATTTGCAAAAACTTTTGTATCATTAGCACATCTGGATTGGGCTATTTCATTTTCATGATGAGGAAAAATAAGATCTATACCTCCACCATGAATATCAAATTCATTACCTAAGAATTTTTTTGACATAGCTGAACACTCTAAATGCCATCCTGGTCTACCTTTGCCCCAGGGTGAATCCCAAGCAGGTTCATCATTATTTGATGGTTTCCACAGAACAAAATCTTCAGAATTTTTTTTATTTTCACTGATTTCTACTCTAGATCCAGCAATTAAATCCTCTAAATTTTTATTTGATAATTTTCCGTAATCAGGAAATTTTTTGACCTCAAAATAAACATGCTTTTTATTTTCATACGCAAATCCTTTTTTGATTAAATCATTTATCATTTCAATCATTAGCTCAATATGTTCTGTCGCTTTTGGCTGATGAGTAGGATTTTCACAATTTAAAAACTCACAATCTTTAAAAAAACTTGAAGTTACTTTTTCTGTGAGTTCTTTAGTAGAAATTTTTTGCTCTTGTGAGGATTTAATTATTTTATCATCAATGTCAGTTATATTTCTCACATATGTTACTGAGGGAAATTCGTTTTTTAATAATTTAAATAAAATATCAAAAATTACTAAGGGTCTTGCATTTCCTATATGAGGATCATCATAAACTGTAGGTCCGCAAACGTACATTCCAACATTTTTTTTTTCTTTTGGAACAAAGTATTCTTTTTTATTACTCAAATTATTTGTTAAAAAAATATCCATATTAGCTGATTAAGAAATATACCTTATTTAATGATTTGTTAATCTAATTGATTAACTAGGAATCTTGCAAACTGGAATTGGCTCCATTTTATGCAAGTTTTGATTTCGAATTTTTTCGTATTGTTCTCTGTGAGGCGAATTTGGGTTGCCCATTGCGTCTTCAAGTTCTGAATAATTAAATCCTAACTGACCTTCATCTGTTCTTCCATCATCCCATAATCCGTCAGTTGGTTGAGCGTCAATAATTTCTTTTAATATACCTAATTCTTTACCAAGTTCCCATACTTCGGTTTTATTACAATCTGCTATAGGAGATATATCAACACCACCATCTCCATATTTTGTATAAAAACCTACTCCAAAATCCTCTACTTTATTTCCTGTTCCAACTACAATACCTTTATTTGCTGCTGCAACTTGGTAAAGAGTAGTCATTCTTAGTCTAGCTCTAGAGTTAGCAAAACCATGCTCATTATCAAATTTATTTAGAGTTGTTGAAAACGTTTCAAAAAGTTTATCTAAACTTAAAGTATGCGCTTCAACATTTTTAAAATTTTTTACCAGCCATTGTTGGTGCTTCAAACTAAGATCATGTTGATTTTCTTTTTGTTTAATCGGCATTGTTAAAACAATAGTTTTAATCCCTGTCATCGCACTCAGAGTGCTTGAAACAGATGAGTCTATACCACCAGATATTCCAATAACTAATGATTGTGCCTTGTTTGGCATTAGATCAACGTATGTTTTGATCCAATTCGAGATAAATTTTACTTTTTCTGATGGTGACATAACGAATTTCTAACTATCTTAAAATTTTATGCAATAGCTTAAGATGCCGCTTGAATAGCATTTTTAGAATAGCTGCTATTCTTTTTAATCTCATCAGAAATTAAAAAGGCTAATTCTAAAGCCTGATCTGAATTCAATCTTGGGTCACAATGAGTGTGATATCTACTCGATAAATCAGCATCAGATATTTTTCTAGCTCCACCTGTACACTCTGTCACATCTTGGCCAGTCATTTCAACATGTAAACCACCTGCGTATGATCCCTCAGACTGATGGACACCAAAAACATTTTTGACCTCATTAACTACATTGTTAAATGGTCTAGTTTTAAAACCAGTAGTTGATACAATTGTATTCCCATGCATTGGATCACATGACCAAATAACATTTAGACCTTCTTTTTTAATTCGTCTTATTAACTTTGGTAAAAACTTTTCTACATTTTGATGACCAAATCTTGAGATTAAAGTTATTTTACCTTTTTCATTTTTTGGATTTAATACTTCACAAATTTTTGCAATCTCCTCAGGTTTAGATGTAGGACCACACTTTATTCCAATAGGATTTTCTATTCCTCTACAAAATTCAACATGTCCACCATCTAACTGTCTTGTTCTATCACCAATCCAGACAAAATGAGCAGATGTATCATGATACTCACCGGTAGTAGAGTCTACTCTAGTCATACTTTCCTCAAAGGGTAAGTGCAACGCTTCATGTGATGTCCAGAAATTTACAGTGTATAATCTATTATTAAAGTCTGAAGTTATTCCACATGCTTCCATAAAAGCCAGTGCATCAGCAATTTTGTCCTCTAGGTCTTTAAATTTTTTCGCTTGAGGACTTTTTTTAATGTAATCTAAATTCCATAAATGAACTTTGTTCAAATCTGCAAAACCACCTTTTGAAAATGCTCTAAGTAAATTAAGCGTTGAAGCTGATTGAGAATACGCTTTGTACATTCTTTTCGGATCAGGTCTTCTAGCCTTTTCGTTAAAGTCAATTGCATTAATATTATCACCTAAATAACTTGGTAATTCTACATCACCTTGTTTTTCTGTTGGAGCACTTCTTGGTTTAGAAAACTGTCCAGCAATCCTTCCAAGTTTTACAATAGGTAATGACGCAGAGTATGTCATCACCAAAGCCATTTGAAGAATTACTTTAAAAGTATCTCTTATATTGTCAGGATGAAATTCTGCAAAACTTTCGGCACAGTCACCGCCTTGCAATAAAAAAGCTTTACCATCAACTACTTTAGATAATTGATCTTTTAAATGTCTTGTCTCACCTGCAAATACAAGTGGCGGAAATGTTTTTAATTTGTTTAAAACATTATTAAGCTCCTTCTCATCACCATACGTTGGTATGTGTTTGACAGGATACTTTCTCCAGCTATTTACTTTCCAATTTTTCATATTCAACTCAAGATTGTTGTATCAGAGTTTTTCTATTATTCAACGGTTACTGATTTAGCTAAATTTCTAGGCTTATCTATATCAAATCCTTTTTTGAGAGCTGAATAATAAGCTAATTTTTGTAAAGGTATTGTTAAAAGAAAGGGTAAAAGGTCATCATTAGCACTTTCAACTTCTATTTTTTCCCAAATATTTTCTGAAACTACCTCATCACTACTTTTATTTGTTACTAATAAAACTTTTGCCCCTCTTGCAATAACTTCCTGCATATTAGAAATAGTTTTTTTATAATAATTGTCTCTTGGTGCTAACACAACAACAGGCATCCCTTCCTCAATAAGTGCTAGTGGCCCATGTTTCATTTCACCAGCTGGATAGCCTTCAGCATGAATATAAGATAGTTCTTTTAATTTTAATGCACCCTCTAATGCAATTGGAAAAGAAAAGCCTCTTCCTAAAAACATTGAACCTTTAACCTCATTAAAGGTATTAGATATTGTCTGTATCTTATTATCGGTCAATAAAGTCTTTTCTGCTAATTTAGGAAGAGATTTAAGATCTTTAAGTTTTTCATTGAATAACTCTTTTTTTAAATCTTTTCTTAATAATCCTAGTTTTAAAGCTAAAATGTATAATATAAGGATTTGACCCAAAAAAGCTTTGGTAGAGGCTACCCCTATCTCGGTCCCACAATGAATTGGTAAAACAAATTTAGAGTCTCTAGCAATAGAACTCTCAATAACATTTACAACAGCACATGTTTTCATATCATTTTGATTACACAAATCTAATGCTGCATAAGTATCTGCTGTTTCACCAGATTGAGATACAAATATATATAAAGTCTCTTTCTTAAATCTATTTTTTCTATACCTAAACTCTGACGCAATATCTACATTAACATCTAATGAAGTTAATTCTTCGAACCAGTATTTTGCAAGTAGACAAGAATGATAGGCTGTTCCACAACCAATTAAAGTTACTGAAGAAATTTCATTCATTTTCCAAGGAAAATTATAAATATTAATATCATTATTTAATGTATCTACATATTCATTAATTCCATTTTTTAATGTTGTCGGTTGTTCCTCTATTTCTTTAGCCATGAAATGTTTGTAATCACCTTTGTCATATTTTTCATCTTCTAAAGATAATTCTAAAACTTTTTTATTTATCTTGTCCCCTTCCTCATTAAAAAATTCAACCTGATCTTTTTTTATAATACAAAATTCACCGTCATTAAGATAAGTAATCTTATTTGTCATCGCCTTCAAAGCGTATGAATCTGAACCTAAATAATTTTCATTTGGACCATACCCCACAGCTAATGGAGATCCTCTTCTTGCACCAACAATCAAATCAGGTTGATCTTTAAATATTATACCTAGCGCAAAACTACCATGAAGAGATTTGAGAGTTTTTTTAATTGAATTAACAATGTTTTCAGTTTTTAAATTTTCCGTAATCAAATGTACAATCACTTCAGTATCAGTTTGTGACTTAAATTTATGACCCTTGCTTACCAAAAATTTTTTTAATAACGTAGAATTTTCAATTATTCCATTATGAACTACAGAAACATTTTGTGAAGAGTGAGGATGAGCATTAACACTATTTGGCAATCCATGTGTAGCCCAACGAACATGTCCTATACCAATGGTTCCTTCCATTTTTTGAACTAATAGATTATTTTCAAGATTATCAACTCTTCCTTCAGATTTAACTTCGTTAATTTCATTGTTTGAAAGCGTTGCTATACCTGCTGAATCATATCCTCTGTATTCTAATTTTTTTAACGAGCTGATAATTGTTGATGAAACAGGTCTATTACTATTTATTCCGATAATGCCGCACATAATTATTTAGATTTTCTTTTATAATTTTTTACCTCTAGTTGTTGGCTTCTAGTGAGCGCTAGAGATTTTTTACTTACATTCCTAGTAATTACTGATCCTGCCCCAACTATACTATTTTCTGCAAGTGTAATTGGGGCTACTAAAGAGGAGTTAGAGCCAATAAAAACATTATCTTTTATTCTAGTTTTATATTTTTTTATTCCATCGTAGTTGCACGTAATTGTTCCCGCTCCAACGTTAACTGATTTACCAATTGAAGTATCACCAATATAAGTTAAATGATTCACCTTAGATTTTTTTCCAAGAGTACTTTTTTTAATTTCAACAAAGTTTCCAATTTTAGACCCTTCCTTTAAAGTGGTGCCAGGTCTTATTCGTGCATAGGGACCTATTTCAACTTTATTTTCGATTTTACAATTCTCTAAATGACTGAAAGATTTAATAATAACATTGTTACCAATCTTCACTTTTGATCCAATAACTACATATGGTTCTATAGTCACATTTTTTCCAATTTTTGTATCTTTAGAAAAATAGATTGTTTCTGGAGCAATCATATTTACTTTAGATTTTAAGAACTTTACTCTCAGTGAATTTTGAAGTTTATTTATATTGAATTGTTTCATCTAGAAAATTACTTACATTAAGTATATATCTTTCTTAATTCACAAAATATTTCTTAAAAATACTTTTAATTATGAAACAAATTTTTACAATTCTTTTTGATTTAGATGGCACTTTAGTGGATACAGCTCCCGACTTAATGAGAGCCCACAATCATGTTATGAGTAAATTTGGATATCCAACCAAGTCTACTGAGGAAATAAGAAACTTGGTAGGTCAAGGCGCTGGTGCAATGCTTGGTCGATCTATATGGGGTCAGGCAAAAAAAGAATTTGGAAAAGTCCAAGATGAAAAAATTAAAAAAGAAATGGTCAAGGAATTTGTAGAGTATTACGGAAATAATATTGTAAATGAAAGTAAATTAATTGATGGAGTTAAAGATTTTTTAATATGGTCTAAAGAAAAAAAGATTTCAATGGGTGTTTGCACAAACAAACAAGAACATCTAGCAATTGATCTTTTAAAAAAAATTGGAATTTATGATTTTTTTGAATATGTAGCGGGTCACAATACATTTGATTATTGTAAACCCGATCCGAGACACTTGACGTCTGTAGTTGAAATTTTAGATGGGGATCTTAAAAAAACTTTAATGATTGGCGATAGTGAAACAGATGCTAATGCCGCAAAAGCTGCTGGAATTCCAGTTATTTTACTTGAGGATGGTTATACGGAAAAAAATACAACTGAAATTTACCATAATCACTTAATAAAAGACTTCATTGGTATTGAAAAAATCGTAACAAAATATCTTTAATATTGATTATTTTTTTTTAACTATTAGAACAGTTTTCAATTAGGAGTTATTTTGATCATACATAACGTAAAAGTTTTCCCATCTAAAGTTCATTTACCCAAAAAAAAACAGCTGGCTTGGAAAATCGCAGAGATTGCAAGTGATAATGCAAAGTTGGATAAAGAAGCGATAGAG
This sequence comes from Candidatus Pelagibacter sp., assembly GCF_052049575.1. Classification (GTDB taxonomy): domain Bacteria; phylum Pseudomonadota; class Alphaproteobacteria; order Pelagibacterales; family Pelagibacteraceae; genus Pelagibacter. The sequence goes on along the minus strand of NZ_JBNGZQ010000002.1, from coordinate 54,391 downwards.
ATGGTGATTAATAGAATTATTGATAATGCTTCAGTCGCAATAGCTTCTTTAAATAGACGTCCAGTTATTTCATCCCGAGAGATGGCCCTAAAGCATTTAAGAAAAAATGGTGCAACATTATTTGGAGTTGATAATAAATTAAAATTTGATTGTGAATGGGCAGCATGGAGCAACGGAACAGCTGTAAGAGAACTTGATTTTCATGATACATTTTTAGCAGCTGATTACAGTCATCCTGGTGATAATATTCCTCCCCTTATAAGTGTTGCACAACAAAATAAAAAAAGTGGATTAGATCTTTTAAGAGGGATAATTACTGCCTATGAAGTGCAAGTTAATTTAGTTAAAGGAATTTGTTTACATAAACATAAAGTAGACCACATCGCTCACTTAGGACCAAGTGTTGCTGCTGGAATAGGATCAATGTTAAGACTAAATACAGAAACAATATATCAAGCTGTTCAACAAGCTCTACATACAACTATTTCAACAAGACAGTCTAGAAAAGGTGAAATCTCTAGTTGGAAAGCTTATGCCCCAGCACATGCCGGTAAACTTGCAATCGAGGCTGTAGATAGAGTTATGCGTGGTGAAGGTGCTCCAAGTCCAATTTATGAAGGTGAAGATAGTGTTATTGCACGAATTTTAGATGGAAAAAAAGCTTTATATAGAGTTCCACTTCCAAAAAAAAACGAGACTAAGAAAGCTATTCTTGAAACTTACACAAAAGAATATTCTGCCGAATATCAATCTCAAGCATTAATTGATCTTGCAAAAAAACTTAAAAATAAAATATCAAATCTAAATCAAATAAGAAAAATTGATATTTATACCAGTCATCATACTCATTATGTGATTGGTACAGGTGCAAACGATCCTCAAAAAATGGATCCAAATGCAAGTAGAGAAACGTTAGATCATTCAATAATGTATATATTTGCTGTAGCTTTAGAAGATGGTAGTTGGCATCATGTAAAATCTTATTCGAAAGCCAGAGCAAAAAGAAAAAGCACAATTAAGATATGGAGATCAATCAAGACCCATGAGGATAAAAAATGGACCAAAAGATATCATGACCCAAACCCCAGAAAAAAAGCTTTTGGTGCAAAAGTCATAATTACCCTTAAAAATGGAAAAAAAATTACCGAAGAACAAGGAGTTGCAGATGCTCATCCTTATGGCTCAAGACCATTCAAGAGAAAAAATTATATAAACAAATTTTTAACACTTACCGAGAATATTTTAGATAAAAAAGAAATAGAAAGATTTTTAAAAACTGTGCAAAACTTAAGAAAACTAAAGTCAGGTCAATTAGATAGATTGAATATTGTTGTTAAAAAGAGCAAAATTAAACGAAATTTAAAAAAAGGAATTTTTTAATGCATTTTGTTGAAAAAGAACCAATACAAAAAAGAAAAGATTTTACAGATAAATTAAAATCCAAAAAAATATTAAGAGTTCCTGGTGCTTATAATCCTTTAACAGCAAAATTAATTGAGGAGATTGGTTATGATGCTGTTTATGTTTCAGGAGGTGTTATGGCAAATGATCTTGGATTTCCTGATATTGGATTAACCACACTGCAAGATGTTAGTACACGGTCATACTTAATTTCTAGAGTTACAAATCTTCCTACAATTGTAGATATAGATACAGGATTTAAATCATGTAAAGAAACTATAGAAACTTTTGAGGAGTTTGGAATTACTGGAGTTCATTTAGAAGATCAAATTGAAAGAAAAAGATGTGGGCACCTAGATAATAAAGAATTGATATCCACAGATGCGATGGTGAAAAAAATTAAAGAATGTGTTTCTGCAAAAAAAGATGAAAATTTTAAGATTATTGCAAGATCCGATGCGAAAAGTGTAGAGGGAATTGATAAAATGATCGAGAGATGTAAGGCTTATATAGATGCTGGAGCAGAAATTATTTTTCCTGAGGCACTTCATGATGAAAAAGATTTTGAAAAAGTTAGAAAAGAATTATCGAGTTATTTGTTAGCCAATATGACTGAATTTGGAAAAACTAAATTATTAAATTATAAACAATTAGAAGAACTGGGTTACAACATCGTTATTTATCCTGTTACAACTCAAAGGTTAGCAATGAAAAACGTTGAGGATGGTTTGAGAGACATTTATGCAAATGGACATCAAAATAACATTATTGATAGGATGCAAACTAGAAAACGATTATATGATCTTGTGGATTATGAGAAATATAATAGTTTGGACGAAAAAATTTATAACTTTAACACCGATGGTCACGAATAATGAGTGATGATATTAAAAAAGGCTTATTAGGAATTGTTGTAGACGAAACAGAGGTCTCAAAAGTAATGCCTGAAATTAACTCTTTAACTTATAGAGGTTATGCTGCTCAAGATCTTTGTGAATATTGTAGATTTGAGGAAGTAGCTTATCTTATTTTAAATAAAGATTTACCTAATACTATTCAGCTTAGAAAATTTGAAAAGGAAGAGAAAAATAATAGAGAATTATCTAAAGATTTATACTCAGTTATAAAAAAAATGCCTAAAAAATCTCATCCTATGGATGTGGCCAGAACTGCTGTAAGTATTATGGGTTTGGAAGATAAAGAAACAACTGACTCCTCTCCTGAAGCAAATATGAGAAAAGCGATTAGAATCCTTGCAAAAACTCCTACTGCATTAGCCGCCTTCTACAGAATTAGAAAAGGTAAAAAAATTATCAAACCCAAAAAGAATTTAAATATAGCAGAAAACTTTTTTTATATGTGTTTTGGAAAAGTACCTCAAAAAGAAATAGTAAAAGCTTTTGATGTGTCTTTAATATTATATGCAGAGCATAGCTTTAACGTTTCAACTTTTACTGCAAGAACTATTACCAGCAGCTTGTCTGATATTCACGGGGCAATCACTGGAGCAATAGCAAGTTTAAAAGGTCCATTACATGGCGGAGCTAATGAGGAGGTAATGCATATGATGAACAAAATTAAGGATCCTAAAAAAGCTCTTAAATGGATAAATGATGCCTTAGATAACAAAGAGGTTGTTATGGGTTTTGGTCATAGAGTTTACAAAAGTGGAGACTCAAGAGTTCCTACAATGAGAAAATATTTCGCTAAAGTAGCAAAAATTAAAAAAGATAAAAAATTTGAAAAAATTTACGACATTGTTGAAAAAGTAATGATTGAGAGAAAAAACATCCATCCAAACGTGGATTATCCTACTGGACCGACTTATCACTTGATGGGTTTTGATACAGATTTCTTTACACCAATATTCGTTATTTCAAGAATAACTGGATGGTCAGCACATATAATGGAGCAACATGCTGCCAACAAATTGATCAGACCTCTTGCAAGTTACAAAGGTAACAAGCACAGAAAAGTTTTGCAGCTAAATCAAAGATAATTATTCTATAGAATTTTCTTCTTTCATTAAAATAGGTCTACCGTCATGAGCAGTGTTTAATGGAATAATCTTACCTCTGTATTTTGCACATAATGTTGGAGCACTTCGAGTTTTATTTCCCAGATTTACCTCTAAATCTACAATTACGATTTTCGCGTCCTCTAACTCTTTTAATACTCTCATCTCTTACTCCTTTCGTTATATTAGTAAAAATATTAAAAAAAAAATTTGAATAAAGTTTATTAATACCGACATAGAATGTGAATATTTAAATTTTCTTTCTTGATTATTATCTTTATATTTATTTATTAACGGCATTAGTATGTAATTTGAAATGGCAAACAAAATTGATATGGTTAAGATTAAATAAAAATCTATTGAAAAAATTTTTTGAGAGGTAAAATATATTAATACTAATAGGCTAATTACTAAATTTACATTATAATAATAGGGAAATATTTTTCTTATAAATTTTCTCGCGTTTTCTTCATTCAAGGCAGTAAAAGTAACCGGTGCTACTACAAAAGAAAAAAATAACATCGTACCTAGAATTATACTAATTAGGTAAAGACTTATCAATTCGATCATATGATGTTAACCTTAATCAATGTCATAACATTGAAATTAATTGAAGTGTTTCAGATTAAAAAATTTTTGTCTTTAACTAAATGCCTCAACCCAAGTTCCTTGTGTAGATGCTTTAGAATACTCAGTTGCACGACCCTCAAAGAAGTTCATGTGCTCAACTGCATTTAACATTGTATCTAACCATCCAAGAGGATTTTTTTGTACATCATAAATTGGTTCCAAACCTAGTTGAACTAGTCTTCTATTTCCAATAAATCTAATATAGTCTTTTACCTCTTTTGCAGTTAATCCTTCCATTGGACCCATTTCAAAAGCTAAATCTATAAAAGCATCCTCATGTTCAATAATGGTTCTGCAAGCTTCATATAATTCTTTTTTCAATTTTGGTGTCCAGATTTCTGGATTCTCTTTAATGAATTCTTTAAAAATTCTAATCATAGAGTTGCAGTGAAGAGTTTCATCTCGCACAGACCAAGTAACTATTTGACCCATTCCTTTCATCTTATTATGTCTTGGGAAATTCAAAAGGATCGCAAAACTTGCAAATAGTTGTAAACCTTCAGTAAAAGCACTAAAGACCGCAACAGTTTTAGCAATGTCTTCTTTTGAATTAACATTAAATCCTTGCATGTAATCATATTTATCTTTCATTTCTTTATACTTCATGAATGCAGAATATTCTGACTCTGGCATTCCAATTGTATCCAATAAATGGGAATAAGCAGCAACATGCACTGTTTCCATTGATGCAAAAGCAGTCATCATCATTAAAACTTCAGTTGGTTTAAAAACAGTCGTGTAATGTCTTAGGTAACAGTTATTTACTTCAACATCAGCTTGAGTAAAAAATCTAAAGATTTGAGTTAAGAGATTTTTTTCAGGTTGTGATAAATTTTTCTGCCAATCTCTAACATCATCACCAAGTGGTACCTCCTCAGGTAACCAATGAATCCTTTGTTGCGTTAACCATGCATCATAACACCATGGATATCTAAAAGGTTTATAAACTGGGTTTTCAACTAAAAGACCCATCTTTTTTGGTTGAATAATTTCTTTTTTTTCTACTTTAACTTTCTTTGCTACTGACATGATAAACACTCCTCGTATTCTGGTTCCTCGTTAGTTTGTTGATTTTTAGATTTATATACATTGGCTGTAATATCAGTTGATTGAGCATTATTGATATTTTCAGCTCTTTGAATTGATTTTGATCTACAGTAATAAAGGCTTTTCAAACCTTTTTTCCATGCATCAAAATGAATTCTATGTAATTCTTTTTTGTGAACGTCTGCTGGTAAAAACAAATTGACTGATTGTGCTTGAGAAATAAATGGTGTCCTATCGCCACTCAACTCAATAATCCATTTTTGATTTAATTCAAAAGCAGTTTTAAAAACATCTTTTTCTAAATCAGTTAAAAAATCTAGATGCGAAACTGAACCTTGATTAGTAGTTATTGTTGACCATGTTTCATCATCATTCTTACCGTGACCTTCCAAAATCTCCTCAAGATATCTATTTCTTACATTGAAAGATCCTGACAAAGTTTTGTGGGTATAACTGTTAGCTGCAATAGGTTCTACTCCTGGTGATGCACCTCCGCAGATTATTGAAATAGATGCAGTTGGTGCAATTGCAGTTTTGTTTGAAAACCTTTCTTTAAAACCATATTCTGCAGCATCTGGACATGCACCTCTTTCTTCGGCCAAATCTTTTGAGGCTTGATTTACCTTTTCATGAATATTTTTAAAAATCTTTTTATTCCATGACTTTGCCATAACAGACTCAAGTGGAATTCTTTTTTTCTGCAAGAAAGAATGGAAACCCATCACTCCTAACCCAACACTTCTCTCTCTTTCAGCAGAGTATTTAGCATCTTTAAATTGCTCAGGGGCTTTGTTAATAAAATCAGATAAAACATTATCTAAAAATCTCATTACATCTCCAATCATATCTGGATCATCTTTCCACTCATCATACTTTTCTAAATTTAATGAAGACAAACAACAAACAGCTGTTCTATCTCTTCCATCTTTATCGATACCAGTAGGTAAAGTTATTTCACTGCAAAGGTTTGAAGTTTTAACTGTAAGGTTTGCAAGCTTATGATGTTGCGGTATTTGTCTATTAACAGTATCGATGTAAATAATGTAAGGTTCACCTGTTTCAATTCTCGCTGTTAATAATCTGATCCATAAATTTCTTGCGGATATAGTTTGTTGAATAGTTCCGTCAGCAGGACTCTTTAGCGCCCATTGCTCATCATTTTCTACAGCTCGCATAAATGCATCTGAAACTAAAACACCGTGGTGTAAATTTAATGCTTTTCTGTTCGGATCACCACCAGTTGGTCTTCTCATTTCCATAAACTCTTCTATTTCAGGATGGTCAATTGGAAGATAACATGCTGCAGATCCTCTTCTTAATGAACCTTGGCTGATTGCCATAGTTAATGAGTCCATCACTTTTATAAACGGAATAATCCCAGAAGTTTTTCCAACTTTACCAATCTTCTCACCTATTGATCTCAAATTTCCCCAATAACTTCCAATACCTCCACCTTTTGCTGCTAACCAAACATTTTCACTCCAAAGATCTAAAATACCACCTAAGCTATCTGATGCTTCATTTAAAAAACATGAAATTGGTAATCCTCTTTTAGTTCCACCATTAGACAAAACAGGTGTAGCCGGCATGAACCAGAGATTACTTATATAATTATAAATTCTTTGCGCATGCAAATTATCGTCAGCATATGTACTAGCTACTCTCGCAAATAAATCTTGAAAAGACTCGTTGTGACCAAGATATCTGTCTTTTAAAGTTGCCTTACCAAAATCGGTTAGGTTTATATCTTTTGATCGGTCAATTTTAATTATTATGCCCTTATCATTTTGAAATAATTCAGTTTCGTTATTTAAAGAGAATAAATCTGGTCTATTGCTTTTTTGGACTTCTTTAACCTCGGGGCTATATTCAGAGACAGCTTTCTTTAATGCCTGCGATAGTATTTTATTCATTTTTTGTTAATATATCTTGTTAATATAGCGAAAACAACTATATGTTGTGTGCGCTTGGTGTTAATATACTAAATATTATGTAAATCAACAGAACATTTATAGAACAGTGAAAAAAAAATTCAACTATAAAAATGAAAAAAATGTAAGTAATTAACAGCATGTCTCAATCAATAAAAATAGACCCCTTCGGATTTAGAGAATATGACGCAAGATGGATTTACGAAAAAGACATTAATGAGCCAGGAATCACGAATCTTGGAAAAGGTTTAGGTACCCAAATTAAAGAACATACTAAAAAAGAAAACCCAAGAGTGATAGTTGGACATGATTACAGATCATACAGTGAAAAAATAAAATCAGCCTTAAAAAAAGGTTTGCTATCAACTGGATGCTTTATTGAAGATGTTGGTTTATCTCTATCACCAATGGTTTATTTCGCACAATTTAATTTAGATGCTGACGCAGTTGCTATGGTAACAGCTAGTCACAATGAAAACGGCTGGACGGGAGTAAAAATGGGAATCAAAAAAGGATTAACGCATGCACCTGAGGAAATGAAAGAATTAAAAGAAATTACCTTAAATCAAAATTTTACTAAAGGTAACGGTAATGAAAAACAAATTAAAGATTTTGATAAAGTTTATAAAGAAGATTTAATAAATAAGAATAAGTTAAAAAAGAAAATAAAAGCTGTTGTTGCTTGTGGTAATGGTACAGCAGGGATTTTTGCTCCAGATATATTAAGAGGAATTGGGTGTGAAGTAGTAGAATTAGACTGTAATTTAGATTGGAATTTCCCAAAATATAATCCAAATCCTGAAGATTTAGAAATGCTCCATGCAATTGTTAAATCAGTAAAAGAAAACAATGCCGATATTGGTTTTGGTTTTGATGGAGATGGTGATCGTGTAGGTGTAATTGATAACGAGGGAAACGAAATTTTTTCTGATAAAATAGGCTTGTTGATTGCTAGAAATTTATCAAATTCACATAAAAATTCAAAGTTTGTTGTTGATGTAAAATCTACTGGTCTTTACTCAACTGACAAAATTTTAAATAAAAATCAATGTGAAACTTTATATTGGAAAACAGGCCATTCTCACATCAAAAGAAAAGTTCATAGTGAAAAGGCTTTAGCTGGATTTGAAAAAAGTGGACACTTTTTTTTCAATCAACCATTAGGTTACGGTTATGACGACGGAATTAATTCAGCAATTCAAGTTTGTCACTTATTAAATAATCAAGATAAAAAAATGAGTGAAATAATTAAAGAACTTCCAACCACTTACCAGTCACCAACAATGGCACCTTTTTGCAAAGATAAGGAGAAATACAAAGTAGTTGAAGAAATGGTAAGGGAATTTAAAAAAATAAAAGACCAAAAAATAAAAATAGATAATCAAGAAATAAAAGAGATTATAACTGTTAATGGAGTTAGATTTTCTTTTGAGGATGGTTCTTGGGGTTTAATTCGAGCATCCTCTAATAAACCCTCATTAGTTGTAGTAACTGAAAGCCCTACTTCTGATGAAAGAAAATTAAATATTTTTAAATTCATTGATAAAACACTAATGAAAACTGGAAAGATTGGTGAGTACGATCAAAAAATTTAATAATGGAAAGATTCAACTAAAAAGTGTTCATAAAACTGTAAAGAATCATTTATTCTAAATTTGTGAGGTGATGGAGGGAGACTGAAGTCACCTCTTTTTTTTTATGGCAGATAAAAAAATTAGATCAATAGCTAAAACTTTTTCTTGGAGATTTATCATTTTTGTTTATTGGGTAATTTTTGGATACATATACACCGGAACATTCACAGGTGCAGGAATACTCGGTGTTGGATCAATAGTTCCACTTTTTTTTTACTATTTTCATGAGAGAATTTGGAACAAAGTTAAATGGGGAACTGGTTAATATTAATTTATTGATAAGTATTCAAAAAAAGATCTAATCGATACAATAATTAAGAATATCCCAAAGATCTTGCTCAATATATTTTTATCTATTTTATAAACTGCTTTTGCCCCTACTCTAGCCATTATCATTGTCACTGGCACGAAAACAAGAAACCCAAGTAAATTTACATATCCAAGACTGTAGGGTGTATTAATATTATCTACAATTTTACCTCCAGTAATCATTGTAATTGTACCAAATACAGCAATCAGAAAGCCAACTCCTGCTGCAGTTCCTATTGATCTCCTAATATCGTATCCAAAAGTTCTCATAAAAGGAACCATTAATGAACCGCCACCAATTCCCAGTAACACAGATATGAAACCTATAATAATTCCTGAAATATTTTTAGCTGAGTCAGAAATCATTTTTGGATTTTTTAAAAGCTGTTCTCTAAAAAAGATAAAGAATAAACCAACTATAAAAGCCATAATGGAAAAAAATAAAACGAAAGCTGGTGTTTTTAAGTTTACTGCCAAAAATGTTCCCCCAATAACTCCAAATAAAATAAAAATGCCAAAGGATTTTATGAGTTTAAAATCAACCGCATCATACTCCATATGAGTTTTTGTTGATATGATAGAAGTTGGAATTATAATCGCTAATGAAGTACCAACTGAAAGATGCATTCTTGTTGCAATATCAAAATCTAAAACAGTAAAAGCATAATACAGAGCAGGCACTATTATAATGCCACCACCAACTCCTAGTAAACCTGCCATAAAACCAGCAACAGATGCTGCTAAAGATAAAACAAATAAAAGATTTATAATTTCATTGATATCTAAAGTTTCCATTATGAGTTAGCTTGGATTGCTTTCTCATTATTTTGAACAATAGTCATAATATGTTTTGCTTTTTGAAAATCGGAGTCTCTTGCCATCATGTTATCACTTAAATATCTTTTCCATTCTTTTGAACCAACTTGTCCATGATATAAACCTATTGTATGTCTCATGATATGATTAATTTTTGTTCCTAATTTTACTTCTCTATCAGCATACTCTAAAAGTTTTTCTACAACTTGTTCCCTTGTAGGACTACTCTTTGTCTTGAATATTTCTTTTTCAATTTCAATTAAGAAATATGGATTTTGATATATTGATCTTCCTATCATTACACCATCACAATGCTTTAAATGGTTATTTATTTCCTCAACTTTTGTTATCCCTCCATTTATAATTATTTCTAAGTTAGGATTTTCTTTTTTAATGTCATAAACCATTTTATAATTTAGTTTTGGAATGTTTAAATTTTGTTTGGGAGATAAACCTGTCAAAATTGCTTTCCTTGCATGCAATATAAATGTTTTTGAACCAGCATCTCTCATCTTATGAATAAAATTATTTAAATAATCAAATTCTTCTGTATCATCGAAACCAATTCTTGTCTTAGCTGTAACAGGAATTCTACATGCATTTACCATTGAATTAATACATTCAGCAACCAAATCAGGTTCTTTAATTAAACATGCACCAAATTTATTTTTTTGAACTTTTTTGCTAGGACAACCAAGATTAATATTAATTTCATCATAACCCATATCTTCTGCAATTTTAGCTACCTCTGCTAATTCTTCTTTATTAGATCCACCTACTTGTAGAGCTAATGGTTTTTCTTCAGGGTTAAAAGATAAAATTTTTTTTCTATCACCATGAATTGCAGATTTTGTAGCAACCATCTCAGTATAGAGCATTACATTTTTACTCATCAGTCTTAAAAAGAAACGATCATGCCTATCAGTACAATCCATCATTGGGGCGACTGATATTTTTCTGTTTATTTTTTTTTTAGAATCCAAGGTCTTTACCCATTATTTTATCAGGTAACCATGTAACAATCTCAGGAAAAATACATAAAATTACTATAGCTAAAGCCATAATTATCATAAACGGTATAGATCCTTTTAAAATTTCTGACAAACTAACGTCTGGGGTAATTCCTTTTATAATATAAAGATTTAATCCAACTGGTGGTGTAATTAAGCCAATCTCCATATTGATTGTAAATACTATTGCAAACCAATATGGGTCAAAACCTAAAGTAGTAATAACTGGCAATAATATTGCTGAAGTCATTACAATAACTGCAACTGGGGGTAAAAAGAAACCAGCTATTAAAAGAAATATGTTTATTAGAATGAACACAACCCATTTGTTAGAGCTTAATTCGACCATGCTCTGCGCTAATGACTGAGTTACATACAGTTGTGAAAGAGTGAATGCAAAAAGATATGAGGCAGCGATAATGAACATTATCATTACACTTTCTTTCATAGAAACTTTAACAATGTTCCAAATCTTTTTTGGCTGATAAATTTTGTAAACAACAGCTATTAATACAAAAACTAAGAATGCCCCTACTCCAGATGCCTCGGATGGTGTTGCAACTCCTCCATAAAGTACATAGAGAACTCCTGCTATAATTGCTAAGAAAGGAAGAATTCTTGGTAAAACTTCAAGTTTTTCTTTTAGAGTTGGTCTTACTCTATTTCTTAAAGCTTTTGCTGCATCTTTATCAATAAAATAACTGTGTATTAGAGCCCATATAGCAAACATACCTGCCAACATAAAACCTGGTACAAGACCACATAAAAATAATCTCCCAATAGATGTACCTGTTGCAATTCCATAAACTATTAAAACAATACTAGGCGGAATTAAAACTCCTAAGGTTCCACCTGCTGCAATGGTTCCTGTTGCAATTTGATCGGAATAACCTCTTTTTCTCATTTCTGGTATTCCCATTGTCCCAATCGCAGCACAAGTTGCAGGACTAGATCCACTTAAAGCTGCAAAAATTGAACAAGCGCCAATATTTGAAATTACCAATCCACCTGGCACTCTCCAAAGCCATCTATCTAATCCTGTATATAAATCTTTTCCAGCAGGAGAGTTGGCGACAGCCATTCCCATTAAAATAAACATTGGTATAGAAAGTAAAACAAAAGAGTTTAATCCTGCAAAAAATGTTTCAGCGAATACGTCAAGCATTTGAAAACCCTCAAATGTAACCAAAAGAGCTATCGACACAAAACTCAAACCAAAAGCAATTGGAATTCCTGAAAAAAGTACCAATAAAGTAAAAACTGCAACAATTAATGCTATAATCAATGGATCCATTTATTTAAAATCCTCTTCGTCAGTTAATTTTATAATTTCTGCGATATATTGTAATATCATCAATAAAGCCCCTAACATCATTGATGAATATGGTATCCATAGTGGTGGATCCCACACAGTTCCTGTTGAATAATTTTTGGTAAATGCTTCCTCAAACATTAAGAATCCAAAATAAAATAAAATTAGGAAAAATAATAAACTAATAGAAGATGTAAAAATTTTTAGTCTAATGATATTTTTTTTGGATAAAAAATCATATATCCATTCCATGCTCACGTGAGCCTTTTCACTTAGGACGTATACACTTCCTATAAAAGTTGAAGCAACTAACAACATAGTTACAAGTTCTGTTTGCCATGTAATTGCTCTTTGAAAAAAATATCTTTCAAAAACAAGTTCAACGATTACTAAAATTGATAAGAGCAATGCTAATACTGCGAAAGCACCACATGCTTTAGCGATTAGATCACAAAATTGAAGATACTTTTTTTTCATAAAAAAAACCCCTATTTAATAAGAATAAATAGGGGTTCTTTATATATTATTTTATTTAACTGCTAAAGCCATTTCCATTAGCTTATCGCCACCTGGAACTTTATCAGCAAATGCCTTGTGAGAAGATTTCTTCGCAATCTCTACCCATGCAGCATGGTCTTTTGCATCCATGTATACTAATTTAACACCTGCAGCTTTATAAGCATCTTCAAACTTTTTATCTAAGTTTTCTACTTGAGCTGTCATGTATTTTTCAGCAACTTTTCCAGCCTTCATTAAAGCTTTTTGCTGCTTAGAATTTAAGGCATCAAAAGACTTTTTAGACATTAAAATTGGCTCATACATAAACCATAGACCAAATTTTCCTGGGGGAGTTGCACATGAGACTTGTTCATAAATTTTGTAACTTACAAAACTTCCTGAACTTGTGTTAGCACCTGTTAATACACCAGTTTGTAAACCTGTGTAAATTTCAGATGAAGGCATACTTTGTATACCAGCTCCAGCTGCCTCTAACATTTGGTTAAATGCTTTTCCAGCAGCTCTCATAACTTGACCTTTTGCGTCGCTAGGATTTTTAATACATTTTGTTTTTGATGCAAAACCACCACCTAACCAAGCATCAGATAAAACTACAACACCAGCATCGTTAATGATTTTTTTAATTTCAGTCATCATTGGACCTTTATTAAATCTTAATGCGTGATCATGATTTTTTACTGTTCCAGGCATTAAAGTTGCATCAAATTCTGGATGGAATTTAGAAGCATATGCTAATGGAAAAGCAGAAATATCTAATTGACCGGTTGTCATTGGTTTCCACTGTTCTTTTGGTTTATATAATGATTTAGCTGGGTAAATTCTAATATCTACTCCAACGTTTGCTTTTTTAACCTCGTCAGCAATGATTTGAACCATTTCATGACGTGGGTCATAAGATCCATCAGCTCTTGGTGTACCAGGCCATTGGTGACTTGCTTTCAGCGTAACTGCATAAGCAGAACCAATAGTAGTAAAAACAAAAACTAATGAAGTTAAATATAAAGATATCTTTTTTAACATTATTTTTTCCCTCTATTGTTATTTTTAATAATTGAATTAAAGTGAACTTATTAATAAGAGTCAAGTCGACAAAAACTCATGATATATATAATTATATGGATGGACCTTTAAAAAACCTACTGGTAGTTGATTTAACAAGGGTATTAGTGGGTCCTTACTGTACTATGATACTATCAGATCTTGGTGCAAGAGTAATTAAAGTTGAGGCACCAGAAATAGGAGATGACTCAAGAAAATTTGGACCATTCATAAAAGATTACTCAGCTTATTTTATGTCTTTGAATAGAGGTAAAGAGAGTATTGCTCTGAATTTAAAGAACACTGATGATAAAAAAATTTTTGATAAAATTTTATCTAAAGCAGATATTTTAGTTGAAAATTTTAAACCAGGTACTTTAGAAAAATGGGGTTACGGTTGGAATGATGTAAATAAAAAATATCCTAAATTAATTTATGCATCTGCTTCTGGATTTGGTCAAACCGGTCCTCTCAAAGAATTGCCTGCTTACGATATGGTTGTACAAGGCATGGGTGGATTAATGAGTGTAACTGGACAACCTAATTCTGAACCAACTAGAGTTGGAACATCAATTGGTGACATTACTGCTGGTTTGTTTACGGCAATTGGAATTAATGCAGCTCTTTATGATAGACAAAAAACAGGTAAAGGGATGTACATTGATGTTTCGATGCTAGATTGTCAAATAGCAATTTTAGAAAATGCTATAGCTCGTTACTTAGCAAAAAATGAGATTCCAAAACCAATGGGGTCACGCCATCCATCAATTGCACCATTTGAAGCTTTTAAAACAAAAGATAGTTACATTATTATAGCGGCTGGAAACGATAGATTATTCGAAAAACTTTGTGAACTTTTAACAATGCCTGAGATAAGTAAAGATCCAAAATTTTCTGACAATTCATCTAGATCTAAAAATATGGATGAACTTAAAAACATACTTGAAAAGAAATTAGTTTCTAGATCTACAAGTGAATGGGTTAAAGATATGGAAAAAGAAAAGATTCCATGTGGTCCAATATTCAATATTAAAGAAGCAGTCGAAAATCCTCAAGTAGATGCAAGAAACATGATTGTAAAAGCATTCCATAAAGAAATTGGAGATTTTAAACTAGCAGGTAATCCAATTAAAATGTCTTCTTATAAAGACGAAAAAACAAGAGGTGATATCCCTGATTTAGATGAACATAGGGAAAAAATTTTAAAAGAATTTAATTAATTGTTCTCTGCCTCGTTTGAAGTGTCTTGCTCGCTAGCTTGATTTTCTGTTTCAGTTACTTCATCCAACGAGACATCACTTTGCTCATCGCCTGTTTCATCTGTTGGTGCAGTATTAATGTCTGGCTTAGCTGTTTGAGAAAGTTCAGCTAAATCCTCATTTGAAACTTGAATTTTCTCTGGAGTTTTTCTTGCTCTCTTAGACGGTAGAATAGGTGTACCACTTTTTGATATTTCACCTTTATATAAACTTTCAAAATCATCACCTACATCTTCATCATCTTCTACGCCATCATCAACTTGCTCTACGTGCTTTCTTAATTTGTAAACTGCACTATCAGTAAGTTCATTTACTTTAATATTTTCTTCTGCAATTTCTCTTAGAGCAATAACTGTATTCTTATCATTATCTCTATCTAAAGTTGGTTCAACACCTGTATTAAGTTGAGTTGCTCTTTCTTTAGCAACTAACACTAATTCATAAGGACTCTCTACTTTATCGATACAATCTTCTACAGTTACCCTTGCCATGCGGAGTATCTACACAGTGAACTTAAAAAAATCAAGGAGATTTTATAAATACTTTGGATTTAGCTTATTTCTAACAAAAAATAACAAGACAGCAGCTATTGAAATATAGATAAATGATACAAGAGCAACCTGCTCTATCGAAAATCCTGCATCAATTAAAAGGCCAAATAATGCAGTACCAAAAGCCGTTGAAAAAACCATTAATGCTGTGGTCAAGGCTTTTATTGAACCAATGTATCTAACGCCGTAAATTTCTGCCCATGTTGATGAGCCTAATACGTTAGCAAGTCCATTGGATATACCAATTAAACCCAGAAATAAGAAAGCTGAAAATGAAAGATCAAAATACATTAAAACTATTGTTGAAATTAATAATGGAATATTCATGAAAATAAGTAATTTTCTGCTAGTAAATTTATCAATTAAAAAACCTGCGACTAGTAAAGTTATTACTGATAAAACAGAATAGACCATAAAAGATTGGGCAATTACATAAGGACCCCATCCTTTAGACTCTATAATAAAAGATTGATATACAAAAACACCTGTTGCGATCCACGGCATTGCTAACATATTAAGACAAACTATATAAAATCGATAGTCTTTAAGAACTTCAATTCTTTTCCATTGTTTTATTTTCTGACTGAATTCTTGTTGGTTAGTTTCTTCCCTAGATTCAAAGTTCAAGTTTTTAACTAGAGCAAAAGATGTAATTGGAAGAAATATTAATACTAATATTGATATATATATCCATAAATTTTGCCAAGAAGTAATAGTAAGCAAATATACAATTAAAACAGGGAGTATAAATTCAGCGGTAGAAAGACCAAACCAACTTGTACTTAAAGCTTTTCCTCTAGATTTTGTAAAATATCTGGAGATTGTTGTTGTTGCAGTATGTGACATCATTCCTTGGCCTGAAAATCTCATTAGAAAAATTGCAATAAATAAAAAAGTAATTGAGTAAATCTTTGAAAAGAAAAAACATGAAAAAGATAAAAGTATTGTTACAAAAAATGCAAATTTGAAAATATTTATATCATCTATTTTTTTTCCAACCCAAATTAATAAAAAACTACTTAATAAAGTTGCAGATGCATAAATTGTTCCAAATTGTCCCTGACTGATAGATAATGCTTCTCGTATGCTTGAATTAAAAAGACCAAGAAAAAAACTCTGTCCAAAACTAGAAAAAAATGTAAATATAAAACCAAATATAATTACTTTTAAACTTAAACTTTTAAACATATTAAAAAATTATGAGTTGTAACGTTGCTTTCATAGGTCTTGGTGTCATGGGTTATCCAATGGCTGGTTATATATCAAAAGGTGGACACAATGTAACTGTTTTTAACAGAACAAAATCCAAAGCTGAAAAATGGATTAAAGAATATAAAGGTAATATGGCTAGCACTCCAGCTGAAGCTGCTAAGGAAGCTGAATACATTTTTACATGTGTTGGAAATGATAATGATTTAAGAGAAGTTACTTTTGGAGACAATGGTGCATTTAAAACTATTAAGAAAGATGCTGTTTATATTGATAACACAACTGCTTCTGCGACAATTGCAAGAGAGATACATACATATGCAAAAAAAAATGGATTTGGTGCATTAGACGCTCCTGTATCGGGAGGACAAGCTGGTGCAGAAAATGGAGCATTAACAGTTATGATTGGTGGTGATCAAGCAGACTTTGATAAGGCAAAAGATAAGATTGATTGTTACAGTAAAAAAATGAAATTACTTGGTGGTCCAGGAAATGGGCAGCTTGCTAAAATGGTTAATCAAATTTGTATTGCAGGTTTAGTTCAAGGTTTATCTGAAGCTATAAATTTTGGAATGAAAGCTGGATTGAATATGGAAGATGTTATTGAGGTTATATCTAAAGGTGCAGCTCAATCTTGGCAAATGGAGAATAGATATAAAACAATGATAGATGATAAGTTTGATTTTGGTTTTGCAGTAGATTGGATGAGAAAAGATTTAAAGATTGCAATGGAAGAAGCCAAAAATAATGGCTCATTATTACCTGTCACTGAACTTGTTGATAAATATTATGGTGAAGTACAAGGAATGGGTGGCAATCGCTGGGATACTTCAAGCTTAATAAAAAGATTTAGAAAGTAAAGTATGCAGCCAGCATACTACGAAGATTTTGCAGAAATTCAAAATAAGTATTGGTCTATGTTAAATGATGCTGTAACCAATAGAGGCTCACCATTTAGAATTCCTGTTTTTATTTGTGCTCATCAAAATGAAGTTGATGGCAGAATTGTTGTTCTACGTAAATCGGATAGAGAAAATAATATATTACAATTTCACACTGATTTAAGATCTCCAAAGGTGGATATTCTTAAAAAAAATAATAATGCTTCTTTAGTTTTCTACGATAAAGAGGAAAAGATACAGTTGAGAGTTAAAGTAGAATGTGAAATTAATAATCAAAACACTACGACAGAGGAATCTTGGAAAAAAACTCAACATATAAGCAGGCGCTGTTATTTAACTGATAATCCTCCAGGAACTACATCGAATAATCCAACATCAGGAATGATATCTAAATTAGAAGATTTTGATTATACAATGGAACAAAGTGAGGAAGGTTATAAAAACTTTACAGTGATTAAATGTAAAATTAAATCTATTGAATGGCTTTACCTTGCAGCAAAAGGACATCGAAGAGCTAAGTTTGATTTAGATACAAATAAGAATAATTGGTTAGTTCCTTAAAAGACAGATTTAGAATATCTTTTCCAATTGTCTTGATAGTGTTTTGTATTCTCAATAATTGCTTTTTTTTCTTCCTCAGTAATTTCTCTTACAACTTTTCCAGGTGAACCAATAACTAAGGAGTTGTCTGGAATTTCTTTGTTTTCTGTGATTAATGCTTTAGCTCCAATAAGACAGTTTTTTCCAATCTTTGCGTTATTTAAAATTACTGCTCCAATACCGATTAAACTATTATCTCCTATTGTACATCCATGAAGCATAACCATATGCCCGACAGTAACATTCTTACCAACCTTTAAAGGATAACCAGGATCTGTATGTAAAACACTTCCATCTTGAATGTTGGAACCCTCGCCAATATGAATATTTTCTAAGTCGCCTCTTAAGGTTGCATTAAACCAAATACTAGAATTTTTTTCTAAGGTAACATCACCTATGATAGTTGCATTTGGTGCTACCCAATTTTCGCCAGAGTTTTTTGGTTTTTTATCTTTTAAATCGTAAAACATAATTTATATATTATTACATTATGCCAATACAAACTCCAATATGTGATTTTGGTCAAAAAGCTCATGACTTTAAGCTTAAATCAACAGAGGGTAAAATTCTTTCCTTAGCAGATGTGAAAGGTGAAAAAGGAACATTAATTATGTTTATCTGTAATCATTGCCCATATGTAAAAGCGGTTACAAAAGACATTGTTGAAGATTGTAAAAAATTAAAAGATATCGGTATTAACTCTGTAGCTATTTGTGCTAATGATGCAGAAAATTATCCTGAAGACTCATATGAAAATATGATTAAATTTTCAAAAGAAAACCAATTTGGTTTCCCCTATTTAGTTGATGAAACTCAAGAGATAGCAAAAACTTACGATGCGGTATGCACACCTGATTTTTTTGGTTATAATAAAGATTTGGAACTTCAATACAGAGGAAGAGTAAGAGAGCTCAAAAAATTAATTCCTGTAAGAGATGGAGATAGTGATCTTTTAAAAGCCATGATGCAAATTGCTGAAACTAATAAAGGACCTGAAAACCAAATTCCTAGTGCTGGATGTGGTATTAAGTGGAAAACTAATTAATGTATCTAATTGTGACAAGATCATTCCCGCCAGAATTAGGTGGAATGCAAAGTTTGATGTGGGGATTATCCCGTGAAATGTCCAAAAATTTTATGATTAAAGTTTTTGCAGATTACCAAGATAATCATAAAGATTTTGATGAGCAAACTAGTTTTTCAATTGAAAGAGTTGGCGGAATAAAATTTTTAAGAAAAATTAGAAAAGCTCAATTAATTAATGAATTTTTAAAAGAAAATAAAGTTCAAGGTATTATTGCTGATCACTGGAAAAGTTTAGAGTTAATAAAAACTGATAAAAAAAAGTATTGTTTAATCCATGGGAAAGAGATCAACCATCCCGTAGGTAGCTCATTGAATAAAAGAGTTGTAAAAATTCTTAATAATGTTGAAAAAGTAATTGCAAATTCTGAGTACACTAAAAATTTAGCTATTAATAATGGTGTAGAACAAGATAAAGTTGTAGTTATAAATCCTGGGATAGACCCAGTTCAAGAATTAAATAAAAAATCTTTGGAAAAAGTTGAGAGTTTATTAAAAGTAAAAACACCAAGGCTAGTTACAGTTTCTAGATTTGATAAAAGAAAAAATCATGAAAAAGTAATTATGGCATTAAGGAATTTGAAACAATTATATCCTGACATTGTTTATATTTGTATTGGTTATGGTGATGAAGAGGAAAACATAAAAAAATTAGTTGAAGAATTAGATCTAACTTCACAAGTTATGCTCTTTAAAGACATTAGCAGTGATTTAAAAAATGCATTAATAGCTAAATCTAATATTTTTGTTATGCCATCTATAATCCATAAAACTTCTGTGGAAGGTTTTGGGATAGCTTATGTGGAAGCAGCTCAATATGGAATTCCCTCACTTGGAGGAAAAGATGGTGGTGCATCAGATGCCATAGATCATGACAAAACAGGATTAATTTGTGATGGTAACAATCTAGATGATATTTATTCATCATTAAATTCAATGATTGAAAATAAAAAATATATTGAACTTGGAAAAAATGCAAAAGAGCACGTTTCAAAATTTCAATGGGACAAAACTTTAGAGCAATACAAAAAAATTCTTAATTAATTTAAAGAATTGCTTAATCTCTCAAAAACTTTCTCTGCACTTAAATTATTTAAGTCTGTTACTTCAATTGCTTTAAAATTTTCTCTTTCAATACTTACTTTATAAGCAGTTGTATGTTTGCCAAATAAAGTTAGACCTTTGGCTCCCACATGAGCAGCTATATGAGCTGGTCCAGTATCATTTGCTACTACAAAAGAACTCTCTTTAATTAAACGGGTTAGTTGAGAGATATCGAGTGCTTTTCCATTGTTTAATATAGCTAAAGCGTTAACTTCCTTGGCATCATTTATTTCAGTAGGACCAGGAGCAGTCACAACTTTATATTCTTTACCAAATTTATCTAAAATAAGTTTAATAAGATCATTATAATAAGGCCATTTTTTAATATTTAAATGTGGCGAGCAAAAAGGAAATAACAAAATAAATTTGTCTAATTTAAAATAATTTTTAATTTCACTAATTTCTGAACAAGCCCAACTAAAATCTGGGTTTATTGTATTAAATGTTTTTAATCCAGAAGTTTGTAGTTGATGATTAAATCTGTCTAAAACAGAATGTTTATCAAATTCCTTTTTATCTATTACTTCTGGCAAAGTTGTAATTGAGCTAGACCATGTTTCTTTTTGTGCTTTAGGAAAAAGAATATTTTTATAAAAATTTGTTCTTGAAGAATTTTGAAGGTCGTAGACTTTTGAAAAACTATGTTTCTTAAGATCTCTCATTAAGAAGTATAAGTATATCAGATTATATCTTGGTAACCTTTTATCTAGGATTACCTCGTGAATAAATGGATTTTTTTTAAAAACTTCTAAATAAGCTTTTGTAGTTAGTAAATAAATTCGATCATTTTTATGATTTTCAGATATGTCTTGAATTGCACCACTTGCTTGAGCTATATCTCCTAATGATCCGTGTTTAATTATTAAAATATTAGACATATTTATAACAAGATAGCACAGTATTAAATTTTATGAATAAAATTATAGTAGAAGTCTCGATAGGTGAACTTTTAGATAAAATTTCAATTTTAGAAATCAAACAAGAAAAAATTAAAAATCCAGAAAAACTAAAATTTATTAACAATGAACACTCTATTTTAAAAGATCAATTGAATATGAATGTAAAATCTGACAATAAACTTAATGATCTTTATCAATCATTAAAAGAAATAAATTCTAAACTATGGGTCATTGAGGATGATAAAAGACAGTGTGAAAGAGATAAAGATTTTGGCGAAAAATTTATTAAACTTTCAAGAGACGTCCATTTTCTTAATGACGATCGAGCAAAAATAAAATTAGAAATTAATAATCACACTGGTTCAGTCATAAAAGAGATAAAAGAATATACTAGTTACTAAGTAATATTAATGGCACTTCATTTTTCAAAAGAAGAGTTTTCTAGCAGAAAAAGTAAAGTTTTAAATTCTATGCAAGAGCAAAACCTTGATGCTCTTTTGATGTTTAGACAAGAGTCCATGTATTGGTTAACTGGATACGATACCTTTGGTTATGTTTTTTTTCAGACATTAGTTTTAGATAAAAACGGGAATGTAATACTACTCACAAGAGCTCCTGATTTAAGACAAGCTCAAAATACATCCAATATAGAAGATATTAGGATATGGGTTGATAAAGATAAATCAAATCCAACTAATGATCTTAAAGCTATTTTGAATGAATTAAATCTTAAAGGAAAAAAATTAGGAGTTGAATATGAAGCTTATGGTTTAACTGGTCGTAATGCTCTTCGATTAAACAAATCTTTAGAAAATTATTGTTCTCTTGAAGATAAATCAGACTTAATAACAAAATTACGAGTTGTAAAATCTAATGAAGAAATTGTTTATGTTAAGAAAGCTGCAGAACTTGCAGATAAAGCTTTAGACGAAGTATGGAAACATGCAAAAGCTGGAGTAAGTGAATCTAAGATATTAGCAGAAATGAATAAAGTTATATTTGAAGGTGGTGGAGATTATCCCGCAAATGAATTTATAATTGGTTCTGGTAAAAATGCACTGCTTTGTCGTTATCAAGCAGAAAAACAAATTTTAGACAAACAAGATCAATTAACTATTGAATGGGCTGGTACTTATAGACATTACCATTCTGCAATGTTTAGAACTATTCCTATAGGTAAAGCAGATCCTAAACATCATAAAATGCATGAAGCATGTGTCGAAGCTCTTAAAAATTGTGAAAGTAAATTAAAACCTGGGAATAAAGTTGGAGAAGTTTTTGATATTCATGCAAAAACATTTGATCATCTTGGATTTGAAAAAGCCCGAATGAACGCTTGTGGTTACTCTTTAGGAAATACTTTTTCTCCAAACTGGATGGATTGGCCGATGCTATATACAAATAATCCTTATGTAATTCAGCCTGGAAATATTTTTTTTATGCATATGATATTAATGGACTCTGAAAACCAATTAGCAATGAACCTAGGTGAAACTTATTTAGTTACAGGAGATGGCAATGAAAGACTCGGTAAACAAAAGTTAGATTTAGTAATACTTTAATTAAAACTATATTTTTTCTCTAAAAATTTAATTACGTTGTGAATTATAAAAGTCATAAATAGATAAATTCCACCAGCAACTATAAATACTTCAATTGGTTTAAAAGTTGTTGAAATTATATATTTTGCAACACCTGTAAGGTCCATTATGGTGACAGTGCTTGCTAAAGAAGTTCCTTTCATCATCAGGATAATTTCGTTCCCATAAGCTGGTAAAGATTGTCTGATAGCGATAGGTATCTGAATTTTATAAAAAATTATATTGTTTGAGATGCCCAAACTTTTACCTGCCTCAATTATTCCAGGTTTAATTGTTTGAAATGCTGATCTTAAAATCTCTGAAGTGTAAGCACCCGTGTTTAGAGCAAAAGCAATAATTGCACACCAATATGGTTCTTTCAAAATTACCCATAGAATTGTCGATCTTAAATATTCAATCTGACCTAGTCCAAAATAAATTATAAAAATTTGAACCAAAAGTGGAGTACCTCTAAACACATACGAATATCCATATGCAAATCTATTGATAAATATATTTTTATTTAATCTTAGAATTGCGAAAAACAATCCAATGAATAATCCTATTATTAAAGAAACTGAGAGAAGTTTTAAAGTTATCACTGCTGCACTTAATAACTTTGGGAAACTGTTAATCATCAATTCAAGATCCATCAATACCCCCTACTATATTTAATTTCTAATCTATTGATTAATTTCATACTCACAAAAGTAAGTAATAAATATAAAACTGCAGCGAAAGAATAAAAGAATAGTGGATCTCTCGTTGATCCAGCAGCTATATAAGATTGTCTCATGATTTCAACTAAACCTGTGACTGAGATTAGAGAAGTATCTTTTAGAGTTATTTGCCAAACATTGCTTAGATTTGGAATAGCTAACCTTAATGTTTGAGGTAAAATAATTTTAAAAAATTTTCCAAATTTATTTAGACCTAATACATTGGCAGCTTCGAACTGGCCTTTATCAATTGATTGAATGGCTCCCCTAAAAACTTCAGTTGAATAAGCACCAGAGATTATTCCGATTGCAAAAGCCCCTGTGATAAATGCATTTATTTCAATGTATTCATTATAACCAAATATTGATGCAACATACATTACTGCACCGGTTCCACCAAAAAAGAAAAGATAAATTACTAATAATTCTGGGACACCTCTGATGATGGTTGTGTAAGAATTTGCTATAAAATTTAAAAACTTGTTTTTAGATAATTTTAATGGAGTAAAGATTAATGCAAAAAGAAAACCTATAAACATTGCTGTTATTGAAACAGCTATAGTCATCAGGGTTGCGTAAAATAATTCATCACCCCAACCAGTGTCTCCAAATGCTAGAAGTTCCATACAGATTGGCGACTATACATGATAGTCGCCAAATCTAAAATTTAATTACATAGAAGCGTCGAAACCAAACCACTTAGTAGCAATTCTACTAATGTCTCCGTTTTTTCTTGCTTTATTGATAGCGGCGTTAAACTTTTTCAAAAGTTCGGTATCATCTTTTCTAATACCTACTCCAACACCGTTTCCAAACGCACCACCTGAGAAAGTTGGTCCAGTTAAGACAACTGGCTTACCAGATTTTTCTGCATAATCACTGAATGCGACAGCAGCAGCTAATGCAGCATCACATCTACCTGATGCTAAATCTAGGTTAACTTCATCCTGTGTTTTATAAGTTCTTACATTTACTTTTCCAACATCACCAGAGTCTAAAAAGTTTTGGTGAATTGTAGCAGTTTGTACACAAACAGTTTTACCTGCTAATGCAGCAGTAAGTGTTTTAAGATCTTTTTTAGCTGTAGCATTTGGTTTAGTAAGATTTATCCCAGCAGAGGTATCTAAACCTTCTAGGCTAGAACCTTTCATGACTGCTAAAGATGCAACTTCATCAGCATATCCTTGAGAAAAACTAATAGCCTTTTGTCTTTCTGCAGTAATTGACATACCTGCCATTATTGCATCAAACTTTCTCATAATAAGCGCTGGTATCATCCCATCCCAGTCTTGCTCAACAATTACACATTGCTGTCCAATGTATCTACAAAGCGTATAAGCTAATTCAACTTCAAAACCTATTAACTTACCTGCTTCATTTTTTGAGTTCCATGGAGGATAAGCACCCTCTGTTCCAATCCTTATTTTATCAGCATTAACATTTCCCATTACTAATAGAGAAAGTAAAACTGAAAAAATAGTTTTCTTGAATATATTCATTGTTATCTCCTTTAATAAAAGTAATAGTATTTCACAGATTGGGTGTATTAAAAAGAAAAAATTAATGATTTATCGATGATGAGAAATTCCAAGAACAATCAAAACTAGGTATGTAAACTCTAGATAAATTAGTGTTTCCAAAATGGTGATTAAAAACGTTTAACCAATTTTCAACTTGAAGAGGTTTTTTGTCTTGGCTACCAACTTGAGCAGTAATAACTCCTTTAGGTTTAAGTATTCTAACTAAAGAGTCCATATTTTTAGCAGCAAGGTCTATGCAAAATTGGTCATCATTTAGATCAACAAAAATATGATCATAAGTATCTTCGTTCACTGTCTTTATGCTTTCAAAAGCATCACCCCAGACACATTTTACAGAATTTTTTTCTGTAGCTTTTTTTCCTATATCACCAAGATGTTTGTTGCAAACTTCAACAACTTCTGGATCTAATTCATACCAATCTATAAAATTAAACTTTTTTGAAATACATTCTCTTGCAACACCACCATCACCACCACCAATTATTGCAGCTCTCTCATTTTTTTTGTTTAATTTTAAACCAGCACCAACAAAAGTTGAGCTATACAAATGTTCATCTGAAGCAGCTACTTGAATTTCACCATCAATAAATAAAGATTTTCCAAATTGTTCTAATTCTAAAATTTCAATGTGTTGACCTACTTTTGATTTAAAGTCTTCTAAAACTTCATTTACAACATATGATTTTTGTAATCCCGGTGAACTATAGATATCGTGGTAAAGAGATCTAGTATCTCTGTTAAATTTTTTTTTAACTATACGCCTATGTTCAAATTCTTTTTTAACAATATCAATTGCTACTGATGGACTTATTTTTCCACAGGTAAAAAAATCAAAACTAATTATTCCTTTTTCTGGAAATGTATGAAAGCTGATGTGACTTTCGGCTAATAAAGCTAAAATTGTAAAGCCCTGAGGTTCAAATTTATATTTAGAAATATTAAGGATAGTTACATCTGCTGCTTTGGCAATTTTATTTATGACTTTCTCGAAAACCGGAGAATCGTACTCTTTTGTAGTACCTATAATATCTAAAGTAATATGCTCCCCTACCTTAATCATTTTACCCTTTTTTATAGTTTTTAGCCTTATCTAAAACTTTTTTCATTTCTTCAAATGAAAGAATCTTAGGTTGACCTAACTTTAGAGCAATAGTGTATTGATGACAAATATTTTCTATCTCTTGTGCAAGTTCGAATGCATCATCTAAATTTTTTCCAAAAGCAACCTGACCGTGATTAGACATTAAACAAGCACTTCGATTCTCTAAAGCTTTGATAACATTTTTAGACAACTCTTTTGTTCCAAAAGTAGCGTATTCTGCACATTTAATGTCGTCTCCGCCTGCAAGAGCGATCATATAATGAAATGGTGGAATTGGTTTTCCATGAGAGGATACAGCTGTTGCGTGTGGAGAGTGAGCATGAACAATAGCCTGTGCTTCTTTTTTATTTACATAAATATCTCGATGAAATCTCCATTCTGATGATGGTTTGTTGCTTGAATCGTTTTTTTCTTCTTCTTCATTTAACCCCATAAAAACAATATCTTCAGGTTTTAGTGTTTCGTATTTTTTTCCTGATGGAGTTATTAAATATCCTTCTATATCATCCTCAATTCCTCTCAATGATATATTGCCTGACCTAAGAGGTGAAAGATTTGTTGAATTTAACTTTAGTGAATATTCAATAATCTGATTTCTTTTATCTAAATTCTTCATTTAAATAATTTTTTCAGTCCTTTTTCTGAAGCTTCACATACTCCTTTTTCAGTTATTAATCCTGTAACATATTTTGCTGGAGTTACATCAAAAGCTAAATTTATAGCTTTACTTTTTTTTGGATAAATTTGTATTTTCTTTAAATCTCCTTTTTCATCCAAACCTTCAATGTGAGATAATTCATCTGAATTTCTCTCCTCAATTGGAATATCTTTATGATCTTTTATATTCCAATCAATTGTTGAACTTGGTAGTGCAACATAAAAAGGAATCTTATTATCATGGGCGGCCAATGCTTTAAGATAAGTTCCAACTTTATTGCAAACATCTCCATTGGCTAAAGTTCTGTCTGTTCCAACAATACACATGTCAACTTCACCTCTTTGCATTAATATACCACCTGTATTATCTGCAATGATTGTGTTTTTAATTCCCTCTTCATTTAATTCATAAGAAGTCAGATTTGCTCCTTGATTTCTGGGTCTGGTTTCATCTGCCCATACATGGACAGGAATTCCTTTTTTGTGTGCATGATAAATTGGAGAAGTTGCAGTCCCCCAATTTATTGTTGCAAGCCAACCTGCATTACAATGAGTTAATATATTAATTGTATCCTTTTTTTTATTATAGATTTCCTCAATAATTTTTAGTCCGTTTAAACCTATACTTTCACAAAATTTCACATCCTCTTCACATATATCTTTTGCTTCATTCAAGGCTATTTCTAAGATTTTATCGCTATTAACACCTGATAGTTTATTCATCATTCTATCAACAGCCCACTTTAAATTAATTGCCGTTGGTCTTGAACTAATTAAATCTTCTGCAGATTTCTTTAAAAATGATTGATCATTATTTTCAATTATAGCTAAAACCATTCCATAAGCTGCTGTAGCTCCTATTAAAGGTGCTCCTCTTACCTCCATAACCTTAATCGCATTTATTGAGTCCTTAACTGATTTAAGGTCTTTAATGATAAATTGATGTGGAAGTTTTGTTTGATCAATAATTTTTACAACATTATTTTCAAACCAAATAGTACGATATTCTTTTCCTTCTATTCTCATTGATTTAAAACTCTACCAGCAACAGTGTAAAGTTTTTCTATTGTTTTTTTTGTTCTTTTTTCAGGTGCTGTTATAATTGCAACATCTAAACAATTATTGGTTGGATCATTAGGATCAATATGATTTTCAAAATTTTCTATTAAGTTTTTGATCATGTTTTTTGCCTTTGCGGCATTATCTAATAAAACTTTTACAACTTGTTGAACATCAACGTTTTCATGATCAGGATGCCAACAATCATAATCAGTGACCATTGATACAGATGCATATCTTATCTCTGCTTCTCTTGCTAATTTTGCCTCTGGCATATTAGTCATTCCAATTACGTCTGCTTTCCAAGATCTATATAAGTTTGACTCCGCTAATGTTGAAAATTGAGGTCCTTCCATAACAACATATGTTCCATTTCTTTGATATTCAATTTTGTCTTTTTTTATTGCCTCTTCACACGCGTTCATCAAACCATTAGATGTGGGATAAGCCATAGAAACATGTGCAACTATTTCGTCCTCAAAAAAAGTTTTCTCTCTAGCAAATGTTCTATCAATAAACTGATCAACAATAACGAATTTTCCTGGGGGTAAACTCTCTTTTAACGAACCAACAGCTGAAACAGATACAATATCAGTAACACCTAATTGTTTTAAGGCATCAATATTTGCTCTAAAATTAATTTTTGAAGGAGAAATAAAATGACCTCTTCCATGTCTTGGTAAAAAATAAACTTCTTTATTGTTATAATTAGTTTTTAAAATTTGGTCTGAAGGTTTCCCCCAAGGAGTGTTTAAATCCAATAATTCTCTATTTTTGAACTCCTCAACATCATATAGGCCACTGCCACCAATAATTGCTAATTTATTCATTGTCATCTTATAAAATTAATTTATTTATGCTTTTATAATTTACTCTTATGAATTTAAAAGACTTTATTAGATCTATCCCAGATTATCCAAAAAAAGGTATCTTATTTAGAGATATAACTACGCTAATTAAAAACGAGAAAGCTTTTTCTGAAACAATTGATCTAATTATAGAAAAATCAAAAAATTTAGAATTTAATAAAATTGCAGCAATTGAGTCTAGAGGATTTGTTTTTGCCTCAGCAGTTTCTTATATTTTAAAAAAACCATTTATTATGTTTAGAAAAAAAGATAAATTACCTGCTGATGTCCACTCTGTTGATTTTGAATTAGAGTATGGAAAAGCTACCATTGAAGTTCATAAAGACTCTATAGTTGAAGGAGACACTATTCTAATTATTGATGATTTAATTGCGACTGGTGGTACTGCAAATGCTGCAGCAAAACTTGTAGAAATTTCTAAAGGAAAAGTCGCAGGATTTGTATTTGTAATAAATCTTTTTGATTTAAATGGTTCTGACAATTTGATTAAAAAAGGATATCAGGTAAAAAATTTAATCGAATTCCCAGGTCATTAAATTTTCAAAAGCTAGGCCTATAATAAGAATTTTTCCCTATCATGGAATTTATTAATCCTAACAATCTCATCTGATAAATTTTTCTTTTAAAAGTATTAAAGGTAATCAAATAATAAAAAAATTTTATTTTTGCAGAAATCAAATTTTTTAAAACTTTGAATAAAGCAATTGAATAGCCGTAATGTTTTTTATTAAAATAAAATTTTGACCACATCCAATGCCAATTTCTTAAATATTCAATTTCATTTTTATATTTTGGATCTACAGCTTTTCCTCCTAAATGATTTATTTTTGATTTTGGTATAATATAAATATCCTTATTTTTTTCTATTAATCTCTTACATAAATCCTCATTTTCAAGATATAAAAAAAAATTCTCATCAAAAAAATTGAAATCATTTATTTTTTTTAATTGTTTTAAATTTAAAAGCATCGCATATCCGTCAACACTTTTAACTTTAAAAGGTTTCTCTGTATCAAAATTTTGACCCTTTTTTAAAACGTAATTTGGATATTCGTCTTTATTTGAAATTGGTGCAATAATTCCAAAGTCATCAATTTCATTTGATGCTGCAAATATTTCTTTCATAGAATTCCTCTCTAAAGTAACATCAGGATTTAATATAAAAGCAAAATCTTTATTCACATTTTTAATACCTAAATTATTTCCTGCACCCATACCTAAATTTTCTTTTGATAAAATACATCTGACATTTTGATATTTTGACTCAACTTTCTTTTTTAATTCATGATTATTTGAATTATCAATAACAATTATTTCTATTTCGCTATCAATAGAATTGATACAATTTTCAATCACATGATCACTTCTATAACTAACGATTATGACTGAAAGATTTTGCCTAGTTATTGACATAATATATATATAGTCGACTATACTAAAATTTATTTTTAATGTAAAAATCAAAAAATGAAAAAAATCATAGTTACTGGTGGTCTTGGCTTCATAGGAAGCAATCTAATAGAGCTTTTATTAAAAAAAAATTTTCAAATAATTAACATTGATAAAGTAACTTATTCATCAAATTTTTATAATGTAAAAGATTTTAAGAAATCTAAAAATTACAAGTTTATAAAACTTGATATTGCAAACAAAAAAATAAGCAAAGTATTTGAAAATTTTAAACCTTCAGGAATTTTTAATCTAGCTGCAGAAACTCATGTTGATAGATCAATTGATAACCCAGACAGTTTTATACAAAGTAATATTGTTGGAGTATACAATTTACTAGAATGTTTTAAAAATTTTTCAAAAAAAAACAGATCAAGATTAATTCATATTTCCACTGATGAAGTTTATGGAGATGTTTTAAATGGAAGAACTAATGAAAATTATCCCTATAATCCCAGTTCACCATATGCTGCTAGTAAAGCTGCATCTGATCATCTGGTTAGTGCTTATATAAGGACTTATGATTTACCAGCGATTGTAACAAACTGTTCTAACAATTATGGTCCAAAACAACACCCAGAAAAGTTAATTCCAAAACTAATTTATAATATAATGAATAACAGACCTCTTCCAATATACGGAAAAGGAACTAATTCAAGGGAATGGATATATGTAAAGGATCATTGCGAAGCACTAATTAAAGTTTTTTATAAAGGAAAATTGGGAGAGTTTTATAACATTGGATCAAATAAAAACTTAAATAATTTACAAGTCACAAAAGAGCTTTTAAAAAAATCAAAAAAAATTTTGCAACTTGGTCAGAAAGTAAAAATTAATTTTGTTAAAGACCGCCCTGGTCATGATTTAAGATATGCTCTTAATAGTAATAAAATCAAAAAAGAGCTCAAGTGGCTTCCAAAAACAAATTTTTCTAAAGGAATAGAATTTACACTCAACTGGTATTATAAGAACAAGACATACTACAAATCATTATCAAAAAGAGATATTTTGAATAGATTAGGCAAAAGATGATAAAAAAAGGAATAATACTAGCAGGGGGGAAAGGAACAAGAATGAGTCCCTTAACAAAAGCTGTGAACAAACAGTTGCTTCCAATCTATGACAAACCATTGATCTTTTACCCATTATCGATTTTGATGTTAGCAAAAATTAAAGACATCTTAATTATTGTGAATAAAGGTCAGCTAAAACAATATAAAAAGATATTACCTAATGGAGATAATTTAGGAATTAAAATAAGTTATTTAGAGCAAAACGAACCAAGAGGACTACCTGATGCGTTTGTAATTGGTGAAAAATTTATAGGAAAAGAAAATGTTGCAATGATTTTAGGTGACAATTTCTTTTATGGCCAAAATCTTTCTAGATTACTTTTAGCTAATACAAAATTGAAAAGAGGAGCAAGAGTTATTTTACATAAAGTTTTAAAACCTGAGTTATTCGGTGTAGCGAAGATTAATAAGAGCAACAAAATTATAAAGATTAAAGAAAAACCAAAAAAATATTTTTCAGATCTTGCAATTACTGGTCTTTATTTTTTTGATAATGATGTTGTAAAATATTCAAAACAATTAAAACCCTCAAAAAGAGGTGAGGTGGAAATTGTTGATTTATTAAATTTATACAAAACAAAAAAGAGGTTATCAGCAGATTTAATTGGTAGAGGTGGAGCGTGGTTAGATACTGGATCGATGGATGATTTTTATAAAACTAGTAACTTTGTATCAGCTATTGAAAATCGTCAAGGTTTGAAAATTGCTTGTCTTGAGGAAATTGCATTTAACAACAAATGGACTAATAAGAGAGATATAAAAAGATCTATAAAATTTTACGGAAATTGCGAATATTCAAAGTATTTAACAAAACTTTTATAAATGAAAATTTTAAGAACAAAATTCAAAGATTTAATAGTTTTTTCGTCAAAAAATTTTTACGATAAAAGAGGCTTATTTAGAGAATTAACTTTAGAAAAAAAAATAAAAAAAAGATTTCCCTTTACTGTTGTATCAAGATCAAAAAAAAATGTTTTAAGAGGTTTGCACATGCAAAGAAAGCATCAACAGGGAAAATATATTTCTTGTATCAAAGGAAAAATTTTGGACGTGGTAGTAGATTGTAGGAAAAAATCAAAAACATTTGGAAAACACTATAAAATAGTATTAAGTGAAAAAAATTGTAAATCAATTTATATACCTCCAGGTTTTATCCATGGTTTTTTAGGTTTGGATACAGAAAATATAGTCATTTATAGCTGTACAAATTATAGAGATAAAGATTCAGAAATTGGTATAAATTGGAATGATAAAGATTTAAAAATTAATTGGAATGTTAAGTCACCTATCTTGTCCAAAAAAGACAAGAAAAACCTTAAGTTTAGAGAAGTAAAGTTTTAAAATGCAAAATCTTAAGATGTTTTGTGTTTGTATACATAACGAACTTTTACCAAAAGTAAAAAAATTAAATTATATCCCTGTAGGACTAGGCGATGACAAATTTGATGATGAATGGATCACAGATAATATTGGTCAAAATATATCAAAAAAAAATAAATTTTACGGTGAGTATACTTTTCATTATTGGTTTTGGAAAAATAAATTAAATAATATTAGTGAAAATGATTGGATTGGTTTTTGTGCTTATAGAAGATTCTGGCTAAATGAAAAAAAAAACAATAAACAAAATTTAAATTTTCAAGATAAAGTGCTAAAAAAAATTCCAGAACTATGGGAAGATTACCAAGTAATTTTGGGTGATAAGATAAGTATTAATGACATAAAATGGATAAAGATTTTAAAGTATGGTAAAATTTCATTATTAAAAAACCCTAAAGCTATTCTTAAAAGAAATAGATCAATCAAATTTCAATTTGATATGTTTCATGGAAACGGAGTTTTGGATAAAGCTATAAATGTTTTAAACGAAAATGATAGAGAAGATTTTAGAAAATTTGTGAATACTAATAGTTCCTATAATCAAGGTAACATGTTTATATGTAAATCTAAAAAATTGATGCGTAAATATTATGAGACTATTTTTAGTTGGTTAGATGAATGTGAAAAAATATTTGGTTTTGATTTAAATGGATATGGAAAAATTAGAATTTACGGTTTCCTAGCTGAAAGATTTTTACCATTTTGGTTTAATAAATATTCAAAATGTCTTGAATGGCCAGTCGTGTTCAATGATTTAAGAAAGGAAAAAATAAATTGAAAAATAATATAAATTTTTTAGATCTTGGCCTTCAACCTCTAGCAAATAACTACTTGAAAAAAAATCAACTCAATAGGAAAGAAAAAAAATATAGATTAAAAATAGGAATTAATATTGGTACAAAACTTGTTTCTATCAATCAACCAATTTCTAGTAAATTAATGTTTAATAATAAATATCCCTATAGATCTTCAATGTCTAAAACTATGCTAAAATCTTTTCAAAATTTAGCGGTGTTAATTAATAAAAAATTTAAACCTAAAAAAATACTTGAAATTGGAAGTAATGATGGAAGTTTTATTAAAAATTTCTCAAAAAAAAAAGTAATTGGAATTGAACCTTGTTCAAACGTAGAAAAAATTACGAAAAAAAAAGGTTTTAATACATATCCATTGTATTGGAACTTGAAAACGGCAAAAAAGTTACTCATTAAAGAGGGTAAGGTAGATTTAATTTACTCAGCGAATACAATAAGTCATATAGAAAATCTTGATGAAGTTTTTAGATCGATTGATATTATTCTGAATGATAACGGAATTTTAATCATAGAGGACCCATCATTACTAGAGTGTTTAAAAAAAAATACTTATGATCAATTTTATAATGAACATATATATGTCTTCTCTCTAATTGGTTTAGAAAATGTTTTAAAAAAACATAATTTTGAAATTTTTCATATTCAAACTTTAGAGATCCATGGGGGATCAAATAGATATTTTATCAAGAAAAGAATTAATAAAAAAAAAATTTCATCTAGTGTCAAAGATCAGAAAAAAAAAGAAATGAAATATGGTATAAATAAAATATCCACATATAGAAAATTTGCAAAAAGGGTAAAATTATCAAAAAAAAAGTTAAAAAAAATTTTTTTAAAAATTATTTTAAATGATAATAAAATTATTGGTTATGGGGTTACTGCAAAATCGACAACAATATTAAATTATTGCAAAATTGGAAATGACCTGGTTTCTTACTTTATTGATACTACTAAGGCTAAACAAAATAAATATACTCCGGGGACTAAAATTCCAATTTTTAAGTATCCAGGATTTATTGAAAAAGATATTGATTTTGTATTTTTAGGTGCCTGGAATTTTAAAAAAGAAATATTTAAAAAAGAAAAAAATTTTATTAAAAGAGGTGGGAAATTTATTATACACACACCAACACCAAAAATTTTATGAAAAAAATTGTCTTTACTGGGGGTTCTGGCAGATTTGCGACGGTATTCAAAAAGATAAAGCATAAATATAAGATTGAATACCCATCAAAGAAACAATTAAATATTGAAAATTTTTATTCGGTATTGAAGTATCTTGAAAAAAAAAAACCTAGCTATTTAATACATTGTGCTGGACTATCAAGACCAATGAAAATTCATGAAAAAAATATCTCTAAAAGTATCCTTATAAACATTATTGGGACTTCAAATATTGTAAGAGCGTGTGTAAAAAAAAATATTAAGCTAATCTACTTTTCAACTAATTATGTTTATCCGGGAACAAAAGGTAATTATTCTGAGGATGATCCAGTACTTCCAATCAATAATTATGCAATTTCAAAATTAGGTGGGGAATGCGCAGTTCAAATGTATAAAAATTCTTTGATACTAAGAATTTGTATGACTGAAAAACCTTTTGTACATAAAGTCGCTTTTAACGATGTTGAGATGAATTTTATGTTTCATGAAGACTTAGCAAAAAATTTATTAAAGTTGATAAATAAAAAAGGTATAATTAATATCGGTGGTCAAAAACAAATTGTTTATAAGTTTGCAAAGCAATCTAACAATAAAGTTAAGCCTATATCTGCAAAAAAAATATTGGGAAAAA
This sequence comes from Candidatus Pelagibacter sp., assembly GCF_052049575.1. Lineage (GTDB taxonomy): Bacteria > Pseudomonadota > Alphaproteobacteria > Pelagibacterales > Pelagibacteraceae > Pelagibacter. The sequence continues at coordinate 19,081 of NZ_JBNGZQ010000002.1, read as the reverse complement.
AATTTCCTCTGAAGCAATCAATGAATATTAAAAAATATTTAAAAGCTTTGAAATAATTAAGATTATTTTTTTATTAATTTTAAATACTTCTTAATAACGTTATTTTCATAAATCTTATATAAATAACTTCTCTTCGAAATTTTTTGTGTTAAAAAATTTAATGATATCTTATTTTTATTTTTTTTGGAAATATTTACTGTCTTATATCTGTAATCATCAAAATAACTTCTTAATCTTTTGTTATTTTCAAGATTCTTAGATTTTTTTAAACTCTTATTAGCTATATTTATTACAGTAATAGAATCATAATACTCAATTGAATTAATTTTTTTTGCTATAAAATTTAAATTTTTATTTAATGAGGGATTTCTTCGATGAATAATTTCAATTAAGGATGATGTGAAGTTAATAAAAGAATATTTGGAAGGATTTTTAAAACCTTTATTTTTCATATAACTTGTATGGGTATCCTCTACTAATATCATTCCACCGGGTTTAATATGATTTATTGACTCCATTAAAGTTGTAACTTGTTGAAGATTTGTATGACCACCGTCATCAATTAAAATATCAATATTTCCAACTTTCTTGTAAAAATTTTTCCAAAAAGTCGGGCTGGATTGGTCTCCAACAAAAATCTTAAAACCTTTTTTTTCAAGTTTTTTTGCATCAGGATTTAATTCTATGCCTATGACTTTTGCTTTTTTTCCAAAAAAGTTTTTCCACATAAATAATGAACCACCGTCGCCAATTCCAACCTCTACAATCTTGATGTTTTTTTTTAAAAACTTTTGAAAAAGATTTTCATAAATATCAAAATAATTATTCCATTTTATTGAATATTTCGGAGAATTTTTAAATGACTTATAAATTTTTTTCATTATTTATGGTAGCGGGAAGTGGGATCGAACCACTGACCTCGGGCTTATGAGTCCCGCGCTCTAACCAACTGAGCTACCCCGCCATTAAATTCACGTTGATATATACTACTTATTTTTTTTCTTTCAAACAAGAAATTAAGAATTTCAATTATGTGTTTGATCAAATTAAAATTATATCAAATTAAAAATTTGTTTTTTATATTGCTATAAATTAAATCTATCACACCATCCCAATTTCTATTTTCAGATTGTTTGTAAATTTTTAAGGATTTATACGGGTTGTAATTATAGTAATCATACCATCTCCAATCAGCATTAAATGATATCAAGCCCCAAGTTTCTTTATTTATAATACAAGATAAATGTAAAAAGAGAGTATCAGTTGATATTACAAGATCTAAGTTTTGAATTATAGCTATAATATCGGAAAAGCTTTTTTGACTATAATCTACAATATTTGAATTTTGAAAAAAATTTTTGTCTCTATCCCAAATTTCGTTTTGAAATGAATAAAAATTCAAATCTAATTTTAGCAATTTTTGAAAATTTTTAAGCTCGATTGATCTATATGGTTCTTTTGGTCCAAAAAAATTACCAGACCAAATTAAACCAATATTTCTCTTTTTTTTAGACAAAATTGATTCCCATTCATTTTTTTTATCATTATCAAAATTAATAAGTTCAGAAGTGTCTGATTTAACATCTTTATAAAAATACTTATTTAAAGAACCTATAGAAATTCGATAGTCATATTTTCTATTTTGAATTTCACTAACTTCACAAATATTAATATTTTTATAGTTTTTTTTAAAAAGAGGTAAAAGTTTACTATAAACTAAAAAATCTATTTTTTTACATAGTGGAGATAAATTGATTAAAAATTTTGAAAATTGTAAAACATCTCCCATTCCTTGTTCTGAGGTAACTAAAATCGATGAATTTTTAAGATTTTCCCCTCTCCATAATTTTATATTTTCAAAAAATTTTCTTTTTTGTATACTAGGTCTAAGCTCATATAAGTCCCAACCTTTTTCATATTCGCCCTCAGCTAAATGAAGTAAACCTCTTGTAAACTTTAAATCTCTCATATTTGGATAGACTTTAAGAGCTTCATCAATTGTTTCTATCACTTTTTTGTTGTTGTTTATCATTGCGTAAATTTTTGCTAATTTTGGATATGCTATATAACTTTTTGTTTCGTTAATTATAGATTCTAAAAGTTTTATCGCTTCTTCAGTTTTATTTTTTAATAACAAGTATTCAGATTTGTTTAATTTAAACTCAATATAATTTTCATCAATCTCTTTTGCCCTATTATAATAATATTCAACCTCATCTATTTTTTCGATTCTAAGATATAAATTTAAAAGATTATTTATTATTATTTTATCATTTTTATCAATTTCTAATGCCTTATGATAATAATGTGTAGACTCATTTATATTTCTATCACTGAAATAACATTTAGCCAAATTATTGAATAAAATTTTTTTTTCTTTGAAATCTGTTTTTTCTACAATTTTATATAATTTTATCGCAGTTTTATAATCTTCATTTAGATCAAAAGCTAAAGCTAAATTGAAGTAGGATAAAGGATTTTTCTTATTTTCATATTCAATTACTTTTTTTCCACTTTCAATAGCCGATATATAGTCTTTTTGTTTTAAGTGAATTTTAAAAAGATTTTTATATGGATCAATAAAGTTTTTGCTAAGATCTATAGATTTTAAAAAGTTTTCTTTTGCAAGCTCAAGTTTATTTTGTTTAAAAAAAATAACACCTTTAATATTTAGTATTAAATGTTCAATTTTTTTTTCTGTATGTTTATTACATAATTGAAGAGCTTCTATTAATTGATTATTATTTAAGTAATCTATTATTTTTTTTAAAATTTCTTCCATACAGATTATTACTAACTTAACTGTAAAATTAATTGGTAAAAATAGTTAATAAGTCAATAAAAGCAGGAAAAATTTAATATTTTTCCTAATGAATTAAATTTTTTAAATTTTAGGAAAAAATAACTAAACCAAACAGAATCAGGCCTGTAGATGCTATGGCTGAAAAATAAAATTTTTTTTTAATTTCTTCTCTCTTATTCGATTTTACTCTGTTTAAAAGAACGTTAATGTCTGTATTTGTTGTGGTAGATTGTGGTGAATCTGAAACTGTATATTTAGAAACAAGTTTTTGTTTAAGAGGATCGGTCAAATTTTTCATCAAGCTAAATAAACCATCCTTTTAATTTATTAGCAAATAAAATTATAGAGATAAAAATATTCCAATCGAACCTAACAGAAGGACACAAAATGAAAAAATAAAAATATTTTTTCTTAACTCCTTGCTTTGCTCAGCCTCTAATTTTGATTTTAAAACATTGATATCGACTCTACCTGAGCTAATTTTGTTAGAATTTAAAGGCTTTTCAGTTAAATTAATATCATGTGGGGTCTCGATATTATTAGTTTTTCCTGTAAAGCCTTTAGATGTCATGTGGACATTAAACCATAATTTTAAAAAAAAACAATTTTCTTGGAAGTTCAAACTGGGTTAATTATAAATTGACACATGTCCAATTTGGGTCTTTACTGCACTTTTTATAATTTATGAGTATTCAAGAAATAGATTTTTCTAAAACTCTCAGTGATGACCAGGTCTATGAGTCTATAATGTCACATTATTCTACTCTAAGCAAAGAGTGGATATCACACCAATGGAATTGGATGAATAACGTTTATGCATCATTCAATGACCATTACAAATATATGATAATAATTTCTTTGGTCGAAAAAACTCTTCAATTTTATGACCAAATGAATATTCAATATACATATGATGAATATTATTCTAAATCATATCAACAAATAGAAAAATTTAGTATTACTGAACTTTGTGAAAAATTAGATTTACCAAAAGAGACTGTTAGAAGAAAGGTTTTAGAACTTGAGAAAGATGGAGTTATAACACGTAATAAAAAAAAAATAATTATTGATAGAAAAGCATTTCCATTTGTTAAACCTGATAACCAAATAAGATTTTCATCAAAGTATATTTACTTAGTTTCACAAGCCTTAAATAAAGACAAAGTTTATTCAAAAAAACTCGATCAAAAAACTATTGAAAATGTAATAAAAAAAAAATTTTCATTATCATGGAGATGGTTTTACAGAATGCAGATACCTTTAATTATAGGATATCATAAATTTTTTCAAGATTTGACAACTTTTCATATTTGGGGGACTGTTTGTATGAATCAGGTTTTAAATGTTTCAAGCCAATTAAATTCAGGTAATGAAAAATCATCATTAGATTATTTTGCTACTAATAACATTCTCATAGATAATCTTGGTACAAATACCGGTATAAGTGCAATGTCAATTTCTGATATGACAAAAATTCCTCGAGCAACAATAATTAGAAAGTGTAAATATTTAATTAAAGAAGATTTAATAAAATTAAATGAAAAAAAACAATATGTATTAACTTCTATGAATTTTAGAAAAATTTTACCTTATCAAACTGAAATTTTTAAATACAAAGCTAAATTTATTCGTAAAGTTTTAAATCTCCTTGTAATATCTTAAAAATTATGTTCTAGTATATTGTTGCGGAAGTACTTAGAGGGGTCATGGGTATAGTAACATCAATTGCACCATTTGCGTTAGCATTAATTATGTTAGGGCTTGGTGCGTCATTAACAGTAAAAGATTTTACAAGAGTTTTTCAGCATCCAAAAGAATTTTTTGTTGGTTTAATTTGTCAATTAGTTGTTCTTCCAATTATAGGTTATTCATTAATAATTATTTTAAATACCCCAATAGAGTTAGCATTAGGAGTAATGTTAATTGCAGCTGCTCCTGGTGGAGTAACTTCAAATGTCCTTACTAAATTTGCAGACGGCGATGTTGCGCTATCTATATCTCTTACTGCTTTTACCAGTTTAATAAGTATTGTTTCAGTTCCTTATATTGTTTTTTTATCAATTGATTTATTTAATATTACTTACGTTGAAAAAGAAGTTTCAATGCTTGGTATATCATTGAAAATGTTTTTCGTAGTTACTGTGCCAGTAATAATTGGAATGATTATTAGAAAATTTTTCAGTGATTTTATCGAAAACAATATGAAAATTATTGAGAAAACATCTATAGGATTATTTTCAATTGTTTTTATTGCTATCTATATTCAGGAATGGGACAGCATCATAATGTTCCTCACTACAGCAGGAACTATTGCTTTAGTTCTAAATATTTCCATGATGATTATAGGTTTCTATGTTGCTAAATTTTTTGCATCAGGTGTTGCCCAACAAAAATGTATATCTCTTGAGTGTGGATTACAAAATGGGACATTGGCTGTTTTTGTAGGCACTCAATTATTTGGGCAAAATATGACATATATGGTTCCGACTGCAGCATATGCTTTGATAATGATGATGACCTCAGTTCTTTTTGTATTTTTCTTAAGAGGAAAAACTTAATTTTTTTTAAAATTTGTTTGCTTTAAAGGTTTGTTGATTATCTCTATAGGGTATTTTTTTTTCTCTACCTCTATGAACAGATCTTTGTTGTGAAGTTCATCATTTGAAATATCATTATTGATATAACCAAATGTTAAATTTTTCTTAAAATTAAAAGAATAATTGCCAGATGTTGATCTACCTATGATTTTATTTTCTAAATAAATAGGCTCATCATGAAGCAATAATGGCTCACCTGGTTTGCTATCTTTAAGAATAAACATTGCAAATCTACTTTTTATTTTTTCCTTTTTAATTTTTTCCAAAGCTTTTTTGCCAATAAATCCATCCTCCTTTTTAGAACTTATCGTGAAAGATAAACCGGCTTGATATTGATTTTCCTCTGGTGAAATATCGTGTCCCCAATGTAAAAATCCACTCTCCATCCGCATAATATCCATAGCATGCATACCACAATTTGAGAGGTTAAAATCTTTTCCTTTATTAACCAATAATTCATAAATTTTTTTAGCTTCTTTAGATTTTACATATAACTCGTAACCTAATTCTCCAACATATGACAATCTTTGAGTCCAAATTTTAATTCCATCAATCGAGATGTATTTTGCTGTACTAAATCTAAAATTATCATTTTCAAAATTATCTTTTGAAATTAGTTTCATTAAATCTCTACTTTTTGGTCCAAAGACTCCGAATACACAAAAATCATCTGTAACGTCTTGTAACTCAACATCTTTTGCAAGGTATTTTTTTATATGAAATTTGTCTCTTTCTCGTGTAGCTGCAGAGCTTATTATTCTAAAGTGATCTTTATTGATACAAACAACTGTTAAATCTGTTTCAATTCCACCATCAGAATTTAACATATGTGTATAAGTACATTTTCCAACCTGATTTTTAATATTAGCTGTGCAAATTTTCTGTAATTCCTTGTGAGCTTTATCCGATTTTATCTCAAACTTTGAAAAGGGAGTTAAATCAAACAAACCAACATTTTTTATTGTATTATTTGTTTCATATTCTGCTGATGGGTACCAATTTTGATAGTTGTAACTATATTCATATTCTGTTTTTTCTCCATCTAATGCAAACCACATTGGTCTTTCGTATCCACCAGAAACCCCAAAACACGCACCAAAACTTTTCAACTCATCATGATATGGAAGTGTTTTTATATTCCTTGAGGTTTTATGTTGTTTAAACGGCCAATGCATTCCATATAAATCTCCTAAAGACTCCGTAATTCTTTTTTTAATAAAACCTAGCTCAGAGTGAAATTTTTGAAATCTTTTGATGTCATAGCAAAAAATATCTTCATTAATATGTCCATTAATTAACCATTCAGCTGTAACTTTACCAACACCCCCTCCACTACCAATTCCAATACTATTTAAACCACAGCATACAAAAAAGTTTTTTATCTCTGGTACTTCTCCAAGCAATGTATTTGTATCTGGGGTAAAAGACTCAGGACCTGAAAAAAATTTTCTAATTCCCGCAGTTTCTAAAACTGGAAATCTTTTAATCGCAGACGCTAAATAAGGTTCAAAATGCTCAAAATTTTCTTGAAATTCTCCAAAGGAAAAATCCTCTGGAACTTTATTAATCTTATCCCATGCCGGGATTGATTGAGACTCAAAAATTCCAACTAATATTTTTCCAGCATCTTCTTTTATATAAGTTCTGTTATCAAAATCTCTTATCACTGGTAAAGTCTTAGAAAGATTTTCAATCGGCTCAGTGATAATATAAAAGTGTTCTGCTGGATAAAGAGGAATGCTTACTCCAGCTTTTTCTCCAATTTGGCGTGACCACATTCCTGATGCTAAAACTATATACTCGCAATCAATTTTTTTTCCATTTACTGTTACTCCAGAAATTTTTCCATTTTTAGTTAAGATCTCATCAACAGGAGATTTTTCAAAAATCTTTGCTCCTTCCATTCTAGCTGCTTTTGCCAACATATGAGTTACTCCAGATGGATCTGCTGCACCATCGCCGGGCATTAAAATTCCTCCTAGAACTTCATTGGTATCTATAATTGGATAATCATTTTTAATTTGATCTTTATTCAAAATTCTTACATCTACATCAAAGAGCTGTGCAGTTGTTGCTTGTCTTTGAAGTTCTTGCCATCTACCTTTATTTTCAGCAATTGAAAGTGCACCGTTTAATCTTAATCCAGCTGAATGATCAACTTTCTTTTCAAGCTCTTTGTATAAATCCAAAGTATATTTTCTTATCTTAGTTATCGCTGCTGATGGACCTAATTGACTTACGAGACCCGCAGCATGCCAGGTAGTACCTGAAGTTAACTGATCTCTCTCTAAAAGAATTGTATCTTTCCAACCAAATTTTGCCAAATGATAAGCCACAGAACAACCAACGACCCCTCCACCTATCACTACTACCTTTGTTTGATTTGGAATTTCTTTACTCATAGAATTTATGATATATCAAATATAATATATTTGATAATTAGAATTTAATAAATGAAAATTATAGTAACTGGATCGTCTGGCTTTATCGGTTTTCATGTTTCCAAGAAACTTCTTGAGAGTGGTAAAAAAGTTCATGGGGTAGACTCAATGAATAATTATTATGACGTTAATCTAAAAAAAGCTAGATTAAGTATACTTAAAAAATATAAAAATTTTTCATTTTCAAAAGCAAAAATTGAAGATAAAAAAAATTTAGACAAAGCTTTTAAAAAATTTAAACCAGTTGTTGTTATCCACTTAGCTGCACAAGCAGGTGTTAGATATAGCATTGAAAAGCCAAGAGTTTATCTAGATTCAAATATCACTGGTACTTATAATATTATTGAAATTTCAAAAAAATTAAATGTAAAGCATCTTATTATGGCTTCGAGTTCTTCAGTGTATGGTGCAAATAAAAAAATTCCATTTAAAGAAATAGACAAAACTGAAACACAAATGAGTATTTATGCTGCAACTAAAAAATCTAATGAAAGTATGGCTCACGCGTATTCTAATATATGGAAGGTTCCAATTACAATGGTTAGATTTTTTACTGTTTACGGGCCATGGGGTCGTCCAGATATGGCTTTATTCAAATTTACCAAAGGAATACTGAATAATAAAAAAATAGATATTTATAACAATGGTAAAATGTACAGAGATTTTACTTATATAGATGACATAGTAAGTGGAATAAATTTATTAATAAAAAAAGTACCTAATACAAAACAATTAGGAAAATACAAAAATGACAGTCTTTCCCCTATTGCTCCATTTAGAATATTAAATATTGGAAACACAAAAAAAGTATATTTATTAGATTTCATTAAAGAAATTGAAAAAGTATTAGGAAAAAAAGCAAAGAGAAAATACATGCCTTTACAAAAAGGTGATGTAAAGCAAACTTTATCCAATACAAATTTATTAAAAAAAATAACTAGATATAATCCGAAAACAAATTTTAAAACCGGAATTAGAAAATTTTTGGACTGGTATTTAAATTATTATAATTAAACAAGCTTAGAAGGATCTGCATAATCATAACCAAAAACTTCTGCTACTGCTTTGTAGGTAACTTGACCTTTAAAAATATTTAAACCTGCCAAAAAATTTTTATCTTCAGATAAGGCTTTTTGATACCCTTTATTAGCAAGTTTTACTAAATACGGGAGTGTAACTTTATTTAATGCAAATGTTGAGGTTCTTGGAACTCCACCTGGCATATTAGCTACACAATAATGAACGACATCATCAACTATAAAGGTCGGGTTTCCATGAGTTGTTGGTTTGCTAGTTTCAACGCATCCTCCTTGATCAATGGCCACATCGACTATAACTGATCCTCTCTTCATAGATTTTATCATTTCTTTACTGACTAACTTTGGTGCCTCTGCGCCTGGTATCAAAACTCCGCCAACTACTAAATCAGCCTCTGCTACTAATTTTCCTAAATCTATTTTATCACTTTGCTCTGGAATAATCTTATCTCCAAACATTTGAACCAATTGTTTTAATCTTTCCTTAGATTTATCAACTATATGAACTTTCGCTTTCATACCTGTAGCAATGGTTGCTGCATTTTCACCCACTACACCACCACCAAGAATTAATACATTTGCTGGCTCACCCCCTGGAGCACCACCTAATAATATTCCTCTGCCTTTTTGATTTTTTTCTAAACAGTGAGCTCCAGCTTGAACAGACATCCTTCCAGCAACTGCACTCATTGGTGCTAATAAAGGAAGTCTTCCATTATCATCGGTGACTGTTTCGTAGGCAATATTAATACTTTTTGATTTTATTAATCCCTTAGTAAGTTCTTTTGCAGCAGCTAAATGTAAATACGTATAAACTATTTGATCTTCTTTAATCATATCAACTTCAGTTTTTTGAGGTTCTTTGACTTTTACAATAATATCTGAATCATTAAAAATATCTGAGGCATTTCTTGCTATTTTTGCACCAGCTTTTATGTATTGATCATTATCAAAGCCTGCTTCAAAACCACCATTATTCTCAACTAAAACATCGTGACCTTCTGAAACTAAAACCTTTACGCTATCAGGTGTTAATCCAATCCTAGTCTCTTGAGGTTTTATTTCCTTGGGTACACCAATTTTCATTAATGAAATTTAATTTTTTTTACTTTTCGCGTAATTTGTAATTCCCGTTCGAAGCTTATCTATAATTTCATCTATGTGTTTTTTTTCACAAATAAACATTGGTGCAATAATTAAACAGTCTCCTGTAGCTTTGAAATTTACTCCTGCATCATAACAATGTTTAAAAGTTGCTAAACCTGCTTTACCAGGTCTTCCATCTGTTTTGATATCGATACCACCCATCATTCCATATCCTCTGATATTATCTACTACATCAATATCTTTTAGAGAAAATAATCCTTCTTGGAAATAGGGAGCTAATTCTTTTGCTCTATTAAAAATATCCTCTTTTTCAAAAATATCTTGCACTGCTAATGCTGCTGCAACAGATACTGGTATTCCTGAATAAGTATAACCATGGAATAATTCTATTGCACCTTTAGGAGAATTATCCATAACCGCATCATAAATTTCTTCTTTACATGCAACAACTCCAAATGGAACTATGCCGTTTGTAGTTGCTTTTGCCATTGTCATTATATCTGGTGTTACACCAAACTCTTGAGCTCCGAATGCTGAACCAGTTCTTCCCCAACCTGTAATTACTTCATCAAATATTAAAAGTATTTTATGTTTATCACATAGCTCTCTTAATCTTTGTAAATAACCAACTGGAGGAACTAATGTTCCTGTGGAACCAGCAATTGGTTCGACAATACAGGCTGCAATATTTTCTGAACCAAAATTAGTACAAATTCTCTCTAAGTCATTTGCAATTTCAGCGCCTGTTTCGGGTTGACCTGATATAAATTTATGTTCATCTAAATGAGTATGTCTCATATGAACAACTCCTGGCATTAAAACGCTGGCGTAAGCTTTAACGTTATTAATCATTCCTCCAACTGAAGTTGCTCCAATATTCATGCCATGATAAGCACGTTCTCTTCCAACAAATCTAAATCTTTGTCCCTCACCTCTTGCTTTATGATATGCAATACTAATTTTAATTGCCGTTTCCACTGCAGTAGATCCACAAATTGTGTAAAAAATCTTATTCAAATTTCCTGGAGTATGTTTTGAAATTCTAGTTGCTAATTCAAACGATCCACCAAATCCTTGTTGAAACGGTTGGCAATAATCTAAAGTTTGTAATTGATTAGTTATTGCATCAATAATTTCTTTTCTACCATGACCTAATGGATTGCAGAATAATCCTGAGCTCGCGTCGATTTGGGTTTTGCCTTGGTGATTTTTTAAGTATACACCCTTTGCTTCTACAATTAGTTTTGGATTTTCTTTAAAATCTTTGTTAGATGTAAATGGCATCCAATGTTCGTTTAAAGAATTTGGTACAGATGTTCTTTTTTCTGAGCTCATATTAAAAATTTATAAATGGTTAATTAATGAATCCTTAGACTAATTAAGTCCAATAAACCACCAAAATAATTGTCACAACTTAAAGTTGTGTAACTAGAATGAGCATTTTTTTGTTTTACATCTAGGTCAATTTAATCTTAAAATTAGAACATATAAATAAACAAGGAAGAGGAAAAATGAAAAAAATAATTAGTTTTATTCTTGGATGTTTTGTAGCTCTTAATCTTTCAATTTCAGTTGCTAATTCAGCAGCTAATGAAGTTAGAGTTGCTTACTTCTTAGAGTGGCCGAGCCCAAATCTAGAGGACATGATGAAGAAAAACTTCGCTAAAGCTTTAGGGGTTCCTGTTAAGTGGACAAACTTTACTAACGGTGGTGCAATGACTGATGCTATGTTAGCAGGAGATATTGATATATCTTACTCTCAAGGTTTAGTTCCATTCATTAATGCTGTTAAATCAAAAGCTCCTATCAAACTTGTAGATATTGCTATGGAATACGGAATGGGTGGTACAACATGTGTAACATCTAATGCTTCAGGTATAACAAAAGCTAACGCTACAGAACTTGAAGGTAAAAAAGTTGCTGTTCCACTAGGTACAATGGCTGAATACGTTTTTGATGAAAGTATGAAAGTTGTTGGTGCGGACAGAAAAAAAATGGATATCATTCAAATGGACCCTGAGGAAGGTGCTGCTGCTTTAGTAAGTGGTGATGTCGTAATGGCATGTTTATTTGGTGGTAACTCAATTAAAGCTGCAACTGCGGTTGGATCTAGATTGCTTACAGTTCAAGAAGCTAGAGATGCAGGTATCTTAGGTATTGATATTACTTCAGTAACTACTAAGTTTATGAAGGAAAATCCAGGTATGCTAAGAACTTTTATTGAAGTAACTCATGAAGCTAATGCGAGATATAGAGCTGGTAAAAGCGATATGAACTCAATGTCAAAAGCTTCTGAAATGAAAGTTGCTGATATGAAAGAAACTTTAAGTGGCTTTAAATTTCTAACACCTGAGGAAACTAAACAATCTATGGAAAGTGGAAATCTTGATGCATTCTTAAAAGGAATGGGAACACCAAGAGGAAACGTAGATACTAGTTTCTTACCTTTATAATCTAAAGGTAATTTAAATTTTAATAGGCGCCAATTGTAATAAATTGGTGCCTATTTTTTTATTAAAAATTCAAATATAAAGTCTCTTTATGAGTGATTTAATTTCACAAAATCTAAACATGATTTTTAAAACTCCTAAAGGAGAAACTGTTCACGCATTAAAAGATTTAAATTTTACTCTTAAAAAAGGAGAGCTTCTTACAGTTCTTGGGCCATCTGGTTGTGGAAAGACCACATTACTAAACATTACTGCAGGATTTATTAGACCAACTTCAGGAAGTATTACTCTAAATAATAAAGAAATAGATGGACCAGGAGTTGAGCGAGGAATGGTTTTTCAACAAGGTGCTTTATTTGAATGGCTAACAGTTGCTGAAAATGTCAACTTTGGATTAAGAATGAAAAAAGAAGATCCAGTTGAAACTCAAAAAAAAGTTGATGAATGGTTAGAGATTGTAGGTTTAAAAGGTTTTGGAAATACACCAACTTATCAATTATCTGGAGGAATGCAGCAAAGAGTTGCTCTTGCAAGATGTCTAATAAATAATCCAGATTTAATTTTAATGGATGAGCCATTGGGAGCTCTTGATGCTCTTACAAGAGAAAAAATGCAGTCTTTAGTTTTAAAAATTTGGAAAGAAACAGGCAAAACAATTATTCTGATTACTCATTCAGTTGAGGAGGCTTTGCTTCTTGGAGAAAGACTATATGTAATGGCTCCAAGGCCAGGGAGAATACATAAAGAATATAATCTACCATTCGCTTCAATGGGTTTAAAAGAAGATTTAAGAGAAATTAAAAAAAATAAAGAGTTCTCTCAAAAACGAGAAGAAATCCTTGAAATGATCTGGAACATGGAAGAGGAAATTATGGGGAAAGATAATTAAATGTTAACTCAGATAATAACTTTTCTAATATTCTTCGCTGTAATCGGCTGTATTCTTTATGGAAGAAGATTAATAAGGACTGAAAAAGTAGATGCTGTATTTGGAAATCCAGAGAGAGCACTAGGGGGTACTCACTGGGTAATTGTTGGAAGTAGTTTTTTACTTTTAATTTGGCTCTATTATTCATGGGATATTGCAAAAGGATTTTACCCAAAATCTGCCAACGAACTATGCCAAGTTGCAAAAGTTAATGACTCTCTTCTTGGATTGAAATATCAGTTTCCAATTGAAGAAAGAGAATTCAAAAGTACTTCACAAATTAAAAAAGAGAACAAAAACTTAAAAATAATCCAAAGTGAAATTCAAAATTCTGAAGAACTAAATAGTCAACAAAAAACAATACTAATTAGTTATATAAGCAAAACTAATCAACTTATCCCATTGCTTACGAATGAGGATTTATTAGAGATTGAGACTCAACAAAAAATAGATGATATCACTGGAAAAATTAATCTATTAATTGAAAATTTCCAAAAACCTGATTATCCATTCGAAACTGAGCAAGAGCTAAATGAAAGACTGAAAGCGGTAGATGAAGAAGGTGGTTGGGGTATAACTAAAGTAGATGCAGGTTCAGGTTCTATTGAAAATACATTAGAAGTGCCTTTAGTACCTGCAACGTATAGAGGTTTAAAGTTTCACACTGCTGCCCAAGAATTAAATTTAATCAGTGATGAGTTTTTTAAATTAAGAAATCATAACCCTCAATTTAAAAATAAGATTAAAGAACTTAAAGAAGAAATTAAATCTTATAGAAAAAGTTTAAGTGATAGTGAGGAAGTGGCTTCAACATACGCAAAAAATATTGTTAAGATTGCTAGAAGAATTGAATTTGCAAGCATCTACCCTCCAAATGCATTAGATAAGATGCAGACAGCTATTGTTAAATTTGATAATGCTCAAAAAAAAGAACAAGGTGGATTGAGATTAATTGATATTTTCTTATTTCCTGCGGGAACTATCGTTGCTAGCGGTCCAAGTTGTTCAGAACAGGGATCAGGTAGATGGTTACCTAAACCATCCGATACTTTCAATAAATTCATATTAATGTCAAAACCTAGTGTTGGTTACAAAGATATTCCTCTATTGTGGATACAGATGGTTGATGTGAGTAAAATGATTGGCTTCATTTTACCAGATTGGATTGCAGATATCTTGCCAGGTGAATATCCTGTTCACACTAAAGACGGAATAGTAAAACAGAATTTCAAAGGTGGAGTTTTAAAAATTGTAACAGGTGATTTTAATTTATTTAAAGTGCCTGTTCCTTATGGACATATTTGGGATTCTTTTTTAAGGGTTTTCCTTGGTTTAGTTTTTGGTATATTAATTGGTGTACCGCTTGGTCTATTTATGGGTTTAAATAGATTTGCAAAAGGTTTTTTTGATCCTTTGATTGAACTTTATAGACCTGTTCCTCCTCTTGCATGGGCTCCACTTATAATTTCAGTCTTAGGAATTGATAATACTGGAAAAGTGTTTTTACTATTTATGGTTTCTTTATCTATAATGATTATTTCTGCAAGAGCAGGTGCATCAGGAACGCAATTATCAAAAATCCATGCAGCTCACTCATTAGGAGCATCAAAAAGACAAATATTAAGACATGTTATTTTTCCAAACTCATTACCAGAGATACTTACTGGTATTAGAGTGGCAGTGGGTATGTGTTGGGGAACCTTGGTAGCCGCAGAATTTTTAGCTGGCACCACTGGTATTGGTTTTGTTGAAAATGTAGCAAAGAAATATTTTCAATATGAAGTGATATGGATAACAATCTTTATTATGGGAATGCTTGGATTATTATTCGACATTACTTTAAGAAAAATAATTGATAAAACGATACCGTGGCGAGGAAAAGGTTAATATTTATTTCCGACTCTCTCTAAAACTTCCAATATAATCAGTTAGTTTAATTTTACCAAAATATCTATAAACTTTATTTGATAGGTTCATTTTAGTTAATGCAGATGCATATCTCTCACCAGGTCTTTTATTTAAATATTTTATTTTTGATTTGAACATTTTTGCAACTTCAATTATTGAGTAACTTTGTTTGCTTGAAATACTATAATGTCTTGATAGATTTTTTTTCCAAGCTAAATAGCAAATCTCAATTGTATCATTTATATGCGTAAATCTTCTAGTTTGTGTTCCAGGTCTAACTATGGGCAAAGGCTTTTTATTTTTATAAGCTTCCTCAAAAATACCTATAACTGTTGACATTTTGCCACTAGTTATTTGTTTTGGTCCATAAACATTGTAAAAATAAATTACTTCAAACTTAAAATTAAACCACTTTTTTAAGTTTTCTAGTAGTTCCAAGTTTTTTGCTTTTGTAAAAGCATATGGTGAAAGATTTTTGTCTTTTCCTTTATTTCCTAAAGACGCAGATGTAGCTGAATAAATCAATTTAACATTATTCTTTAAACAAAAATTGAAAATAGAGTTAGTTCCAATAGTGTTAGAGTCTATACACTCATTCATGTTTATAAAACTTTGATAAATTCTTGCAAATTCACCGAAATGAAAAACAGCTTGAATACTTTTTGGATACTTAATTAACCTAAATATATCTTTTGTATTAGCCTTAACATATTTTACTCTTTTGTTCTTTAAATGATTTTTTTTATATCCAGATGAATAATTATCTATGCTTATAATTTTATATTTTGTTTTTTTTAGTAAGTATTCAATCATATTTGAACCTACAAAACCTGCACCACCTGTAACAATTATGATATTTTTTTTCATTTAAATTTATTAAACAATATCTTTATTATAATTTAATTTATATCTAACCAATTATTATATTTAAATTGATTTTCTCTAATATATTTAGGCATCTTATTAATATCTAGTTGTTTTAAAGGGAATTCTTTACCAAATTTATTTTCTCTGGAATCAGCTAAATGATCATGATCAATTACCCTTCTTTTTATAAAATCCCTAATTTTCTCTGGAGTTTTTTTTGAAGTACGATACTCATCATGATGTTCTGTATCTAATTCTTTTTTGTGAATTTCTTCTGGACTTATTATCCTAGTGAAGTGCCATCCACCATTTTGAATTATATTTATATCCATAAAACGGTCTTTTTTAAAAAATGTATCAATTCTATAAAAAGGATATTTCTTTGGTTTAATTTGTCTCAACCATTCAAAATTAATCAGATCTTTTTTTTTTATCATACGTGTCCCATACCACTTAATTCTGTCACATAATAAATTAAACTTATAATAAAATAAATCTTGTTCAAAAATTGTAATTTTATTTTTATTTTTTTTAGGATCAAACAAATCTAAATTTGGTATTTCATCATTATCACTGTACATAATATAATCATTTTCCTCTGCAATTTTATTAACAGCCTCAAATAGCTTGTTTCTTTGAAATGCTATCCGTTTCACCGAATTAGACCTCCAATTTAAATGTGACTCACTTTTTTTATCCTCATCTTCATAGACTAAATCATCTGGCTCGTTTTCTAATATAACGTATTCTATTTTGTCTCTAAATTTAGAGAATTTTTTAATATCAAAATTCAGTTTTTTTTTTCTTCCTGAATGTGAAAATTTAGCCTCACAAATAATGAATTTGTCCACATAATGATTTAACATATTGAGTCTTAAATCTATTATTAACTCCTCATCATAATATGTGGTGCAATCAAAAAGTTTCATTAATTTCTTTATATTATAAAATTAAATTATAATATAATTTAATTGATGAAACTAAAATTAAATGAATATTAAAAATAAAAATTTATCTAATTTAGTAAAAAAAATCTTCATTAAACACAAGTTAAGCTCTCAACATGCTGAAATATCTGCAAAAGCACTCATTAATGCTGAGTTGGTTGGCGCATACGGTCATGGCTTATCAAGGCTCAAAATGTATTGTGAAAGAATTAGAAAAAAAGTAATAAACCCAAAACCAAAAATAAAAATTAAAAGAATATCTCAATCTATTTCTCACATAGATGCTAACAACAGCATTGGTTTTGTTGCTGCAGATATAGCAATCAAAAAAGCAATTCAAAATGCAAAAAAAACTGGAATTGGTCTAGTAGCAGTTAAAAACAGTGGTCATTACGGTTTATCAGGATATTACGCTGAACAAGCTGTTAAGAAAAACTTAATTACTATGATATATACAAATGCTCCACCAGCTATTGCTCCTCATGGAGCTCTAAAGGGTTTATTTGGTACTAATCCAATTTGTTTTGGATCGCCCAGTGGTTCAAAAGCACCTTTTATTTTAGACACTTCCATCTCAATGATTAATAGAGGTAAAATCAGATACGCAGAAAAAAATAATGAAAAAATACCTCAAGGTGTAGCTTTAGATAAATTTGGCAAACCAACTATTGAACCAAGAAAAGCATTGGCAGGTGTTCAACTCCCAATAGCTAGTTATAGAGGATCCGGCTTTGCTTGGATGGTGGATATTTTAAGCGGAGTCCTTACGGGAAGTAATCATTCAGGAAAAGTAAAAGATCCTTTCGTTGATTTTTCGGGCCCTCAAAATGTTGGACATTTATTTTTAACTTTTAAATCAAATTTATTTCAGAAAAATTACATTAACAGAATGAAAGATAATATTAGAACAATAAAAAAACTCCCAAAATTAAAAGGAATTAAGAGAATTTTATACCCAGGAGAAAGTAAGTATTTAAGGTATAAAAAAAATTCAAAGAAAAATATTTCAATAAAAAAAAATATTCAAAGAGATATTAAAGAGCTATTAGCTAATTAAATTCGAATACCATTGATAAGTTTTTAACAATCCATCTTCTAACTTTGTTGAAATCTTATAGTTAATTGAGCCTAAAATTTTTTTATTTGAGATTTTTATAATTGAAGGTGCTCCTTTTAAAAAACTTTTATGCCTTTTTATTTTCTTTTTAGATAATTTTGCAATTATCTTTACCATTTTACCTAATGTTATCATTTTATGATTATTAATGTTAAAAATTTGATTTTGATATTTTGCTGTGCTTTTAATAATCATTTTAATTGCATCGCCAATATATAAATTCGATCTGAGTTGATTGACACCTCCATAAATATCAATTTGCTTATTTTTAATTGCTCGAATTAATAACAAATTTAGTATTCTTTCATCATTTAATTTCGCTCCAGGACCATATGTTAAGCAAACTCTATAAATTATAAAATTATTAAAATTGTTTATTATATAAGACTCACCAAACTTTTTACTATCAATATATGGCGATCTTGGATGAGAAGTTGAAGTATAACCAGTGCTATTTTCATCACATAATTTATTATTACCTGAGTAAATTTCAGTCGTGCTCATATAAATAAATTTTCCATTTTTTTTTAAATTCTCTTTCAAACTAATAATAGCAGCCGAGTTTAATTTATAAGTAGCTTCAGAATACTTTAAAAATTTTGAAGGTTGACCATAACCCGCACAATGAAAAATGAAGTCGTATTTTTTTTTTTTATCTAGTTTTTTTTTTGATAGATCTATTTTTCTAAAATATACCCGTTTGTTCTTTTTAAAATAATTCTTAACGAATTGAAAAAGAGATTTATTAAATGTTCCATCAATATATATTTGAATTTTTTTCTTTTTTATTATTGTGTTAAAAAAAAATAATAAATTAATACCTATAATTCCGGAAATTCCTGTAATCAAAATTTTTTTATTTTTAAAAAAATTTATTTC
>NZ_JBNGZQ010000001.1:632500-659910 GCF_052049575.1 Candidatus Pelagibacter sp. | reverse complement strand
TTTCTTATTTTCACTTTTTTTATAATAATGTAATTTTAACTTTAATTGCTAAAAGAATTAATAATTTAAAGACTGTTTTAGTTGAAAGAACTCCTTTAGAGGAATTAGATATATATTTTTCAAATATTGATTATTTGAAAAAGAAGATACTTAAATTTTTAGTTAATTTAGTTTATCCTCTATCTGATATTATTATTGCTAATTCGGTGGGTATTAAGAAAGGTTTTAATAATTCTTTATCAAATAAAGTAAAAGTAATATATCCGCCATCTCTGGATAAATTAAATAAATCAATAAAAAAAATACCAAAAAAAAATGTATTTAAAGCCGTTTGTTTTAGTAGATTATCAAAAGAAAAAAATTTAGAATGCGCGATTAAATCATTTGTTTTAATTAAAAAGAAAAATATTTCTCTTACAATTTTCGGTGACGGTGATCTTAAGAATAATCTGATTTCTCTCATAAATAGTTTAAATATTAAAAAAAAAGTGAAAATAAGAAAAGTTACAAAATTTCCCCAAAAAGAAATGAAAAAATTCGACATATTAATATCCCCATCTTTTTTTGAGGGGTGTAGCAATACTATAATTGAAGCATTAAATAACAATCTTGTAGTAATAGCCTCTAATTGTCCGGGTGGTAATTCAGAGATTCTATCTAATAGAAGTTCTGGATTGCTTTTCGAAACCAATAATGAATACGATTTATCCATAAAAATAAATAAAATCTTAAAAAATTTTAAATTTTATTTAAACAAATCAAAAAAAAATAGACAAAACTTAAAAAAATTTCTTCTTAATTCCAATGTAAAAAAATATTCAAATATTTTTGAGAGTATTTGATTTTATTTTGTTGAATTAAATTGAAATAAATTTAATTAATAATTATGAATAAATATTCTGAAATAATTAAAAAAATAATTAACAAATTTAATTTTAAAATTGAGCATAAAAATTCTTGGTATAAAAGAAATGAGCACTCAATTGCAGAAATTAGTGAGGATGAACTAAAAATAATAAAACAAATATCCAATTATTCAATGAGCACACCAGCAAATCATTGGGCTATCATACAATCTATAAAACATATTTCCAAAAATAATATTGATGGAGATCTCGTCGAGTCAGGAGTGTGGAAAGGAGGTAACCTGATTTTATTTAAGATTATTGCAGATAAGTTAAATTTGAATAAAAAAATTTTTGCTTTTGACACTTTTGAGGGAATGCCTATCCCTGGATCAAAAGATTTTGATTTAAAAAATATAGATGCAAAAAAGATATATGATAAATATAAAGCGAAAAATGTAAAATGGTGCTATTCTACACTTGATGAAGTAAGGAATAATATCAGCTCCTTTAATAAAAACTATCTTGATTCATTTTATTTTATAAAGGGTAAAGTTGAAGAAACTCTTAAAATTTCAAATAATCTACCAGATAAAATATCTTTATTAAGGTTGGACACTGATTTTTTTGAGTCAACAAAGAAAGAGTTGGAAATTTTATATCCTAAGCTTGTACCTGGTGGAGTTCTTATAATTGATGACTACGGCCATTGGAAAGGGTCAAAAAGAGCTGTCGATGAATACTTTCAATTAGAGAAGAATTTCTTTTGGTTTCACAGAATAGACTATGCGAGTAGATTATTAATTAAAAAAAGTTAATTTGTTATTTTTTTGAAAAAATTAATCAAATAATCTAATCCCTCATGAGAGTAAACATTCTTGCAAATTCTTTGAGAATTTTCCACAAGATTTTCTCTTAAATCATTATCACTACTTACTAAGTTTATCTTATCAATCAGATTTGAGAAATCTAATTTGTAACTGACATAAGAATAATTATCTCGATAAATATTTGGCCAAGTTTCTATATAATCCACGTTAGGAAAAATAACAGCTGCACCCATTTTTATTGCCTCAAATTCTCTATAACATACTTCACCCCATCCAAACGCACCAATTGAAATTTTTGATTGTTGAAGTTTTTTTAAATACTCCTTGTGACCAAATCTTAAATTTTTAGATTTAAAATATTGATTCAATATTTCTGTAACTTTATTTCTTTGAAAATGAATAGATTTTTTTTCATCATCATTCCTTAAATTAAAACTATAGTAAATATCATCTAATTTTTTCTCTGGTTTATGAAAACCAAGGCAATATTTATATAAATCTTTTGAGTCATTAGATTTTAGCGATTTTAAAATACATAAATATTTTTCATATTTATCTCTATTTAAAACATCAAAATAATTACCAACGCCAATGTTCCAACCAAGGACTAATTTTGATAGATATTTATCAGTTAAAAGATGAGTTTTAAAATTAATATTTTTTTCTAAAGAAAACTTTTTTTGATAAAAATCAGCATAATATCTATCTCTAAAAAAAAATTTTTTGTAAAAACTTTTGTCCTTGTAAAATTGCTTTTTAACGTATTTTCTTACATATGGTAAAACCTCAAATTGAGTGGTGCCTGAACTATCAGTTAAATCCAGCCAAACTATATTTGAGTTTTTTTTTTGAATTTCAATGATTGTCTCCAAAAAATTATAATTCACACTTAATTTTAATTTTCTTCTAATCTTATTGGTATATTTTTCAGTAATTGTTCTACTATCTACAATTATAAAGTCCGATTTATAAAATTTACTATTCATTGACTCATAAAAGTTTATTTCATAACCGGCAGATCTTAATTCATTATGAAAATATTTAATCAAATACCAGTATCCAAAATTTTTCCCCCAATTAAGAAGTGGCCCCTTATTAATTATTCCTATACTAACCATTGTTGATATTATTAAGATATAAATTATAAATTTTAGTAAATCTTTTTTCCCAGGTATTTTTAATAGCTGTAGCTTTAGAATTTTTTGAAATATATTTTCTTAAACTATAATTATTGGATAAATTAAAAATTGCTTTTTTCCAAGAAAATGGATTTGAGTAATTTTTTATGAGCACAGAATTTTTTTGATTTACCAAAATTTCTCTTAATACCTTTAAATCTGAACTTATGATTGGTATACCTGTGGCTAAATATTCAAACATTTTTAAGGGAGAAATAAATTTTGAAATTTCATCATCAAAATTATTTGAATTAATGGAAACTTTTGATTGGTAAGGCATCAAAAGCAAATCCGCTGATTTGATAAGTTTAATAGACTCACTATAGCTGACATGCGAAAATACTTTAAAATTTTTACTAGATTTAACTTCTTCATCTCTCTGACCATATAGATAGTAATCTATATTAGGTGTTAATTTTGACAGTTTTTGAATTACCTCTATCCCCCTACCTTTATAAAAACTTCCTAAATAGAAAATTTTTTTGACTTTTTTTTCTAGCTTAATTACTGATTTGAAATCTTTTAAATCACATGCATCATGTAATATAATAAATTTATCATTTTTAAGGTTATAAACTTTTGATAAATTTTTTGATATAAAAATTACTTTTATAACGTATTTAGAATTAATAAAATTTAAATTGATTAACAAAAATTTTGTCAATCCTTTCATTTCTTGATGCACTTCCAAAAAATGCCCAACTCTACGTAAAGATAAAAAAAAACTAGAAATTAAACTTCTAGTTATAATTAAACTTTTTTCTTTATGTAAAATTTTTCCAACTTTAAAACCAAAAATTAATCTTTTTAAAAAAGAATTAATATATAAATTCTTAAATAAGTTGTGTATCTCGATATCTTTCTTACTATGTAAATTAAAGTATTTTCTGAAAAAATTAACATTAACTTTTTTTTTTATATTTGGACAGATTAAGATAGCCTTATCTAAAAACTTTAAAGAATTATCAATTAATTTAAAAATATGTACAGCTTGAGCCTTGTTGGAAGGAAGAGATAGATCGGTAATATATATAATTTTTTTTGACAAAATATTAAAATAAATCCAGATATTTTTTCTTTTTTTTTTTAATTTTTAAAATTTTATCCTTAAATATATCATGATTTACAAAATTAATTATTAAATCATATTTATCGATATCAAAATTTTCGAAAATCTTTAAATTTTGAATTTTTTTATTTATTATTAAAGGATCGCTTACATCTAAATTTTTGATTTTTTTCTTTAATAAAAAAAATAATTTCAAAGCAAACGAATTTCTAATGTCAGAAACATTTTTTTTATAAGTCAATCCCAAAATTAAAATTTTTGATTTTTTCAAATCTAATTTATAATCTTTAATCTTTTTTAAAATCTTATCATACATAAATAAATACATTGAATTATTAATTTTTCTTGCTGATAGAATTACATTAGTCTTAATTCCAAATTTTTTTGCAAAATCTGAATAATAGTATGGATCAACTGGTAAGCAATGTCCTCCAACGAGTCCTGGATCAAATTTAAGAAAATTCCATTTTGTAGAAGCTAATTTCATAACACTATAAAAATTGATTTTCGACTTATAACAAACCTTGTAAATTTCGTTCATTAAGCCGATATTAAGATCTCTTTGTATATTTTCTATTACTTTGGCACTCTCAGCTTCTTTGATATTTTCTGTAAGAGTTATCTTTTTAGTAACACTTCCATAAACTTTTTTTGCAATTCTTAAATTTTCCTTTCCAGATATAGACACAATCTTATTTATTTTATCCACGGAGTGTTTTTTATCTCCTGGATTAATTCTTTCGGGAGAATATCCTACAAAAAAATCTCTATTTACTTTTAGTTTCGATTTTTTTTCTAAAATTTTTGCACAATAGTTTTCTGTAATCCCTGGGTAAAAAGTTGACTCAAAAAAAACAATATCATTTTTTTTAAGAACCTTACTTATAATAAGACAACTTTTTTTTAAGTGTTCAAGATTTGGCATATTATTTTTAAATACTGGTGTAGGAACAGCGACAATATAAAAATTACTTGTTTTAAGACTCTGTAATTTTGAGGTGAAAAAAGATTTATTTTTTAAGATTAGTTCTTTTTTTAAAAATTCTTTATTAGTATCAATACATTTTTTTAAGCTACTTACTCTTGAAATACTGTTGTCATAACCAATACACTTAAATTTTTTTTGTAATTTTAGAAATAAAGGTAAACCAACATACCCTAAGCCTATAACAGACGGTTTAATAATCATTTCGTTTAACTTTTAATAGTATAAAAATATTTTGAAAGAATTTTTTTAATATTATTTGAATTATACTTTTTAAAACCCCATACTTTTCGAAATATTCTATTAAAATATTTTTTTTTTGAAGCCTGATTACAAGTAATTTTAATAATGTCTGATAAATTATTAACCTTAAATACAACTTTATCTTGAATAAGATCATCTGCAAAATCATTACTTGAGTTTAGTTTTAAAGGAATGGCATCGTATAAAGTGGATTCTAATATTGCAGTAGATATTGTTGCAATAAAATAATCAAATTTAATTTTCTTATTAATTTGGTCTAAAGTCTCAAATTTAAAATATTTAATATTTTTCTTTTTACAGAAAATATCCCATTTAGTCTCAATTTTTTGAGGTTTAAGTTTAACAAAAATATTAATTCTCTTTTTCATATTTAACTCATTTAGTATTTTTGAGATTTTTTTGAAATTTAAATTTAAGTCGTATAAATATAGTATATTTATCTCATCTTTATTAATTTTTTTTGAAACATTTTTTAGGGGGTAACCGCTTACAAAAATTTTTTTTTTTTTATAATCTTTATTTACATCAATAAGTTTTTTTTTAAAATAATCTGACCACACAATAAAATTATCAAAAGATAAATACTTAATACCTATTACGTATTTTGAAAACTTATAATGCATATAACCGAAAGTTTCGATTTTTAATTCTTTACAAGCTTTTAAAAAAACTTGCATAATCCTTTGATCATCGATACTTAAAAATTTTTTGATTTTTAAAAACTTAAAAATTTTTATTATATCTTGGCAATTTTTAATTTCTTTCTCATGAAGCACTTTGTAATCTTCAATCAATGAGTACTTATTATAAGAGAAAAAATTATTAAAATAATCAAAAGATAGATAAAAAATCACGTTAGGATATTTAAAATAGACCTTTATGCTATCGAAAAAAGAAACACATCTCACAATATTTAAAGACTTTTTAAATTCGTAATTATCTAGGATATAATTACTTCTAAAGTCATATTTGCCCTTTTGACCTTTATGGACAATAAAATAATTTGCATGAGATATATTTTTAATTTTAGAAGATAAAATCGAAATAAATGATAATAATAATAAGATTAAATTTGTTATATATCCAGATAAAGTAAATCTAATAAAGCTAAAATTTTGATTCAATAGTAGATAATGTAAATAATTTTTTGAAATATTATAATGAGGATCAGAAAAATATTTTTTTTCAATCTTGTTGAATCTGATTAATAACTTTTTATGACTTATCATTGTTGATTGTAATTACAAAATAATCTAATGTTTATATATGGATAATGTCAAAATTTTGGATTGCACGCTTAGAGATGGTGGATATTATAATAATTGGGATTTTTCAACAAATTTCGCAAAAAATTATTTGAAAGTCTTATCAAAAACCTCTGTAAATATTATAGAAATTGGATTTAGAAAACCAATCAATAATATTGGTTCAGGTCCAAGTGGCTTAAGCAAAATTGGAAAATTTTTAACATCAAGTGAGAAGGATTTATCTAAATTAAAATTTGATAGAAATAAAAAGATATCAGTGATGATTGATTTATCAGATTATACTGGAGAAGAAGGACTTAATAGTTTGAAAAAAAATTTTATTAGTTCAAAAAAAAGTGTTGTTAAAATTGTTAGAATCGCCTGCAATTTTACAGATAAAGAAAAACTTGAAAAGATAGTGAAATATTTGAAAAATAATAATTATACTGTTTGTGTAAATTTAATGAAATTTACAATTTTAACAAATCAAGAAATTTTATCATTTTTTAAAATTGCAATAAGGTTTGGAGCGGACTATTTATATCTTGCTGATAGTTTCGGAAATTGTAAACCAAATAAAATTTTAAATATATCTAAATATATTAAAAAAGGGGGTATAAATTTAAATCGCCTCGGGTTTCATTCACATGATAATACTGGTGATGCATTAAATAATACAATTGCCTCAATAAAAATGGGTTTTGGTGTAATCGATACCTCAATAATGGGAATGGGTAGAGGTGCTGGAAATCTTAAATTAGAAGATTTTTTAAAATATAAAAAAAAGAATACAGAATTAAAAAAGGTAAATATTTTTTCTAAAAAATTTATGAAAAATCTTTATGAAGAATACAAATGGGGTAAAAATAAGTATTATATTTACTCAGCTAAAAATAATATTCATCCAACTTTTGTTCAAAGATTCTTAGAGGAAGAAAAATTTAAGAAAGATAGAATGATAAAGATTTTAAAATTTTTGAAAAAAAATAAAGCTACACAATATGATATGAATATTTTTGATAATCTTTTTCTTGATGTAATTAAACACAAAAAAGTACAGTCTAAAAAATTAAATAAAATAGCTATTTTATGTGATAATTTGCACACAAAAAATATTAATCTAAAAAAATTAAGATTAAATGGATATGCGACTTCAACTCTTAATTTTATAAATTTTATCAATAGCAAATATCTTGATTATATTTTTATGTGTAATGCGTATAGAATTTTTACTGAAATTGAGAAGGCCTTATCTACCAAAAATGTTAGTTTAATTCTACCTCATTATAAGATTTTAAGACATTTAATTAAAAGAAATCAAAATAAAATAATTAACTATAATATTAAAAAAAATAATAAAATCAAAATCCAAAATAATTTTTGTGGCTATGAAAAAAATCTTGTTTTAATCTATGCGCTTAGCTATTGTATAATGCAAAAATTTGAGGAAATTAAGATTTTTGGATTAACAAAAAATATTTCAAACTTAAAAATTTTAGAACAAATAAAAAATTTTTTGAAAAAAGGAAACTACAAAACAAAAATTATTCTAAAATAATTATTTAAGTAAAAAAACGGATATACTTTTTCTATATTCAATTTTTAGGTTATTCTTATCCTCAATAGGACCAACACCATGAAGCGAATTAAATGTTTTAACATGTAAAGACATTTGATTTTTTTTAAAAGGTAATTCCCTTACTAGTTCTGTTTCCTCAAAGGGGACAGTTTTATTATAAAAATTATATCTATACTTATCTGTTTTAGCTTTGAGTATTTTGGTTCCAAGGTTGTTGATATCAAAAATGTTATCATCATCAATTATTGGTATTACGAAACCCAATAATTTATTACCTCCATCAGTATGAGGCAAAATAAATCCATTTTTTATGGGAATTGATGAAAACTCAAAATCTATTGAAGATTTTCTCAAAAAAAAATTTTTTATAATTTGTCTTAAACTTTTTTTATTGTTTGTGTCAATTCTTAAATCGACTTGCTTTGATAAGAGAAAATTATTTATGTTTTTTGTAAATTCATCAGTGTTTAAATAATCATAAAATTTTTTCGTTTCTACTGTTGTGTCGATAAATTTTGTAAAGTTCTTGGTATTATTTGAAAATCTATATTTCTTAAATTTATTATCAGATGTCTTACTTTTCACTTCCTCAAAATAATCTAAATCTGGATATTCTGCACAAATTTTTTCATAAATATCATTATCTAAAAAATTATTCAAAACACAATGAGGAAAAGGGTCATAAAAAAAGTTTGAATTATTAAAATTTATCATTTTTAAAATTTTATAATCTTTTATATTAATAATTTCTTTAGTAAATACTAAAATGAATATTATATTATAAAATGATAAAAAAATTTATAATTGTAATTCCTGCAAGATATAATTCTTCAAGACTCCCTGGCAAGCCACTTATCAAAATTTTAGGTATTCCAATGTTGATAAGAACATATCAACAATGTCTGAAAGTAGTATCAAGAGATAAAATTTTTATTGCAACTGATGATAAAAGAATTCAAAAATTGTGCGATGACAATAATATGAGTTGTGTTATGACATCAAAAAAATGCTTAACTGGAACTGATAGAATAGCAGAGCTATCAAAAAAAATTAAAGCTAGTTTTTATATAAATATTCAAGGTGATGAGCCTATATGTGATACAGGAGATATTAAAAAATTAATTAAGACTGCAAAAAAATATCCAAATAGAATTATAAACGGCTATACAAAAATTACTGATAAAAAGTTATTTTTATCAAAACATATTCCAAAAGTAGTTTTTAGGAACGACGGAAGACTACTTTATCAATCTAGATCACCAATACCCATAAGCAAAAAAGGTAAATTTACACATGCTTGGAGACAAGTTTGCATTTATTCACTTCCATATAAAGCCTTAAAAATATTCTCAAAAATTAAACAAAAAACAATTCTTGAAAACATTGAAGACTGTGA
The DNA here is from genome assembly GCF_052049575.1 of Candidatus Pelagibacter sp. Lineage (GTDB taxonomy): Bacteria > Pseudomonadota > Alphaproteobacteria > Pelagibacterales > Pelagibacteraceae > Pelagibacter. Next base: position 650,517 of record NZ_JBNGZQ010000001.1, on the reverse strand, counting down.
GCTTATTAGGTTTTTAGAGTTAGGACTTGAAGTATACATGATCAAAATGTCTAATAATTCAATTTCTGTAGATACAAAAAAAGACCTAATCAAAGTGATTAAAAATATTAATTATTTAAGCAAAAGATAATTGAAATAAGAAAAATGCATTGTTTTCTATTATAAATGTTATTTATATCAATTGAAAAACTTTAAAATTGTTATAAGAGTTCACTATGTTAAAATCACCTTTTACACCTAGAAAGCCAAAAGACTTTAAAGTTTTAATATTTTATCCAAACTTGCACATGAGTGCACTCATGCCTCAATCAGTTGGAATTTTTACAGCGCTATTAAGGAGAGAAGGATATCAGTTAGATCTTTTTGATTGCACCTATTATCAAGATATTGATTCTTTAACTTTAGGAAAAAATACAAATGATGAAAAAGTTGAAAATAGAAATGTTCATAAATATGATAACTCTGAATGGCATGAAAAAGGAGTAAAACCAAAGAATGGAATAGTTAAAGATTTTCAAAAAAAAATAGCAACTTTTCAGCCAGATTTAATTTTAGTTTCTGTTCTAGAAAGCACCTATTATTTAGCCATCGATTTACTTAAATCTATCCCTGAAAACCAAAGAAATTATAAAACTTTATTTGGAGGAGTTTTTGCAACTTATGCTGCTGATAAAGTAATAAAAAATGAACTTGTTGATTATGTTTGTAGAGGAGAGGGCGAAGGTGCGGTTGTTGAAATGGCAAATGCATTATGTTCAGGAGGTAGAATTGACCAAATAAAAAATTTCACCATTAAAGGGGAAGGAAATATCTATAGAAATGGTATGCGCGCACCAGTGGATATTGATACTGTTCCTATACCTGACTGGGATTTATTTGAAAAAGGAAGTCTATATAGACCTATGCAAGGAAAAATTTGGAGAGCAGTGGGCTTTGAGACTCAAAGAGGGTGTCCGTATACATGTACTTTTTGTAATTCACCGTCTAACAATGTTGAGTATAAAGCTGAGACAGGTGGAAGATTTCATAGAAAAAAAAGTATTGAAAGAATGAGAAAAGAGTTAGACTTTTTAGTAAAGAAGTATGATCCCAATCTAATTTACTTTGTTGTTGATACATTTTTAGCAATGTCAAATAGAGAGTTTGATGAATTAAAAGAACTTTACTCTGATTATAAAATTCCATTTTGGATGAACACAAGGGCTGAGACAATTACAGAATATAGAGCAGCGGGTCTGGAAGAAATGAACATGCTCAGAATGAACATTGGTATTGAGCATGGAAATTATGACTATAGAAGAAACTACTTAAAGAGAAATGTAAAGGATGAAGTTCAGATAAAAGCCTTTGAAATAGCTGCTGAGCATAAATATGCCTCATGCGCTAACAGTATAATTGGAATGCCTGATGAAACGAGAGATTTAATATTTGATACAATTAATTTTGTGCGAAAGCTTCCCAAAACTATTGATGCTACAGGTGCTTTTATCTTTGCACCGTATCATGGAACACCATTAAGAACTTATGCTATTGAAAAAGGTTATATTAAAGATGAAGAAATTTGTTCTTTATCCAACACGAGTGCCAGTATGTTGAGAATGCCAACAATTTCAAAAGAGGAAATTTCAGGATTAGCCAAAGTATTTAGTTTATATGTGAAATTTCCAAAAGAGAGATGGCCAGAAATAAAGATTGCAGAGAAAGATGATGATGAAGGAAACAAGATGATGGCTAAGTTAGGTGAAGAATTTGATAAAACATATAGGCAGTTTGCAGCAACAGCTTTAGATCTGCACGATTAAGTTAGTTGTAAATTCTTGTTTTCATTAACTTCATAATACTTAACAAAATTTCAATCAGAGCTGAAAATATTATTGTTGAGACAAGTGTATTTCCTAAAAAAGGTATAGCTAAAGAGTAGCAGATAATGAAACCTTCAAAATTATAACCATATAAACCTGTGCACCAAACACCGAAATTAGTGACAATAAAAAAGATCAAAACACCTGTAATTGCTCCTATTAATCTTAAGCCCAAATTTTTTTTGAAAATATTTGATATAATTCCAATTAATAAAACTGAACCCCATGTAAAAAATAATGTATTATGAAAACCAATAACTAAATCTGTCAAAAGAAAACTGAATATCAAACTTGGTATAAATCTCCTACCTAGTAATGCTGGAACATAAAAACTAAGAGCTATCAAACTTGTGAAATTTGGAGGGTGAGGAATAAATCTACTTGCCGCTAATGCAAAAAAAATTCCTATTGAAACTTTTAAATAATTCATAAATTATATATCGTTAAATATAACTTAATTAACTTTAAAAGCTATTTTTTAATCCAAAATTGAATGTTCTAGGCATTTGTGAATAATCTCTGGCGGTTTCGTATTTTTCATTAAGTAAATTTGTAATATTAAAATACAATTTATACGCCTCTGAAAATTTATAATTTATATTCAAATCATTAACTAAATAGTCGTCTATTCTTTCATCAGCAAAAGTTCTATTTCCATTGCCATAATCCCTGGCCATATCAGACCATTTGGTACTTAATAAAATATTTAGATTTTCATAGCCTGGTATTTTAAAATTAGTATTTAAATTTATTAAGTTTCTAGGAACTCTTACTAATTGAGCGTTATTTTGACCATCAGTTTTATTTGGATCATCTTGTTCTGCTCCATCGTAGGTAGAAGTATAAGTATAATTTAAATCAAAATTTAAAAATTTATTAAATTTAAAATTTGACATTAATTCCAATCCTTGAGATTTAACTGTGCCTGGATGATTACCAGCATCCCAACCTGATGCCTGCCAACCTTCAAGTACATCGTGGTATTTAATATTGAAATAACTCATATCTATTTTTAAACCTATTTCTGGAAATGTTTTTTCAATACCGATATCAAAACTCTCACTATTTTCAGCCTTTTCGTTTCCATCATAACCTGCTGATGTATAAAAATAAAATTCATACAAAGAGGGATATCTAAAACCTGTGCCGTAGGAACTTTTAATTTTAGTTAATTTATTATCAAAAAGATATGCTAATGTTAGCCTATGAGAGTCTTCATTTCCAGCTAAAGAGTGATTATCAAATCTAGATCCAAAAGTTCCAAAAATATTTGGAGAAAATCTTTTTTGAAAATCAAAATATTTAGAAGTTACGTAAGCATCTTTGTAATCCATCCCTGTCATATTTTTGTTATAACCAATTGAGTCATCTTCTCTTTCAAAACCAAAGACTATACTGTTATCCAAATTTAAATTGTAGTTTCCTTGATATAAGAAGGAGTACCTTTCGCCATAATAGCTATCTTGTTTTGTATTATTGCTATTAATTGCAGCATTATAGATTCTTTTTATATAAGTATTTGCAACAGTAAATTTATTTTCAAGATTTTTTAATGATTTGTGTATTAAACTTAAATTTCCAGATGATTCAATTGCATCCACATCTTCAGCATGATCATAGCTAGGCGAACAGCCAAAACGATTAGAAACACATGTTGCATCATATTGCAAATATGTATCTGCAAACCTGTAATTACTAATTAACTTAAAGTTTTTTGAGAAGTTATAGTTATAGCTACCTATTAAACTGTTATTTCTATACCTATCTTTCTCATCGTTATGCATCATTTGTGAAATTCCCTCAGTCTGGAATCTTTCAAAACCAACAAAATAATTTTTATAATCGTCTCCTCCAGAAATTGAAGTTGACAAATTATGTGTTTCTTTAGAGCCTGTTAGATAATTGAAATTTTTATTAAACCCAGGCTTACCCTTTTTGGTGGTAATGTGTATTGTTCCCCCAATAGCTCCACTCCCATAAATTGAACTTTGGTTTCCTTTTAATATTTCAACTCTTGATACTTGACTTGTTAAGATATTATTAAAGTCAAAATCATTTGAAACATTGGATGGATCAGACATTTTTACTCCATCAATGTAAACTGTAGAATATCTTTTTGGCATTCCTCTTAATTGAATTGCAGAAGCAGTTCCATGACCACCGCTTTGAAAAAAATTTATGCTTGTTGTGTTAGAAGATAAAACATCACCTAAAAAATATTCATTACTTTTATTTAAATATTCTTCATCCAAAATTGTTATTGACGTACCTACAGTTGATAAAGACTGGGGTTTTTTATTCGGTGCAATAACGATAACCGGGATTTCTTTTGTATAAGAGACTTTACAGAAACTAAAAATTAAAAAAGTAACTGTGATTATACCTATTAAATTTTTTTTAAACATCGTACTAATTCTATTTTCTTAATTCTGGTACCATTACCAAAATTATTTTTTTTTATTTGCCGATGTCAATTTTCATTGCAGAACTAGACTTTTCCTGGCCTTCATTCAACAGCGGACTGTGCTGGGTGGCGCTCCGACTATTACGGTTGCAGGAACAGCCAATGAATTTCACACTGATTTCCCACCATGCATTTCAGCATATTAGCTTAATATAATAAAATTTTATTGCTGTAAAGATTGATCATTCAAAATTTTAGATATTTTTTCTGCTAAAAGTAATTGACCATTTTTATTTAAGTGGTATCCGTCCGTTGTAAAGTTTCTTCTATCTTTAATTTCACCTAGCTCAATAAAATTACTAGAAAATAAATCTTTTAACATAGAATTAAACTCTTTAATTGTGTCTAATGTATTTTGTCTTTCCAACTCAATTTTTTCGTCACTATAAATTTCAATCCAAAAAATTTGTGCATCAACAAATAAAGATTTTATCTTTTTAATTTGTTTTTCAAAATTTTGTCTTGATACTTTTGAGACAGATTTAATTTTAATTAAATTATTGTTATAAATAATTTTATCTTTAATAAATGATTTTCCAAAACCAAAAATAGATAGAAATTTATATAAATAGTTTGCTTTCTGACTTGATAAAAATTGGTTTTTTGCATCGTTAATACCAGACTGTATTATAACAAAATCAGGTTTCCACTCAGTGTAATAAGGTATTGAAAAATTAAATAATTGTCCTGTTGTTATTCCTCCTACGGCAAATTTCTCAATTTCTATTTTTTCAAATTTTTTTTTAAGTAAATTTATGTATATATCCTCAAGTTTAATCTTGTCCTCTTCGCTTGTGTTATATCTGGGTAAGGAGTTAGAGTCACCTATTATAAGAAGTTTTTTTTTATTCATCACAATAACTTTTAATAGTTGATAAAATTATCCTAAAAGATGTCAATGTCTCTGGTTCACCATCATCAAATTTTATTTTGAATTTTCTTTCCAAATTTGAAACTAATTTATAGTGATTAAGTGAGTCCCATGCTTTAATTTTTCCAATTGATAAGTTGTTATCTATTTCAGAAAAATGACAATTAAATGTTTTAACCATTACATCCTTAATTTTTTTTTCTATCATTTGGCTTAAAATAAAAATATATATAGCATTATCTTACTAATGAAGAGCAAATATATCAAATTTTGGAATATTCAAAAAAATAAAATATTATGGTCAAAAAAACCAAAAGAAATATTAAAAGAAACTAAAAATGGCTTTAAGTGGTTTAATGATGGAAAATTGAATGCTGTAGAAAATTGCATTGGTAAAAACCTTAATACGAAATTAAAAAAAAAAATTGCTATTCATTACATAAAGGAAAATGGTGATGAATTCTCGTTTTCTTACGAAGATTTAAATAACCTAGTAAACAACTTCAGTAACCATCTTATAAAAAAAAATAAAAAACTAGGACCAGTTTTTATTCACTCGTCTGCTTCTATTGAGGCCTCTGTTGCCATGCTTTCCTCAGCAAAACTCGGTCTTAAACATTGTGTAATTTTTGAAGAACTAGAAAATGAGGCGATTATGAAAAGATTGGAATTGATTAAACCTGGTATATTAATTACTAAAACTTCTGACAAAGATAAAATCCTTTTTTTAAAAAAAGCAAAAAAAAAATTTAATTTTCATCTTATAATTATCCAAAATACAAAAACTTTTTTAAAAGAAAATTCAAAAAAAATTCATAAGAAGACAATTTATAAACAATTTAATAGTAATAACGCTTTATTCACCCTTTTTACTTCTGGTTCAACTGGAACACCTAAAGGAATAATACACTCGACTGGAGGATATCTTTTGTATGCAAAACTAACATCAAGTAAACAATTTGGATTAAAAAAAACAAACACAATCCTCTGCGCCTCAGATGCAGGATGGATAAATGGTCATACTTATTCACTTTATGGACCATTGTCCCTTGGAGCAACGACTGTTCTATTAGAAAAACCAACATTAATACTAAATACCCAAAGATTGGAAAAAATTTTAAAAAAATTTAAAGTTAATATTCTCTATATCCCAGTGACTTTGATTAGATTACTTAAAAACGTTAAATATGACCTGAATATTTCTACAAAGTATCTTAAAACTTTAGGCTCTATGGGAGAACCATTGGCTAAATCTATAGCGAGTTGGTACTCGGTTGCATTTAATTTAAAAAATAAAGCAATTGTAAATACTTATTTTCAAACAGAAACAGGTGGCATAATTTTTTCACCAACTTTTAAAGAAAATTCTACAACATTTGGAACTGTTGGAAGCTCTTTTTCAAAAAAAATAGATTTAAATATCAGCAAATTTAACAACAAAAAAGAAAACCTTAAGATCACAAGTCCTTGGCCTGGATGTATGATTGGTGTTGAAAATGAAAAAAAAATTTGGAGAAATTATTGGAACGAAGATAATTCTTTTAATCTCTTTGATATAGGTAAACTGAATCTAAAAAATAAGCTTCTTATTTATGGGAGGAATGATGATGTGATAAATGTTAGAGGACACAGAATTGGCACAGGTGAAATTGAGTCTATAGTTCTACAAATAAATGATATAATTGAGGTGTGTGCTGTCCCAGTTTTTGACAAACTAGAGGGTAATAGAATATGTATTTTTTTAGTTTGCAAAAAAACAAAATCAAAAAAAATTATAGAATTGATACATTCAAAACTTATTAATAATTTTGGGACTTTTGCGATACCCAAAAAAATATTTTTTGTTCCCTCCCTCCCTAAAACTAGAAGTGGTAAACTGATGAGAAGAGTAATAAGAAAATTAATTGAAAAAAATTCAAAAATAAGTGATTTAGGTGATTTAAGTACTTTAATTAATAAAAATTCAATATTAGAAATTAAGAGAGTTTTAAAGTCAAATAATGATAAGAGATAGTTTTAAAAAAATATCAATTTTAACCAAAGAAAAAGAAAAATTTTATTTAAAATTTTATTTTTTATTTTTTATAATTATTAGTCTATTTGAGACAATTGGTGTTGGTTTATTGCCAACTTATTTATCAATAATATTAGATGAGGAAATATTGATTGATAAGGTAAATTCCTTTAATATTGATGTTCCTATACTAAATAATTTGCTCTTAAATGAAAATTTAGTTTTAATTTTTGGAATTCTTATAATTGTATTTTTTACAATTAAATTTTTTTTAAATTTATTTTTTTTCATTTTAGAAGCAAAATTATTTAATAATCTTAAAATCAATTTAAGTTCTTCATTATTTAAGATCTATCTAAATAAAAATTATATATTTCATACTGAGAATAACCCTATAATACTTGGAAGGAATATAACATCTGAAGTAAATATAACAGTTGGCTATATAAGATCTTTTATTTTAATTATTAAAGAATTACTTCAAACTTCTTTAATAGTGATTTTACTATTATTTATTAATGCAAAGTTAACAATTTCTATAATGTTTTTGTTCTCTTTATTAGCTATTTTTTATCTTAAATTTTTTTCAAAGAAACTTAAAAAAAAATTTGATATTTCATTTTTCGAAAGAGGTGAAAAAAGTAAAATTGTTAATCAAATATTAAATGCATTTATAGAGGTAAAACTTTATAAAAAATCTAAATTTTTTACAAAAGAATTTAAAGACTCTATAACTAGAGAATTTGGAGCTATTAAATATTTAGATGTATTGAATAAATTACCAAAAATATTTATAGAACTATTATTAGTATTAATCTTTTTTGCCTCAATATTATTTATAATTAAACTTAATATAAATCTTAATATAGTAATACCTTATTTGGCTTTATATTTTATGGCCGCTCTACGTATTTATCCATCAATAAGTAATATTATTTTAAATAGATTAGCACTTATCAGTGGAAAAATTTCTATCACACAAATAACAAAAGAATTTATCAATTTAAATAAAGATGTGGATACTGAAAATGAAAAATATAGTAATATTTTTGAATTTAAAGATAAAATAAAATTTGAAAATGTTTTCTATAGCTTTAAAGGCAGAAAACCAATTTTGGAAAATATAAATTTCGAAATAAATAAAAATGATTTTATTGGTATCATTGGAGAAACTGGCTCCGGTAAAAGCACACTAATCAAGTTGATGATGGGCTTTATTGCTCCATCAAAAGGAAAAATTATAGTTGATGAAAATAACCTTGAGATAATAAAAAACAATTTTCAAAGCATTATCGGTTATGTGCCTCAAAACTTTTATTTAATAGACGACACTATATTAAAAAATATAATTTTTGGAGATTATGAAGATAATATAAATATTGATAAAATTAACAAAATTTTAAAAGAGGTATCTTTAGAGAAATTTGTTAACAATCTGCCAAGTAAATTAAATACAATTGTTGGATCTAATGGAAAACAAATATCAGGAGGCCAAGCACAAAGATTAGCGATTGCAAGAGCTCTTTATCAAGAACCTGAATTAATTATTTTTGATGAGGCAACAAATGCTTTAGACGAAAAAACTGAATTAGAAATTATTGAAAATATTAATAAGATTAAAAAAGATAAAACAATCATATTGATAACCCACAAACCAAACCTTTTAGAAAATTGTAATAAAATTTTTCAAATTTCGAATAAAGAAGTTTTGCAAATTAAATAAAATATATTTAATCTTAATTTTTAATTGAGAATATTAAGTTTTCGTTAACTTTGTTTTTTTTTTGATTTTCAATCTCATAACCATATTTAATCATTAAATTTTTTACTTCTTGATGCTCTTTTAGGTTTAAATTAAGCTCAACTAGGATTTTTTTAATACTTTTTTCTTTTAACAAATTAGTCATTCCCTCAATTACAAATAATTCGTTTCCATCAACATCGATTTTCAAGTAATCAACATTAATTTTTGAATTTTTGCAAAAAGTATCTAATGGCATACTTATCGAACCTTGTACAAAATTTGGTTCAAATTTATTCAGATTAAAATCTAGATTTCTTCCAAATGTGTGACAGCTACCTCCCCATTCAAATTTTGAAATATATAATTGATCAACGTCATTAGAATTATTTAAAGCTATTGGATAAGCTTTTATTTTTTCATTAAAAGAATTCAGTAAAATATTTGAGTTTAAAAGATAAAAATTTGAACTCTCCGGTTCAAAACTAAAAACTTTATGACCTAAACTAGCTGCATACAATGAATAAAGTCCGATATTTGCACCACAATCAACAAAAGTCGAATTGTGATTGAACGAATCTATAAATTCTAAAGTGTCCGGCTCAGATCTAAAAAATTTTTTTGCTCTCAATGAGGAAGATTGACCTACGTCATAAACTTTAAAAAATAATTTATCCTTTTTCTTTATGCTAATAGTTCTTTTAAATAAACGATCTCTAAGCCAATCTAACGAAATAAAAGATTTAGTTTTTGTAATAACTAATTTTCCAAAATTACCAAATATAATAGTTATTATTTTATAAGTTAATTTTTTTATCATAATTTTTTGATTAAATTTCCTGAACCATAGACAATATAATTTTTCTTTTTAATATTTTCAAAAGTGTTCCAATAATCATACAACAACCCTTTAGAAACTATTCTTTTGTTAAAATTTTTAAATTTTATTGTCTTCCAGTATTTGTTGTTGTTCGCAATAATAATCAAATCATATTTTTTTTTAATTTGGTTAAAATTATTATAATGTTGTTTTATAGACTGCTTTAAATAATTATTTTTTAAATAAGGATCAAGAGTATCTATGTTTATATTCTTATAATTAATTTTTAGCTCTTGTATCACATTAAGAGATAACGAATTTCTCACATCATCATTTTCGGGCATTCCTTTAAAAGTAAGTCCACAAATTAATGCATTTTTAAAATTTTTTTTAACATTATTTTTCATTAATCTTATGGTGAATTTTGGTATTGATTCATTATTTAAGCGAGACTCTTTTATAATTGGAAGTTTCACTTTATTTTTTAAACTTTCCATTAATATATGTGGGTCTTTTGTAAGACAAGGTCCACCAACTAGTCCTGCTTTTGGTAAAGTATTCCTTGGATATTTATAATTAGCTTTTAATAATGACTCATTAATATCTATCCCCATCAACTCGCCCATTTTTGCAATCTGATTTGAAAAACTAAAAATAGAGTCTCTATAAGAATTATCTATAAGCTTAACCATTTCAGCCTGTTCGTAAGTGTTTAAGTTAACACAATTTTTTGTAATGGATAAAAATAAATCATTTACATTTTTTCTTACGTTTCTATTTTCACATCCAATTATTTGTGGTAAATATTTTAGTTCATTAAGTGCGTCACCCTCAATAGTTCTCTCTGGGCAAAAAGCAAAGTTAACTTTATTTTTTTTTGATTTAAATATCTTTTCAATTTTTCGGGTCGTACCAATTTTTACTGTTGAGCGCAGTATAACAATTGTTTTTTTCTTTATTAAGCTAAAGATTTCTTTTGAGATCTTAAAAATAGTTTTTAAATGAACTTTTTTATTTCTATCAATAGGAGTACCTACGGCTATTATAAAATAATTAATATCAAATTTTTTTAGCTCAATAAATTTTCGAAGAAATTTAATCCTTTTTTTTCTCAAGTTTTTTTGTAAGAGCTTTTTTAAATTTTTTTCATAAAAATGAGGATTTCCATTTTGTAGTTTTTTTAAAGAAATTTCATTTTGCTCTAGACCAATTACATTGTGGCCACTTTCTGCTAATGTTAAGCCCAGGGTTAAACCCACGAAACCCATCCCAACTACCACTATATATTTTTTATTTGTATTTAAATTTTTTGGCATAAAAGTTTGATTCCTTCATGAATATTAATTTTTGGATACCAACCAGTTAATTTTTTAATTTTCTTAATATTTGGGACTCTTCTTAACGCACTACCCTCTGGAGCTTTCATTTTATGGATTTTTTTATTTATTTTTAACTCTCTTAAAATAATTTTTGCTACTTTTAAAACTGAGTGTTCATAATTGCTACCAATGTTTATAATTTGATTTAAGCATGACTTATTATTTAAGACCTTTTCAAAAGCATCTACAAAATCATCAATGTACAACCATGATCTTTTATTTTTCCATCCTTTTAACTCAATTTTTTTTTTTCTTATTTTCTCTATAAATTCAGGTATAAAATGATTTTTTTGACTAGGTCCGTAAACATTATGAGGTCTTATTATAATATAATTTAACCCACTACATATTACCATTTGTTCACCAACAGCTTTACTATTTGCGTAACTCCATCTTTTATTAAGTGGATCTGAAACTACGAAAGGGACTTTTTCATCAGTTGGAACTTTGTACCCATATTTTTCAACCGCTCCAACAGCTATTTCTGGTGATCCAGCATAAATAAATAAAACCTTTTTTCTCATTTTTTTTTTATAAAAATTAAGCAAATTAATTGTTGGTTGTAAATTATCGAACATCACATTAAACGAGTCATTATAGAAATCTTTAGTGCTGTTATAAGCAGCTAAATGTATAACGATATCAACTATTGGAAATTTTTTTAGATTATTTAGATTTTTATTATTTTTTTTATCAAAAATTATAATTTTGTATCTATTCCTTAATCTTTCTACCAAAGATGCTCCGAGAAAACCATAACCACCTGTTATTAAGATTTTTTTTTTACTTTTCACCATTTAGACTAAAAATATGTATATTTAATCATCCAATAAATCAAACATATTGTGCTTTAACAAAAAAAACCTTATATGTTTCAGCTGTGAACAAAATTATTAGCCTTCTAGACCAGTTTCATTTCCTAAAAAATTTTAGGAAGTGGAAGTTTAAAAAAAATAATGAAAAAATATTAAATAATAAATCAATAGGTAAAGAACCAAAAAACAAGTTTCCCTTGAGTGGAATTATCAATTATGAATTTAATTATAATCCCAAAATTTCTGTAATAATAAACTATTTTACATCACTTGGTACTTTGAAAAAAACAATTGATAATTTAAGGTTCTTAGGCGACCAGGCTGAAATTATTGTAATAAATGATCGATCCCAAGATTTTGACGAGATCAATTCTAAACTGAGCCACAGCAACGATAGAATGATAGTTACAAAAGATCTCGGGGAATTAAGAGGTTACACATATGGTGCAAAGTTATCTAATGCATCAGATTTTTTAATATTTACTCAAGATGATGATTTGTGTCCACCCAATAAAAATTGGTTGGACGATTGTATTAAAGAATTTGAAATAGATACAAAACTAGGAATGATAGGTTTATGTGGTGGTGGAATTCATCATGCTCAAAAAAAAGAAATTGATTTTGCTTATCAAAAAGATTTAAAGGATCCCAAATTTAAAAATCATTCTAAATTTTACTGTTCGTGGCTAAAGACAGGCCCTTTGATGATTAGAAAAAATTTATTTGAAAAGATGGGGGGCTGGTCAGAATATGGTTTTATAGGTGAATGTGCTCATTTTACAGATCCAGATCTTGCTATGAGATGTTGGTTAAATGATGCTAAATCAATGTTACTTTTGACAAGCTCTACACTTGAATGGAAAAGAAGATTTGATAGAGGTGACGGTTTTACAAAAAGTGATCTTAAATCTCATAATAACAGAAATCTAGGAATAATTGCTAGAAAAGAGAAATTTTTAAAAAAGTTTGAAAAAGATTTTGAAATTATTGAGTCGAGAGTAAAGTCAGAAAATCTTAAGATTGGAATAAAATATTAGACCTCTTTAGAAAACAAAACTTGATCTAAACTTTTTGTATTTGAAAAACCTTGAAACCTCTCTTTTTTTAATTTTTTTGAAATTTCAAATATTTCATCCTTGCTCATTTTCTTAAAATTAAAAAAATCCTCGATCCAAAAAACTCCACTTTTAAAATTTAAAATATCTCCCATTAACTCTTTTGCGCCAGGGTTTTTAACTATTCGATTTGATAAATTCAGCATACCAAAGACCAAATTTGAATTATTAAGATTGATGGCTTCAATCATTGCTGCTGATGAGCCCCCTAGAATACAAGAAAAATCACCCAAGTAATCAGAAACATTACTTGTTTTTTTTTTAATTTTGGTATTTGTTAAGTTGAGCTTAATTTTTAGATCTTCTGAAAAATTACTTTCATCTCTTGGATGAGGTTTTATATATATTTCCTTAAACTGAAATTTTTTATTCAATAAATTTATGAAATGTGCATATTCAACTAAAGCAAATTGATAAAAATTATCTGTTTTTAAATATTCTGTTAATACCAATAATTTATTTTCTAATAAATCAAAATTATTTTTATTTAATAACATGTCTATATTAATATTATTAAAATTTTTCTTATATCTAAAAAACTCGTAAGGTTTGTCAGTTAATAAAAAATTGAGTTTTTCAGAATATAAGGGATACTCTTCATGTATAGAGTCTTCTGCGAAACTATACTTATAATAAAACAAAGGAAACAATTTATATCTAATTATTTTTTTAAACATTCTTAGAATTGCATTTTTCAAAGTTCTTGGTTTAAATAAATAATTAATAATCTTATTTTCATAAAGCTGATTATCAAATTTATAATTATGACAATTAAACGAATAAATGATTGTTTTTTCAGTTATTGATAAATTATTAATAATGTATTTTATTTCTGGAGAAGAAAAGTCTGAGCAAATTATTTTTTCAAATTCAAAATCTTTGAGAGCGCTAGAAATTTTTTTAGACTCCGAAAAACTAGTTTTGGCGACTGATATATTAAATGAGTTAGTATTTCTGGGTGACAAAAAGAAAAAATCATTTATTTTTTTTTCACTCTTTAACTTATTTATCTTCTCAAAGTAAAGATTATTAATTCTATTGGTAATCACAAAAAAATCATATTTTTCATGATATTTCCTAAAGTACTTTTCATAAAAATTTAGTAATGCGTAGATTGGAAATGAAATTAAAAGAATTTTTTTTTTCATTTAATTAATAATTAGTTTTCTCCCATTTATTTTTTTGAAATGATTCAGAATGTATAAAAAATGCTTGTCAATATCATTGAATTTTGGCAACTTATAAATGTTATTAAATTTTTTTTTATCTATGTTGTTTACATTCAAATAAGTAATCTTTTTACAAGTTGGAAATAACTTTTTTCTCTTATTAGAATATTTAATATAAGGTAAATCTATTCTATATTTAGTTTTTTTATTTGTATTGATCTCAATATTATGAATATTTTTTATACTTTTTGAAGTTTTCATAATCATCAATTTATTTTTAGATATAAAATGGATTTCACCTTTTATCTCATCAGAATTTTTTCTTTTTGATTTTATTATCTTTATATTTCTCTTTATTAATTTAGGAAAATAATCGTTTGTTAAAAAAAAGAATAAATAAAAATAATGAATTATGTTTGTTAATAAAGAACCCTCACCAACTATAATCTTAATAGTAAATTTTCTATTCTTAATTTTTTTTAAATTAAGTATTTTAAAAACTATTTCACCCCACACATTGACTAATATATTTTTTGGATTAAAAATTTTCTTAATCTCTTTGTAATCATTTTTTTTTAAAAACAAAAATTTTTCCAATAGTAAAAATTTCACTTTGTTATTTTTTACAATATTCTTAATTACCTTTAATCTATCAATAGAATGCGAAGCGATCAAAGCAATTTGAAAATTGGATTTTTTTGGAAAATTTTTTAATATTTTATAGTTAATTCCTAATTTTTTTTTTTCTATGATATTATGAATTTTCTCTGAACTTAAATATTTATCATACAAATAAAATTGATAGTTTTTTTTTTCTTTGAAGGACATCAAATGAGCTAACCCTATTTTTCCTATACCACATAAAAAGATTTTTTTTTTAATCATATTGAAAGTTCATAAATAATAATTTATCTAATAGAAATATGTTTAAAGCTTGTATTATTGGTTCATCAAAAATTGTTTATCATCATATAAACGCAATTCAAGCAAACAATATAGAGCTATATTCAATTTGCTCAACAAGAAAAATTTCTAAAAATTCAAAAAATATTCAAAAAAAATTTAATATACCAAAAATTTTTGATGACTGGAAAAAATGTATAGATGAAGTTTCAAAAGAAAAAAATGTTTTTTTTTTAGTATGTCCGCGAGTTAATGATACATTCAAAATTGTTAAATACATTGTCTTAAAAAAAAAAATTGTATTTTGTGAAAAACCATTAAGTTTAAACCCGAAAGAAATAAAAAGTCTTTTTCCTTTTATGAAATATGTATTTATTGGATATAACAGGATTTTTTATAAATCTATTCAATATTTGAAAAAACTTTCAATATCTGACTCGCAAATTAGTGTGACTTGTCCTGAACAAAGTAAAAAGAGTTTTTTATTAAATTCATGCCATATTTTATCAATTTTAATTTTTATTTTTAAGAAACTTGAAATAAAATTCAAATTTAAAAATAAAAATTTTATATACTGTGTATTAGAAGATAATAAAAAAAATTTAATCTCTTTATCAATCAATTTTAAAACTCCAAGCACTTTTGGAATTACTATAAAAAATGATAAAAAAGATATTAAATTAAATCCAATAGAAACAATGGTAATATACAATAAAATAACTCTCATGAAAAAAAAGAATTTAAATTTCTATTATCAAAAAAAACAATTTGAAATTGATTTGAGTAAAGAAAAAGGTAAACCTGGATTTTTCCATCAATATAAAGAATTTAAAAAAACTCTATTAAAAGGGAAAGTTAACAAAAACGCAGACCTTAAGCTTGCATTTGAAGTTATGAATTTAGGAAAAAAAATTGTAAAGTAAAATATGAAAAGGAAAAAACCTTTACTTATTGCAGAAATAGGGATTAATCATAACGGCTCTTTAAAGCTTGCAAAAGAACTTATCTTGAAAGCTAAGGATTGTGGTTTTGATTACGTAAAATTTCAAAAACGAGATTTAAACATATGTATTCCTGAAGAAGTTAAGTACCAAGAAAGGCAATCGCCTTGGGGTAGAATTACTTATATTGAATATAAAAAGAAAATAGAGTTTACAAGAAAATCTTATGATTTAATAAACAATTTTTGTAAAAAAAATAAAATATCCTTTTTATGCTCTGCCTGGGACTTAAATAGTTTAAAATTTTTGAAAAAATATAAATTCAAGATTAACAAAATCCCATCTGCACTAATCACAAACTTAAAATTTTTGGATGCGGTTGCTAAACAAAAAAAGAAAACTTTAATTTCAACTGGGATGTCTACTATGAGGGATATTTCTAAAGCTGTAAAAATATTTAGAAAAAATAAATGTAATTTTGTCTTGATGCATTGCATTTCTGAATACCCATGTCCAGAATACAAATTAAATTTGAATATGATTTTGACGCTTAAGAAAAAATTTAAATGCGAAGTTGGTTACAGTGGTCACGAGACGAGTGTATCCCCCTCGTTATTTGCATGGAGCCTTGGGGCTGATTATATTGAAAGACATATTACGCTCGATAGATCAATGTGGGGAACGGATCAAGCTGCATCTTTAGAAGAACAAGGTATGAGAACTTTATCAAATACCCTTCAAAAAGCACCAAATCTCCTAGGTAATGGGATTAAGAAATTTGACAGTATTGAAAAAAAAATGCTTAAAAAATTTAAGTATTGGTAAAACATTTTTAACGCACTTTTAAGTTTTATTAGATAAATAAAATATATTGCTCTATATGATTATTTGGAAAATATAATATGAAAAATTTTATTAAGTTACATAATAAAGCTAAAAAAATTATTCCAGGTGTTTCACAATTGCTTGGTAAAAGGCCAGATATGTATTTACCTGGGAATAAATGGCCCACATATTATTCAAAAGCAAAAGGAGTGACAATTTGGGGATTAGATGGAAAAAAATATCTTGATTTTACGATGGTTGGTATTGGGACAAGCGTTCTTGGCTATTCAGACACTGACATGAATAAAATTGCAATTAAAGCAATTAAATCTGGATCTATGACCACACTAAATCCACCAGAGGATGTCAAATTAGCAGAGGAGTTATTAAAAATTCATCCTTGGGCAACTTCAGTCAAATATGCTCGTACTGGTGGTGAAAGTATGTCGGTAGCTGTTAGATTAAGTAGAGCTTATACAAAAAAAGAAAAAATTTTATTTTGCGGCTATCATGGATGGCATGATTGGTATCTGTCTGCAAATGTTTCATCAAAGAAAAAACTTGATAATCATCTTTTACCAGGTCTTGAACCATTAGGAGTTCCTAAAAAATTAAAAGGCACAGTGATACCTTTTAAATTTAACGACTGGGAAGATTTAAATAAAGTTGTAAAAAAAAATGCAAAAAACTGTGCTGCAATTGTGTTCGAACCTTGTAGAGAATATTTTCCCCAAAAAAAATATCTTAAAGAATTAAGAAAAATCGCAACTCAAAATAATTGTGTTCTAATTTTTGATGAAATTACCTCAGGATGGAGAATTAATACAGGAGGAGCCCATCAAAAACTAAAGGTAAATCCTGATATAGTTGTTTATGGCAAAACTATAGCAAATGGAATCCCAATGGCTGCAATAATCGGGAAAAAAGAAATAATATCATTATCACTTAAAACTTTTATAAGCAGCGCTTTTTGGACCGAAAGAGTAGGACCAGCTTGTGCTTTAGCCTTTATAAAAAAACATAGAAAATTAAATGCAGGGAAAAAATTAGATATTATTGGAAAAAAAATAAAAAAAATTTGGATAAATGCTGCTAAAA